>JAAKFF010000042.1 GCA_011065165.1 Chlamydiota bacterium
AGTGTGGACTTTGATCGTCCCTTCTATGTGCAGTCGAGGGAGAGGCTCAAGAGCCCATCACAGCAAGATGAGTTCAAACGCTCGCTTAATCAGTTGGGCGCCATGTGGGCTGAGGTTATAGATGATATCTATGAGACGCGTGCTTCTGGCCTTGAAGCGACTAGTAAGATCCTTAAAACCCATGTAAAAGAGCGAAACCGCATCAACCAAGAGTTCTATAAACTCATCGATGAGGTGCATGCCAACACGAAAAAAGAAGATACCTTCTCCTTCATCTACAATCTCGTAGAGTTCTTTCTGATCTCAACGGGCATGATTGGTGGGGCAGGACTGGTCGCCTTTGGTTTAAATAGTGGAAGCTTGCCGGCTGCCTATTACGGTCTGGAGATGATGGCAGGAAGTGGCCTCTCGATGGGCTCTTTTGCCTTAAAACAGTTAGGATACGATCCTAAATATGTGGCGGCATTAGCCCTAGGTGGTGCGCTCCTGACAGGCTTCGGCCTTAAGCAGGGATTTGCCGTCTTTGCCCGTGAAGGTCTCGCAAAGACCCTCTCGGCAATCAGTAGTGGCGCTTTTACAATAAACAATGCCGTTTCTACCCACATGGATTTAGGCAGCCAGAAGACAAAATCTCTGCTCGAAGGACGCAGCAATGAGCTCACAATTGAAAGAGTAAAAACCCGTGATGACCTTAAGAAAGCTCTTGGAGCCTTTAAAATGGAAGGCCATTCTGACCTGGTTAGAGCTGCTTCGAAGCAGATGGAGACTGAGGAGAAAGTCAAATCACGCATCTTGCAAAATTCAAAAACATAAATTTAGGAGGCGTAAGCCATGGCAGAAGTTAGTACAGTTGAAACAGTTGATGATGCTAGTGCCGTCGACTATATGATCGATGAGGTACAACCTCTTGAAGAGAGTGGTGCTAAAGCTGAGAACACTCATGTTTCAGCAGAGAAAAAAGAGGGCCATCTCCCCCGTTATAAAAATCCTATTCTCGCGATTTTTGCGGTGATGACTCTAGCCCGCAAGACAATGAAGGATGCAGCAAAAAAGTCTAAGGAAGAGACCCGTCTCATGAAGAAAGAGTGGGAACGGATAAGCCACGAAGTATCAGATCACCACAATACAGCTGCCACTGGAAGTACCTATGTTCAAGCTGCTCAGACTGTCGCCACAATAGCGCTGATGGCTGGTCCTCGTTTTATTAAGGGTTGGTTTCCTGAGAATCAAACCGCCTATAACGCTCGCCTTGATGGATGGTACTGGATTGGAACACAGCTTAAAAATTATGCGCCGGATAAGGAGTCGATAGACAAGTGGATCGATAGTGGAAAAGAGTTGGGTAATAAGGCTATACAACCTACGCTTCAGACCTGGATGGAGGGAAACCGCAGTAGGAACACGCGTGATGTGACTGTCGGTGGGCAGCAGAGTGAAGCGTGTCGAATAGAGTATCAGTCGAGAGAGGGTGAAGAGCGCGATATAAAAGAGCAGGAGAAGAACATCGCCCAGACGAATCAAAGACTGATGGAGCAAGAGACGAATGCTATGCAGGTACGTTAACGCTTTACGCAATCTTTTATAACCTCTAAGATCCCAATAGAAACTATTGGGATCTTTTTTTATGCGCATTGTAGTGATGGGGGTTTCTGGGAGTGGGAAGACAGCGGTTGGAAAGGAGCTGGGGAAGCGGCTGAGACTCCCCTTTTATGATGGAGACACCTTCCACTCTGAAGAGTGCAGGGCCAAAATGGCTGCGGGGGTTCCTCTGAGCGATGCGGATAGAGAGCCGTGGCTGGGGTCGCTTGCTGAGCTTCTGCGAGAGCATCCTTCGATCATCTTGGCCTGTTCTGCCCTGAAGGCTACTTATCGCGAGCAGTTAAGGATCTCTCCCGACGTTCTCTTTGTCTATCTAAAGGGGAGCTATGAGCTGATCTGCACAAGGATGGAGGGTCGCAAGGGACACTTCTTTAATCCTACTCTTCTAAAGAGCCAGTTCGAAACTCTGGAGGAGCCAGAGGATGCGCTTGTGGTAGAGATCTCCCCTCCGGTCTCTGAAATTGTCACCGAAATTTGCAAAGTTATGAAACATTGAGTATAAAAATAAGGGATATGAGTTTTTATCTAGGCAAGGTTAACTTTCTCGCAGCGACTGGTGAATATGTGCTGCTTATCTGGAATGTCACTCTAGCGACATTCAGACGCCCACCCCCTTGGTCTCTAATCCGCGAACAGCTCTACAATATCGGTGTCCTATCCCTCCCAGTCGTTGCGATGACGGGGTTTTCTACGGGTCTAGTCCTCGCGGCGCAATCGTTTTTTCAACTGAGTGATAAGGGGCTAGCTGGAGCGACGGGGCTGATGGTGGGAAAGGCGATGATTACGGAGTTGGGGCCCATTTTAACTGCTTTTATGGTGACGGGACGTGTCGGCGCTGCGATGTGCGCTGAACTGGGTACGATGCGTGTGACTGAGCAGATCGATGCCCTAGAGACGATGGCGGTCAATCCTCACCGCTTCCTTATCTCCCCTCGTTTTATTTCGGGGATGGTTATGATGCCGCTCTTAACGGTTTTTAGTATTTTCATGGGGATTTTTGGCGGCTATCTCATCTCAATCTTCTACTTTGGGATGGCTCCCACAACCTACTTCGATCCGATGCCTATCTATATAAACAATTTCGATCTCTTAATTGGCATAGTAAAGGCTTTTGTCTTTGGCGTTCTGATCATTACGATCTCATGTTACAAAGGGTTGAACACATCGGGTGGTGCCGAGGGTGTGGGCCGCTCGACAACGAATAGCGTCGTGATCTGCTACACTTTCATCCTCATCACCAATTTCCTTATTACTATCGGCCTTAACATCCTCCAAGATGCTACGGGGTGGTTTACATGATTGATATCTACGATCTATGGAAAGCCTATGAGTCGACTCAAGTTTTAAAGGGGCTCACGCTGAATGTTGAGAAGGGAGAGACGCTTGTCATTTTGGGCCGCTCTGGTGTGGGGAAGAGTGTGCTGCTCAAGCATATTATCGGCATTTCGATCGCCGATAAGGGTTATATTGAGGTGGATGGGGTGCGTATCTCCGATCTCAGGGGAGAAAAGCGCTTCGAGATTACCCATAATATGGGCATGCTCTTCCAAGGGGCGGCTCTCTTCGACTCTATGAATATCGAGGAGAACACCGCCTTCTTCTTAAAACAGCATGGAAATATCAAGAGTGGAAAAAAATATACGCAGGCTGAGATCACCGATATGGTCGACAACGCATTAGAGATGGTAGGCTTAGCGGGAACGCAGAAGAAGATGCCAGCGGATCTATCTGGAGGCATGCGTAAACGAGCTGGCCTCGCCAGACTCATCGTCTACCGCCCTGAGTTCCTCCTCTATGACGAGCCGACAACAGGTCTCGATCCGATTACGGCGATGCAGATTAATGAACTGATTGTAAAAACTCAGGAAAAACTTCAAGCTACAAGCATCGTCGTCACGCACGACATCATCTCTGCACTTTATGTGGGAGATCGATTAGCTCTTTTCAAAGATGGTAAAATCGCCTATGTTGATAGACCAGATGCGTTCCTACAAATTGACGACCCGATCATCGAGTTTTTGAGGAAGACGATTTCTGAGGACCCTCGCACCTTTAGGAGAAAGAAATGATTGATTATATGAAGAACATGCTCATCGGCCTCTTTGTCGTAGTGGCTTGCGGGCTAATCGTGGGGATTATTCTATTCCTCGAGCCTAGCGTCGGTGATGGCAAAGAGACCCTTGTGGTTCGGTTCTCCAATATCAACGGACTCTCTCTAGGGACGAGGGTGATGTTTGCGGGAAAACCTGTCGGTGAAGTGGCCGAGATCCAGCAGATTCCTCATGCACGTGAACAGCCCACTGATGAGTTGGGGCAGGTCTATTTCTATCAGCTGATTCTCCATGTTGACTCGAGTGTCCACATGTACAATACCGATGAAATTACGGTGCAGACCTCGGGACTTCTCGGAGAGAAATCTATAGCCATCATTCCCCGCTCCCCACCAAAAGGGGTGAGACCTACTCTGATCACTTCTAAAACGCCTATCTATGCTGAATCGGTTGACCCCCTAGAGAGCGCCTTTAACGAGTTGGGCCAGCTCTCCGATAAGGTGGAGGAGACCCTCGACAAGGTCATCGCCTGGATCGATCAGAATGGCCACGAACTAGGTTCAGCGATCCGCGCCTTTGATGATGCGATGACTGAGGCTTCTATCACACTAACCACGGTCAATCAGAACCATCTCATCGATGAGGTGCAAGATGGCGTCCAAAACTTCTCGCGCGCGATGAAAGATATCCACTACTCGCTCGAACAGATGACAGACGATGCTGTATTCACCAACATAGCCATCACCCTAAAAAATGTGCGCAAAGCGAGCTTCGCCTTCGACGATTTGATGGAGAAGACGGCCGATGGCCGTGGCACCCTTGGTAAACTCTTTATGGATGACGATACCTACCTCCGTTTCACAGCGATTTTGAGTAAGGTCGATACCCTCATGAACGACGTTAACCACTACGGCGTCTTCTTTAATCTCAATAAAGAGTGGCAGCGCACGCGTATCAAACAGGCGACGCTACTCAACGCCCTGAACTCGCCTGAATCTTTTCGCAGCTACTTCAGTCAGGAGGTCGATCTTATCAACACCTCGATGTCACGCCTCTCGATGCTGGTCGAACGAGCCGAACAGAGTCCGGAGAGCGAAAGGATCTTCGAAAGTAAGCTCTTTCAACGCGACTTTTCCGAGCTCATGCGCCGCGCACAAGCTCTCTATGACAACTTGAAGCTCTATAATGAACAGCTCATGGAAGCGGAGAGAGTTGCGCAGTAGTATCCAGTCGTGATAAGAGACGAAGTGGAGGCAAAAGCATGGGAGTTCCCTATTCTGAGCTAAAAAGAGGCACGTTACTGATCGCTAGCCCCGATGTTAGGAGTGGGATCTTCTTTCGGAGTGTTGTGCTTCTCTGCGATCATAGCCCTGTCGGATCCTTCGGGCTGATCATCAACAAACCCCTCGACATCGATCTTGAGAGCGATCCTAGCGAGTTAGGTGAACTTGCCGATAGCACTATCCAAATACGGAGTGGTGGGCCCAACCAGCCCAACCAAGTCATGCTCATTCAAAACTATGCAGTAGATAGTGAGAACTGCCTAGAAGTGTGCAGTGGTGTCTTTCTGAGTGGCGATATCGACTCTCTGCAGTTCGAACTTGAGGATGAGAATGAACCTCTCTCTTCTCTTCTCTGCTTGGGCTATGGTGGATGGAACTCTGGCGCCCTTGAGAGGGAGTTTCTAAATGGTGGATGGTTTCTTCATCCTGCCAGCAGGGAGCATCTCTTTGAAATCCCCCCGGAAAATCTTTGGCAGTTTCTTCTGCGTGAAATGGGGGGGAAGTATAAGACGCTCTCCATGATCCCTGAGGATCTAGATCTCAATTGAGCTTCAATTCGCTCTGCCTCTAGCGGATTGAAGCTCAAAGGGGCAGCGGAGGATGCAATCAAGGGCGGATTAATAATTTATTAAAAGATTGGCTTATCTAGGGGCCCTAGAGGATGCGGCATAAACCACAAATTCTTTTGAAAATTAAGCTTAGTTTTCATTGGATTTTGTGAAGATGAAAAATGCAGGTTAAATGATAGAGTGTATTTTTTGAAGGAAGGGATGGTCATAGAGAGGCTCGAGTGCTTTGAGCAGCTTTTGTTGCCCCTTTTCAAAGCCTCCGCACAGCACTCCCAGGGCGCTAGCAATGCGGCTGAGACGCTGATTGTTGATCAACCGTTCACGTACTGCGAGAGCCGCACCATTGACTACCCAGAAGAGATGCTCTTGCTCGGCCTTGCTCCATTTGGGATCTCTACTCATCAATTTTAGTGTCGCTAGGAATCCCGCGCTGGCAGCCGCTCCTACATCCACGCCATCTTTACATGTGAAGCTAAAGGAATCGGGACGGGTCATATCGAGGATCTTAAGGTAGAGGAGCATATAGAAGATCTCAATGAAATCGAGGCGCTCTTTTCGCTCTAACTTCGCCATCTTTCCAAAAAATTGGGTGTGAATTAGGGGAATCACCTTCTTCACGAACTGCAGGAGCTTCTTTCCATCGATCTTTGGAGAGAAGTAGAATCCGCACTCCTCACCGCTCTTCACCTGCTCTTCTAGAAGCTTCAAAAAATCCTGCGCTGAATCGATAGTTAGATAGAGATCGGCTTGGAAGTAGAAATCACTCTTCTTGGGGAGAGTGACTACAACAAGCTGGTTATTAAACTCGGCATAACTTTCAAGTTTCTCGAGTGCTTGGCATCGAGCGCCCTCTTCCCATGAAGTGCGATCTTGCAAGTTAAATAGCAGGTGTTTTCCAAGCTCTTTTGTTGTTTCGATATGTCGCAAGAAGCCTTTAAACTCTTCGATCACCTCAGCTTTGCTGATATGTGCATGGAGTGTTGGAGAGGGAATTTTTAAACATTTCGCATCGAAGGCGTCGCTGGAAAATCTGAATAGTTGATAGGGAGGATTCCCTTGAATTATCGGATCGAACCCCTCCTCTTCATCTCTCTCTCGGAAGATGTCGAGCGTTTTGAAGAGCGGCCCGCTAGGATACTTTTTTAACGCATTTGTCACCATGTCGTGGTCGTCGAAGAGTCTACTAAAGAGTGAGAGAGTCTCTACTGAGTCTCCCCTCTTTGGAAGCTCGCCATGATAGGCTAACTTCAGCAGGCTCTGATAGTACTCTTGAAACTCTCTCTCTCTGCCTAATCGAGTAAAAAAAGCATGGGAGTAGGCGTGGATCAGATAGAGGAGTGTACGGGAAAGCTCATCGGTCTCTTCGATGGCGTGACTGATCAGCCGCTTATATTCCGGTGATACTAACAGTGCTCTTAAAAACTTATGAAAGTCTTTGAGGTAGCGGACACACATCTTCCCCGTGGTACGCTCGCTAAGGTTTTGAGGGTTGCAGGCGAGCATGAGCGACATGGTCAATTTGATCAGATCGGCAACGATTGGAACTTCCTTGTGAGTCGCGGCCTCAGCAAAGAAATCTCCCCGCTCTCTCTTCACATCATCTCGGATGTTCTCAGCGACTGCTTGAGCCTCTCTATCGAGCAGAAGGGGAACTTTCAGAAGAGGATCATCCCCTTCGACGCCGCTGATTATTTCGTCAAAATCGCTGACTAGCTTGATATGTCGCAGAAGGTTGCGGTTGAAAAAAGGCCTGCCATCATCTTTTCGGATGTAGAAGAGCTCATACTCCTTATCCCTCTTGACGGTCTCCAGATCTTTCAAGCCGACCCTTTCGATATTGATCTCTTTCTCCTCCGTGCCCCACTCTTCTTCCCAAGCCGCCTCAGAAGCTAGCACCTCTTTGAATCGCTTGACAATCTTATTCATATAGAAGGTTCGGAGATCTTTATACTCCTTAATCTCAGTAAGTTTACCCTCTTTATGTGTATGTTTGAAAAGCGTGGTGCACTTGTCGAGCTTATCAGCCGCCTCTTCTGCGAGAACCATGATCGCTTTGATGCCGCGCTGCATCTCTACATCTTGCAACTGCTCTCTATCTTTCTGATAGACGTGCTGAAGATATTTATGGACCGTCTTAAACGTCCTCTTCACTGTAGAGAGCGTCTTCTCCCTCTCCTCAGGATTTAGACTTTTGAACGTATTAAGATCCTTCTTTACCCCGACGACCTCACCCTCTTTATCGACCTCAATATCGAGCTCAGCCATGCCGGAGAGATTGTCCATAGCATCAAGAATGGTCATTTCATCACTTTTAGGCTTTTTAGCCATACGACTCTCACTCCAACTTACTCGATTTCTATTTTACGCTCTACGACATTGAAGAATCCCGGTACCACAAGATTCTCCTTATCAATAAGTTCCAATTTGATCGTATGGCTTCCGCTTCCCATTCCATAGAGAAAATATGGAACCCATTCGGTGAGCACACGCACCATCTCCCCATCAATTCTCACACGAACCTTATAGCCATCAGTAGAGAGCTGACAGTTTGAGAGGTAGAAGTCTAAGAGAATAGGATCAGATTTATGCAGTGGATAGTGTCCTTGGGGCTCATTGTAGGTAAGATAGGGCTTTTTCAGGTCGACATTCATCGTATCTGCCTTCTTTCGATCTTGAAAATAGAAGACCTCTGTAGAAAAACAGCCCTCACCTTTAAGGCTCTCCCCATAAGAGCGTGCTGGAAAACATCGGATCACATGCTGGCCGGGGTTAAGCACAAAGGGGATATGAAAACTTAATAGCTTGTCGTAATATTCCCGGTTCTCATCAAATGAATCCTCAAGCGATTGGTTGTAGATCAGGTAGGGTTCGTTATCGATGATGACATGAATCGCCTGCCCCTCAGGATCATTGTAGATTAATTTTGCTCGGTTATTCTGTGTCATCGTGCCAAGAGGGAAGCCTTCGATCCGAAGCTGGACATTTACAGGCGACTTCCGCTTATTTTCATAGGGGCGAGGAAAGAACATCTTCAAAGTGATGGTATTTGACTCAGGCGTGGGCTTTACAGGGACGATTCGTACCTCTGAGCCAGCATCGGGAATTTGACTCGGAATACCTTGAAATCCATGGAGATAAGTCGCAATCAGTAAAAAAAGATAGATGAGTTTTTTCACTTTGAAGCCCTCCTATCTCATCATTAACAGATCACCGCTTTTTCAAAGAAGGCTTTTCAGAAATCTCCATCCTTTCTAAAATGCCCTCATGCGTCTTTTACTCAAGATCATTTTTATTGCCCTCGCACTCTTCTCTGTAGAACGTCTATGCCATAGAGCGACAGATGGTTTTGCAATGGTCAACGTCTTTCCTCCTCCGGGAGATAACAGCTCCTGGCAGCGCACTGAGTCACTCGCTTTAACATCTAACACCTTCACCTACTATGCCTCTGGCAGCCAGTGCTACGTCTTCCTCTCTGAAGATGGGAAGAGCGTCCTAAAACTCTTCAAGTTTCAACATATGCGCACTCCCCCTTGGCTTAACACCCTTCCTTTGAGCGGCCTTCTTCGAGCTAAGCGGGCAAAAAAACGTCAGATCCTTGAAAGAACCTTTAATAGCCTCTCTCTCGCCTACGATCTCTTCCGCGAGGAGAGCGCTCTTATCTTTCTCCATCTCGATAGAACTACCCATCTAAAGAGCCAGGTGACGCTAATTGATAAAATCGGAAAGAGACACTCCCTCGATCTTGACTCCCTACCCTTCCTCATCCAAAAAAAGGGGGAGCTCGCCTACACCTCATTTGATAGATGGATGGAGAGGGGGGAAGTTGAGAAGGTGAAGAGAGGGATCAGAGAGCTCCTCACCCTTGCACTTAGCCGCTGCAAGGCTGGAATCTTTGATAAGGATCCCGATTTCAGCACCAACTTCGGATTTATCGATACAACTCCCTTTCAGATCGATTTCGGTCGTTTCACTCTTGATCAGAGTGAGAAAGAGCCTCGGGTGCACCGACCTGAAATGGTCCGCATCACCCGTAACTTCCATCGATGGATCGAGAAAAATCATCCCGATCTGTTAGACTACTTTGAAAAAGAGCTGCTTGCGATAATCGAATGAAAAAACTGCTGTACTCTATTCTTATTCTTGGCGGAATCTTTGGTGTGATGCGCCTATCGCACACGCTGACTGACGGCTTTGCACTCGCCAGCATCACCTCCACCCTTCCTCACAATCCAGCTTGGGAGGTGACGATAGAAGAAGAAGATGTAGAGATCTTTCGGCGCGCCATCTCTCAGCCCTACCGCTATCTTGATAGCGGCAGCCAAAGCTATGTCTTTATCAGCGAAGATGGCCACTATATTCTCAAGTTTTTTAAGCATAAACGGTGGCGCTTGAACCCCCTACTCAGCCGCATTCCCCTCCCTGCCTCACTCGATGCAAAGAGAGAGCGATGGAAAGCAAAGAAACTAGAGACGGTGAACTCCACCTTCAGCAGCTGTATCGTCTCATATGAGCAGTTCAAAGAGGAGACTGCGCTCTTCTATCTACATCTCAATCCCACCTCCCACCTCAATCGCAGCCTCATCGTCAGAGATCGAATCGGAATCAAACACCATATCGCACTCGACTCTATCCCCTTTCTCCTCCAAAAAAGAGCGATCACTACCGACACCTATCTACTCTCCCTTAAAAACCCCGACCAGTTAGAGAAGGCAAAAAGAGCGATCACTGCTCTCCTTAATTTCACTCTAATGCGCGCCCAAAAAGGGTATAGCGACAAAGATCCTCATCTCATCCGTAATTTTGGCTTTATCGACGATCAAGTCGTAGAAATTGATGTGGGAGGCTTCCATCGTGACCCAAAGAAAGATCTCAACTATTTCTATAAGCGTGAGATCTTTCGAATCCAAAAAAAGCTTTTACCTTGGCTCAACACCCACTACCCCGAACTCTCCCCCCATGCAGAAGCTCAAATTCAAGAAATTCTGGAAAATCGTAAGCTGCTTATTACAAATGACATAAACTCAAATATGTTTATTGAATTAAAAGGATCGATCCTCTAACATAGTAGCCATTAATCGATGAATTAAGGGCTGATGGACGCAGGCAAAATAACAAAATCTTTAGTTATAGGGACTCTCTTTGGCGCAGGTGCCGTTATTTTAACGGCTGCCTCTGCTCCAGTCTGCTCCCTTTCCGGAAGAGTAAACTCTCTAGTTAATCGTTATTTTCCTTCAATCAAAGGAATGATGATTCCCGGTATTATCTCAGCAACTTCAGCGATTGCACCCTTAATGATTGGAGCTTTCCTTTATGACAGAATCGAGAACAATCATGCTGTACTATTGACTATTGTCGTTGCAACTGCAGTTCTTACACCCAAGCTTTCGAGCCTACTTACTATCTATCGTGTCAGCTACCTACAATCAACTCTATATGGCCTCTCCTTCGCTGCTATGGCACATGCAGTTAGTCCCATTGGTTTCCCTAGTGGATCAAAGCGTATTATTTCTCTCTGGTTAGGTATCATGTTCTTCGCCATCAAACCCAAAACTCTTTTGAGAACACTCAGTCCACTAGCCATGTTAGGTTTGAGCTCTCTGCTTACCCATCCTCTATCCAAGATTGATGCTCATCCCCAAATAATGAAAATTTTTCGAGCTGTAATAGTCGGAAGTGCTACTACTCTATTCACATATAAATTCTCACCCCTCGCCACTCATAGAGTGACTCTTTTCGCTGGTTCGATAGGCTTTGGTCTTCTCGGAGGCGTTATTCTGGCTACCTCACCCAGGCCAGGCATAGTTGCAGTGCCGTATGCCGTTGCTATGACAGCTGTGGTGGCGTGGTCAGCAATAGTGGCATATAGAGAAATAGTAGGGGCTGCTACCTCCTCATGGAAAGTGGCAAAGCTCTTTGTAAAAAGAGTCCAGGAGAATCCAAATCGTTTACTTGCCGAATGGAAAGCCCTAACTCCAGCCGAACAGGCCGCCAGTACTCTACTTCGACGTAAAAATCTTATGGCTCCAACTCTTCTTCTAGGTAGAGCTCTTATAGCCTATGTTTCAAGCATAGGGAGCCTCCCAGCTAGCTTATATATTGGCGCGCTTCCAATGGCTATTTATTGGGGTGCAGATAGAGAAGAGAGGGCCAATTATAGCTGGGAACATTTCCTTGCATTCGGAGTCGTTAGCTTATTAAACTACACCATCCTTGCCTATCCTGCTTTTAAGATCGTGCAGTTTATCATAAGAAGAGCACCACATCTTTGGGGAGTTATTCCTGCAGCAGCTGTTACAGGTGCAACGACCTATCTCATAACGAAAGATAAAAAGAACCATCAGACAAGAAGTGGCATGCTTGCTCTTTCTATCATAACAGCTACGACTTTAATCACTCCAAAGCTCTCGAGTTTCGGTCCTCGCCGCGTGAGTTACCTCGGAGCAGCTGCCTATGGTACTCTCGGTGCTTCACTAGCAACTTCAATGAATAATGGTAATTCAGTAAAATCTTATCAAGTTGCGCTTACTACAGCATTCATAGCATTGGCAGTCGTAACTTGTGGCTATGGACTTAAGTTGGGTTACACTCTCGCCCGCAGAGTACTCCCTTTGGGTTTTACTCTCGCCCGCAGAGTAGTCCCTCTGACCAAAAGCTCTATCTCAATAGGAGTTGTTGCAGGCGTTGGTTCAACTGTTGCTTCATTGAGCCTAAGGAGTGAGTACGATTGTCGAGAACTTCTTATTCGAATGGCTGCGATATTTGTCCTGACAACGGCCATCGCGCCTAGTTTATCAAAATCGATCTCAAGCTACCGCATAGGCTATCTACAAGCTGCGGCAGTCACACTTATTGAACTATCACTTGTTTTTAGTTTACATTCTTAATAGTTGGGAGGAAGATATGAATACTGATAGAATCACAACTTCTCTTCAGGGAGGAGCACTTTATGGAGCAGCAGCTCTAGTAGGAACGGCCGTTTTAGCAGCAGGCTACCCTCTTGTTGTTAAAGTAAATTCTTTAATCAATCGTTATCTCCCCTCACTCTATGGAACCATGAATGCTACCCTCGTTATTTCAGCTTCATCGATGATCGCCCTTCCTCTAAGCGAAAAGAATACGGCAGGCAAAGTTGCTGGAGCATTGATCATCCTCGGTATAACCGCCGCCGCAACACCCAAATTAGCTAGTAAGCTCTTTAACACTCAGATAAGCTACCTAAATGCCGCACTCTACGGTTTGATGGCGGCCACCATCTTTCTTATAGAAGAATACAGCGCTGGTAATGAGCAGGAAAGTTCTTTCAAAACATTGGTAGGAAAGAGTGTAAAGATCGGACTCTTTAGTCTAGTTGGTGGCGCTTCGGTACTTCTTGCCATAAAGACAGTTGCATTTGTATTAAAAAAGAGACCGATGATCTGGGGAACTCTCCCTGCAGGTGCTGCTCTCTCTCTTAGTACATTTATAGCCCTTCCTCTAGCACAATACATAGCGGAGGATAAGAGACGACTGTGGATGGCCATTCAACTTACATTAACCTTCTTAGCTACGACTTTTATCACGGCTAAACTCTCGACACTCTCTCCTTACCGCGTGAACTACTATCAGGCTGCGGCCTTCGCTGCGCTGGGATCTGGTCTCGGAGTTACTCTTCA
>JAAKFF010000043.1 GCA_011065165.1 Chlamydiota bacterium
AATTGCAGATATCCACTTCTCGAGCTCCAAGATCGAAGCAGACCAGATTCGTGTCGGAAATCCCCGAGGATACAATAAGACTCCACGCGCACTCTCTATAGATTCCTTCTCAGCCGACGTGCCTTTAACTCGTTTTTTTGATGACAATATCGTGATCGAAGAGATGCTTCTTGATGACGTCTATCTCGGTTTGGAGTTTGACTCCCCAAGGAGCAAGAAGGGAAACTGGACGACGATTATGAATAATGTGAGCAGAAACACCACCTCCGAAAAGAAAAAAGCGAAAGATAAGGGTGAAACTACATCCGTTTTGATCAAAAAACTCATCCTCACCGATCTCAAAGTCGAACTCGCCTATAAGACAGGTGGTCAGCCCAACCGTAAGTTACGGCCGATCAGACGGCTTGAACTCACCAATATTAGCAGTGAGGGAGGCATCCCCACAAACCAGATCATGCATATCGTGATGCAAGAGACACTGCGTAGTATCTTCAGCAGAGAGGGACTGCAGAATATGCTTGAAGGAGTTCTAGATCCTGGAAATAGGGGCGGCAGCGCTATAGATACACTCAAGGGGCTCTTTTCAGAAGTGATTCTTCTCGATAACGATTGGGAAGGTTTGGATCTAGAAATTGAAGAGCATCAAGAGATAGAGTGAGGCAGATCTATATTGTTAGGCATGGAGAGACGGAGTGGTCTCGAAATGGGAGACACACCGGCTTCACAGATATTCCGCTGACTGAGAAGGGAAAAGAGCAGGCCGCTCAATTGGGAGAGTGCCTTCGAGATGTGAGTTTTGACCACCTCTTCTCCAGCCCCCTAAAGCGAGCCCATGAGACCTCTATACTCTGCGGGTTCAAACCCCTCATTATTGATGAACTCTTAGAGTGGGACTACGGCGATTACGAAGGAGTCAAGAGCGAGGAGATCCATAAAAAAGATCCAACTTGGAATATCTTTACTCATGGGGCTCCCAACGGAGAATCAGTTGCTGCAGTTAAAGCTCGCGTCGATCTATTGATTGAGAAGCTGGAGACGCTTGAGGGAAATATCGCCCTCTTTTCCAGCGGCCACATAATGCGAGCCCTCACAGCGCAGTGGCTTGAACTCCCGATGGAAGCTGGATGCCGATTAGTTCTTTCAACGGCCTCCCTCTCGATCTTAGGCTATGAGCATAAAAAACGTGCACTTAAACTCTGGAATGATAGAAGAGGAGCTCTCCAATGGCAGACAGACGCGAAGTGATTCACGATCTTAGAGAAGACCTTACAACTTTTCATGATGACTGGGAGCAACTGACTAAGTCTGAAAGAGTCGCCCATGATCCTGCCTTTTTAAAAAAGGTAGCTGCTGACATACAAAAATTAGATCTTGATGCCAAAGATGCCGCCCAGATTGCGCAGCTAAAAGAGTGCGCTCAACTTCTCCATTTTGCACTCACTACCCCTTGGGGCGCACCCTTCGTAGGCACCTCGACCCTTCTTGAGGCTGCGAACTCTTATAGAGATGATGAATCCAACTCCTCATTACAACATCTGCTCACCGATTTCTCCCATTATGGCCATGAGCAGCAGGCGCCTCTCTTGAAAGTCTTTGAAGAGATCCTCGAAGAGTTACCGTCTGGATGAGGGGATTACGTCCTTGCGATCTGCTTAAGACGGTTTAATAGGAACTCATTTTGTCCGATTGCGGGTGAGCAGTGGACCAGCACTTCTGCATACCCATCACGATCAGCTAAACGGAGTCCTTCATAGAGATTTTTAGTGGTTAATCTAAAATGATCACAGGTCGAAGTAAGTGGAGAATCATCACCACTCATCACAAGCCGTTTACTGCTACTACTCAGCTTCAAGTAGATCTTCATCTCATCCCATGAGGAGAAGAGACGAACAGCTGATCTAAGTTGATGGGAGGAGGAGCTCCCTTGCTTATAGAGGGCGATAGGATGAATCTGAACATGGCGTCCCAATACTTTTTCAATGCGGCGATGAGAGATCACACCAAAGCGAAGAAGAAGGGGTTGGGAGGGATTTTCGAGCGAGATTACAGTTGACTCCATACCATATTCTGTCTCGCCACCATCCACAAGGCCATCGATCTTTCCATATAGATCCTCACGAACATGAATGGGTTTAGTGGGGCTGAGTTTTCCTGAGATGTTGGCTGAGGGAAAGACTAGAGGGCAGCCAGTCATTTCAATAAGCCGTTGAGCAATGGGATCAGAAGGAAACCGGATCGCAACGCTCTCATTACCCCCAGTGATCTTAGAAGAGAGACGTGGATTTTTTTTCAAGACGAGCGTTAAGGGGCCAGGAAGAAACTCTCGAGCTAGGCACTGACATTCGAAAGGAATCTCGGAAGCTATGAATTTCATCTGATCGATGTTCGAGATAGCGATTGGAAGGGGCAGATCTTGCGGCCTACTCTTCACTTCAAAAATACGCTGAATGGTCTTAGCATTCAAGATACTGCCACCCAACCCATAGATGGTCTCTGAAGGGAACGCTATAATCTGGCCCTGCTGCAGTTTTCTTGCTGCTTGTTCAAGTGACGAGGCAGAGTTGGTAAGATTTTCTCGATCTATCGGTCCCAGATATTCTGTATACATGCTTTCCCTATAACAGTTTCTATAATGCAAGCATTATTGCGCTCCTAAGAATAAAAAACAAGTACCCAGTCGAACTTTGTCTTGTGTTTCATTATAACAATTGTACAATAGATCTTTTTAGAGGAAAGAGTTCATACACTTCAAAGAAAAAAAGTAGCAACAGGAGAAACTCATGGATAAAACAAAAACAACAATCCACACGATGGGAACAATTATACTTATCTATTCAATCCTCGTCTTTGCAGGCGGGCTGATGGGATTCATCATGAAAAAAAGTCTACCCTCACTAATGGGGGGAGGTCTCTTTGGACTCTCTCTCGTCTTCACAAGCATCCAGACCTTTGCCTTGCGCAAATGGGGGCTCTACGCCTCACTGATGCTGATCCTTCTTTTGGACGCTTTTTTCTCCTATCGGTTTCTCACAACCCATACTTTTTTTCCATCAGGAGTTATGCTCCTCATCTCAACTGGGACACTTCTTATACTTGTTTTAAAACTTAAAAAGCTCGATGCGCTACCCAAAAAAACACTATCGTAAGTGTCAAATTACTTGAAGTACTCTTATCTAAGATTGCTCAGTTCAAAGCGCTTTTGAACAACAGACCAGTCGATATTATCGAAGAAGACGTCGATATACCTACCACGGTTGAGGCCAAACTCTGTGATATAGGCATGTTCCCATACATCCATGATGAGTAGAGGGGTTCCGCCTGGAAGATGGTTGATGTTGTGCTCATCGACCCAGATATTATTGATAAATCCACCGATGGGATCTAGATAGAGGATGACCCAGCCAATTCCTCGAATCAATCCGGTGGCTTTAAAATTTCTCTCCCACGCTTCATAGGAGCCGTAATTTGAAACGATTTTTTTATAGAGGGAGCTTTTAGAATTGAGAGGAGTCTTACCGCCGAGATTGCCAAAATAGAGTTCATGCAGATACATCCCATCAAATTCCCAGGCAAAGCGGCGTTTAAGCGCTCCATATGCGATGGAACGGTCAGACTTGTCCTCACGCATTTCAGAGAGAGCTACTGCAAGAGCATTGGTGTTTTTTACATAGCCCGCGTAGAGGGTAAAGTGCATCTTCAGCAGTGAGTCGCTGAGCCCAGGGAGTCTACCCAAGAGATGGGAGAAGTCCTTCTCCTTGAACTCCATCTGAGTTTCGAGAACCGGTATTGGAGAGGGGCGGAAGGGCGATGCTTCTATAGTGCCCACAAGGAAAAGTAATAGAATCCAAAATATCTTCATGATTCCAGCCTAATTGAATGAGACCCTTTAGACAAGTAAAAAATTTATTATTGAGAATTTAAATTAATGTTTATACTAATTTTTATTAGATTATATGATATAATAGTAACCTAGACCATAAATAGATAAGTATTAATATGTGTAGTATAACAACACCGATATATCTCCCTATCAGAGAGAGTGAAGGAGCTAAGAGTAGGCCCCTCTCATCTGCTATGCCTGGAGTCTATCGCCGTTTTGTCACAGATACCAGCAATCTCTCTCTCTATGGGAGTCCGGCCAGTCCCAACTCCCCGAGCGTCACCAATCTACTCACGCTCCCTGGCGACCTCTACACTTCAGTAACGACTCTAGGGAAATCGATCCTAAAGGGAGACAATGAGGCAGCTCTAGACTCTACTATGCGTCTAGCTGGAGTCGCCCCAAACATCGTGAGCAGCGTTGGGTCTGGGATAACTTTAGCCAGAAACCTTCAAATTATCCCGGCTACCAAAGCAATCTCCCTCTTTCTCCCCATCGCCTGTATCATCGGTATCGCCTTGTGTGTGTTTGAGGGGATTGTCGACTCTATCTCAATAGTGCGTGAACTGCGATTCATCGGTCAATTCGACTTCAGCATTTTTGAGCAATTTAATATGCTTTTGGACTTCAACGCTGTGAACAGTCCTAAAGCCTTAAAAAACTTAACATCGATGTTGAATAAGAATCCCAAGAAATTTGTGAAGCTCTTTGGAGAGAGCCAGACGAGAAAAATCCGTACACTGTTCAATACGATAGAAGCAGAAGTCGCAAAAGAGCCACTCTTCTATCGCGGAGTGCTCACAAAGTATAAATCAAGATTGGATGAAGTCGCTGGCCATTTCTTAATCTATAACTTGGCAGCATTAGAGAGTGACTATCTGGAGCTCTCCCCTAAAGAGGTGAATGAGATTCGCATTAAGGGAGATAAGAAGTTTAAGGGCAGCACTCGATCAAAGGAAGAGAAGTTGGAGAAGATGAAACAGAGCGCCCTCCATCTCAAACATAAGAAGCTCGCAAGACGCGTCCAACCTTGGATGGCCAATGAAGCCAATCTGAAGACTCCTTCTCTGCTAAAAGGACTCCTCGAAAAGGATCCTGATGCAGTTAAGGAGGGGCTGACTCTCTTTAAAGATCTCGAGAGACAAGCGCTCAAGAAGATGCTCATCAATGGTCTTGGAATTCTTGCTTTCATAGCAACGACAGGAGCGATCATCACACTACTGGTGGGCTGCCCAGTCGCGATCCCCTACTTCCTGATAGGGGCGGCAATTGTCATAGGTCTACTCCGTGTGGGTGTTTCAGCGACCCTTTGTAGACGTGGTTGGAAGATCGATTGGTACGCTTTCACTCTCTCCTTCATCCCAGGAATCATATCCAGATTCATGCCGAAGGTGCATGAAGAGGAGGTTCGTGGGAAGTTTCGTGCACGCGCTATTGTCCCTCTAAACAAGAGCTACGAAAGGGTGATGCACGACTATAGGCTCGCATTCATAGCGAAGTCCTAGAGAGAGTCAATTTCTCATCAGATCTGTCGAAAAATTCGAATCGCCAAGAATAGGGATGACAGAGATAGAGGTTACTCCTCCATCTCTTCGGCTCTCTCATAGGTTCTCACAATACCACGAGTGATACCATGTCGCACCTTGTGTGCTTCAAGCTCATTGAGCCCAGCAATCGTGGTTCCACCGGGAGAGGCGATCTGCCACCGGAGCTCTGCAAGAGATGATTTGGAGTGGCGGAGTAGAGCGATCGATCCCTCAATTGTTTCCAGGAGAAGCTCTTGCGCCTGATCAGCCTTAAAACCCATGGTGATTCCCGCTTCAACCATCGCTTCTATGATGAGATAGATAAAAGCTGGATTGGAGCCCGTGAGGGCGGCAAAGCCATTCATCAGCGATTCTTTCAGCCAACTCACACTCCCCAACCCTTTTAGACACGCCAGAACTCTCGCTTTGTCCTCGTCGGAGTCCCCTTCATCATCGACCACTCCAATCACCCCCTTCCCACAGAGGAGAGGAAGATTCGGCATCAAGCGAAAGATGGTAGGTTTCGAGAAGAGCTCTCTCAAGGTTTTTAGCGCTGTCCCCCCCAGAATACTCAGGAGGAGGGTCTCTTTGTCCAAAAGAGGGTCGAGATCGTCAGCAACGCTCTCTACATGGATCGGCTTCACAGCCAAAATCACCACTTCCGACTCCTTGGCCAGCTCTGCAAAGCTGCTACACACCTTGGCGCCAATCTCTCTTCCTAAGGGATCGGAGTTGCTCCTCTTATGGTCAAAGAGGAGTAGCTCATGGTGCACTGCGATAGTGCGCGCCATCGCGCCCCCCATGACACCGCATCCTATAATTCCAATTTTCATCATCTAACCCTTGCGTTGAATCGGTCGATTTACTAAATTTTAACCACCTATGACCCACTTTATGAAGCTTAATACTTTTCGCAAAAGACTTTTCTCACTTTTCATGCTCTCCTCTGCGCTATTGAGCTTCTTTTTTCTCGACCGGCAGCTGCTTCCCTGGATCTCTTCGCTACCAGAGACCTCCCGTCAGCTTTTCAACCTTCTCTCCCATTCAATCTTCCCCCCCTTCATCCTGATAGGATCGGTCGGAGCCTTCCTTTTTACCCGTTTTTCAACTTCTAAGCGGGAGCTGACTCTCCCCCTCTTTGAAATCGCTACGACGCAGGCTCTCGCTGTAGCAGTTGTCCGTCTTACGAAGGTAGCTCTCGGTAGGGCGCGGCCCGATATCTTTATCAAAGAGGCCATCTATGGATTCCATGGAGTCCAACTCGACCACCACTACCACTCTTTTCCATCTGGTCACACTCTCGCTGCCTTTGCACTTGCCACCTCCCTCTCCCTCTTTCTTCCCCGCTATCGCTTGCAATTCTATCTCGCAGCTTCTCTCCTCTCTATCTGCCGCGTTCTCCTCGCTCACCACTACTTCAGCGACATTTTGGGAACAGCCCTAATTGGGATTCTCCTAGCAACACTAACCCATAAAATTTTAGAAAAGATCACAGGTCCCGTAATTTCAACAAGAGGCATCCCTAATGAATAAGTTAATAGTATCCGTAGCGCTACTCCTTATCTCAGCTACTCCATTCCAAGGCTTCACCGCCGAAACAACCCATCATGAAGGAGGTTCACTCATGAGAAAACCTGACCATCCAATTCAACCCCTCATTCTCAACCGCTGGTCGCCCAGAGCGATGTCTGGCGAGAGTCTGACCGACGAAGAGCTCATGCCCCTATTTGAAGCGGCCAGATGGGCCCCCTCTTCCTATAACGCGCAGCCCTGGCGCATTGTCTACGCCAAACGAGAGACAGCCCAGTGGAGCGGCTTATTTGACCTTCTGGTGGAGGGAAATCAACAGTGGGCACAACACGCAGCCGTGCTTCTCCTCATCGTCTCTCACAAAAACTTTGAGCATAATCAGAAACCTTCCATCACCCACAGTTTCGATACAGGGGCAGCATGGGCCAACATCGCCCTTGAAGGATATGCGCGAAACCTTGTAGTTCATGGCATGCAAGGTTTTGATTACAAAAGGGCTAAAGAAGTCTGCGGAATTCCTGACGACTATCAAGTTGAGGCGATGGTTGCAATTGGGAAGCATGGGAATCCGGAAGAGCTCGCCCCTGTTCTTAAGAAGATGGAGAAGCCCTCCAACCGAAAGCAGATTAGTGAATTTATCTCAGAGGGAACTTTTTAAACAAAAAAAGTCGAGCAGTTCCCTGCTCGACTTATAAAAAATCGCTAACGAAGGTGTCAGAAGCTTAAGCAGTTGCTTTTCTTCTGCTTCTACGTCTACGAACTGGCTTAGAAGCAGTTTTAGTAGACTTACGTTTTCTTCGTCTTGTTGTTTTTTTAGCTGCTTTACGCTTAGTAGTTTTGCGCTTAGCAGTCTTACGCTTAGCAGTTTTGCGTTTAGTCTTACGCTTTGCAGTTTTGCGCTTAGCAGTCTTACGTTTCGCAGTTTTGCGCTTCGCAGTTTTGCGTTTTGCAGTTTTGCGCTTAGCAGTCTTACGC
Source organism: Chlamydiota bacterium (assembly GCA_011065165.1). Lineage (GTDB taxonomy): Bacteria > Chlamydiota > Chlamydiia > Chlamydiales > Simkaniaceae > JAAKFF01. The sequence continues at coordinate 7,912 of JAAKFF010000043.1, forward strand.
TTAGCAGTTTTGCGCTTAGCTGTAGACTTGCGTTTGCGACGTCTAGTTGTCTTTCTAGCCGCTTTAGGTGCAGCTTTTCTTTTTCTAGAGGTCTTCTTTGAAGAAGCCTTTCGTCTTCTTTTAGCAGGCATGTTGCTGTGCTCCTTGTTGGAATTCCTTAACTTTTTTGATTTTTAAAGCCTAATTCCGTAATCCGCTTAAAAAACCTTTCTTTGTCCTACATTTTTAAATATACAATTTTTATAATAAAAAATAAAAATTATTTTTATAATTAAACAAATTAACGAAACGTAAATTAATTAAATCGCCTTCAAAGGGTATTCAGAGGGCATTTTTTTTAGATAAAAAATTTTTGATTTTTTTTCAAAAGTTCTGAGTAAAACATAACAAAATGCAACAAAACATGAAAAACGAGTACAATTTTTGGTTAACTTATTAAAATTACGAAAGAGCTAAGGTTTAAAAAGTTATGGAGATGGAGAAGTGCGGATAATATTGGATATGAATTACTTATATCGAAGCAATAATTTACTTCTCCTGACTACTCTCCCACTTTCTATAGAGCTCTTCTCGTTTTTCTTCCAATATAACCTGTTCATTTAGAATCTTTTGCTTTTTTTCTTCCGACGTTTTTTCATAAAAGTGGGGGGCCGCCAAAGTCTCATTTAATGCGTGAAGTTGCACTTCTACTGCTGTAATTTCTCTCTCAAGTCTCTCAACTTCTCGTTTCAATCGGCTTCTCTGCCGCCTATCGTCTCCACCGCTTTTCTTCTCCTTTGTGCGCGCGCTATCTCGATCTAGATAGTCGCGTTCATGCTGCTTCACGAATTCGCTATATCCCCCCCGAAAATCAACCACTTTCCCTCCCTGGAGCTCCACAATTCGATTGGCCGTCTCCGAGATGAAGTAGCGATTGTGGCTTACCATAACAAGCGTCCCACGATAGCTATTTAACGCCTCAATCAACGCATCGGTGCTTTCAATATCTAGATGGTTGGTCGGTTCATCCAAGATCAGAATATTATGCTCTTTCAGCATCAGAGAAGCAAAGACGAGGCGCGCAGCTTCGCCACCACTCAAAGCTCGAATTTTTTTACGCTGGCCCTCTTCATCAAAGAGCATTTGACCTAGATTACGTCGTACGGCTTCATCGGTGACTTCCTTTGAAACCGCTCGTAGCCAATCATATACGTTCGCTTCAGGGTTGAGCAAGCGGTGAAAGTTCTGCGGAAAGTAGGCCAATTTGGCGTGAACACCCCACTTGTACTTACCGCTATCTGCTTTTGCATGACCAGTGAGAATCTCCAGAAGAGTAGATTTTCCGATCCCGTTTGCCCCAACTAGCGCCACTCTCTCCCCTCTCTCTACTTCAAAGCCGATATTTTTCAAGATCTGCAATTCAGAGAACGATTTTGAGATCTCCTCGACACTAAGAACCCTCTCTCCTGATGGGCGCTCGATCTCGAAGTGAAAATGGGGGTACTCACGCGAAGAGGGCTGCTGCTCATAGGTTCTCTCCTCTTCCTCCAGCTTCGCTATCATTCGAACGCGTGAGCCCGCTTGACGCGCCTTGGAGGCCTTTGCCTTGAAACGGTCGATAAAACGGTTAATATCCTTCTTTCTCTTGGCGTAAGAGGCGAGCATAGCACCTTTCATCTCCATCTCCTTCACCTTCTTGTCCATGAACTGATCGAAATCACCTCGATAACGGCGCATTTCAGCGTAGTCGATATCGACGATCTCCTGACAGACGCGATTTAAAAAATAGCGGTCGTGCGAGCTGAGGATCAAAGTCCCCGGGTAGTCCATCAGATATCTCTCAAGCCAGCGTATCGAAAATATATCGAGGTAGTTTGTTGGTTCATCAAGTAGAAGAAGGTCGGGCTGCACAAAGAGCACTTGAGAGAGAAGGACTCTAAGTTTATATCCTCCTGAGAGTGTGCTCAGTACCATCTGATGGCGACTATTCTCAATTCCAAGTCCATTTAAAATCTGCGCAGCTTTCGCTTCAGCTCGATATCCGCCACACATCGCCAGAAACGACTCAATCTCGCTGAGCGTCTCCATCTCATCCTCACTCATCGACGGCTTTGAGAGGAGGCTCTCTTTCCTCTTAAAAGCTTCCCACAGCGGTTTATCACCCATCAAGACGAGCTCTAAAATGGGGGTCTCACCAAAACGGAAGTAGTCCTGATCCAATATCCCCACTGAGGCATCTTTAGGAATCTGCACAGCACCGCTTGTCGGCTTCAGATCTCCACTCAAGATTTTCAGAAAGGTTGTCTTTCCAGAGCCATTTGCCCCCACCAATCCATAGCGCCTCCTCTTATTGAAGTGGAGGGTGACATCCTTGAAGAGGAACCTCTCTCCATAGCCCATTGTAAGCCGATCAACACTGAACACGATAGCAGAAAAACCTTTGATTTAAAGTGTTAGAAATTATATGACTTATTTTAATTAAAAAACAGGTGGTCGATGGAAAAAACCCATAAGCCAATTTTACTCCTCTACTATACACCAACCTCTCCACCCTCTCAAGAAGTCTTAAATTTTCTAAAGGAGATCGATAAAGAGATCCCCCTTAAAAATGTGGAAGATGACCCCAAAGCAAATGATGAGCTCCTCCATCTGGGTGGAAAAGCTCAAGTCCCCTGCCTCTTTATCGATGGAATGCCTCTCTACGAAGCGGAAGTGATTATCGATTGGCTCAGAGAAAAGAAGGACAACCTTGAGTGACTGTTCCTATCAACCTCCATTTCTCACCATCTCCAGCAAAATCTTTCGCATCTGTTTCCCGATACATCCAAGAAGTTCTCTCAGAAAGGTTTAAAAACCTTCCCTTCGAGACCTCTCTTGGTGCCTCAAAAAACAGAATGCGTAGCTTTTACCAGGTCTGGTGAAAAATGCAGGTTAGGAATAAACGGGTTATCTCCGTTTTCATTCTTGCAATGTTCAACGTCTCTCTCATGGCAAGCCTGCGAAACCTCCCTCTAGTCGCCGAATTGGGCTATCAGATGTTCTTTTTCTTCGCTGTCGTGGCAATCTGCTTCCTTATTCCCTCCGCTCTCGTCTCTGCGGAACTCGCCACAGGCTGGACCCAATCGGGAGGAGTCTACATCTGGGTCCGCGAAGCCTTTGGCGATCGCTTGGGGTTTCTCGCAATCTGGATGCAGTGGGTGCACAATGTGACCTGGTATCCTGCCATCCTCGCTTTTGTCGCTGCCACACTATCATATCTCATCGATCCCTCTCTGGCGGGCAATAAGATCTACATCCAAGCGGTGGTACTCATCATCTTCTGGGGAATGACTCTGATCAACTACTTCGGGATCCAGACATCAAGTTTGATCAGCACCATAGGAGTGATCATCGGAACGATCATTCCAGGCCTCTTTATTATCGGCTTAGGGATCACTTGGGTAGCGCTGGGGAATCCTGTACAGATTCCCTTCCAAGTCGATAAACTTATCCCCGATTTCACCCAGCCTTCAAACCTTGTCTTCGTAGCCGGCCTCTTTCTCTCCTTCGCTGGACTTGAAGTCTCTGCAGGATATGCTGGAGAGGTCAAGAATCCTAAAAAGAACTTCCCTAGAGCCATCATAATCGCCGCTGCCATCACCTTCTTCCTCTTTATACTTGGATCCCTATCGATAGGAATCGTCGTCCCTAAAGAGAAGATCAGCCTCGTCTCAGGTCTAATGGAGGCGCTAAGAATCTACTTAGCAAACCATCGACTCGACTGGGCCCTGCCTTGGGTTGCAGGATTACTTATCTTTGGCGCCCTCGCTGAGATCAACTCTTGGATCATGGGACCGGTCAAAGCGCTCCATATCACATCATCTCATGGAAATCTCCCACCCATCTTCCAAAAACTCAATAGACACGGAATGCCGACAAATCTTCTTCTCTTTCAAGCAATTGTCGTCACCATCGTCTCCTTCATCATCCTCTATATGCCGACAGCGAGCGCCTCATATTGGATATTAACCGTGATCTCAGCCCAGATCTATCTGGTCATGTACCTCTTGATGTTTTGCTCAGCGATCCGACTGCGCTATACCCATCCTAATATCCCCCGCATCTATCGCATCCCCCATCGCTATAAAGGAATATGGCTCGTAGCATCTGTTGGAGCACTCGCCTCTCTCTTCGCCATATGCATAGGCTATGTGCCCCCCGCAGAGTTCAGCGTTGGGAATATCTATGTCTATGAAGCCTTTCTGATCCTTAGCTTGCTTACCATGATAGCCATTCCCCTTATCTTCTATCACTTCCGCAAACCATCATGGGTACCAAAAAAACAGCGACAGTGATAGAGTTGATTCATGACATACCCACTCGCTGAAGAGCTGCGGCCCACTGCATTCAATCAAGTGGTCGGCCAAGACCATCTAGTAGGAAAAGAGGGTCTACTCACTAAAATCATCGAAAAAGATAGCCCCATCTCCATTCTCCTATGGGGACCTCCAGGCTGTGGAAAGACCACCATCGCCCGCCTCTATGCAAAGGCCTTTGACCGTCCCTTCATCCCCCTCACCGGTGTGATGAGTGGCATTGCTGAGATCAAAAAAGTTATTCAGGAGAGCAAGGCGCGGCCCCTAATCAGCCGTCAACCTATCGTCTTTATCGATGAGATCCACCGTTTTAATAAGGCGCAGCAGGACGTTCTACTCCCCTGCATTGAAGATGGCACGATACTCTTCATCGGAGCGACCACCGAAAACCCCTCCTTTACCATCAATAACGCCCTCCTCTCTCGACTGCGCGTACTCACACTCAATGATCTCTCTCCCGAAGCGCAGAATAAAATTATCACCCGCTTTGAATCCAGATCTCAAAAGATCACCCTCTCCCCAGAAGCGAAGAGCGCCCTTATCGGCTTCTCCCACGGCGATGGACGCCACCTCCTCAATACACTTGAAAATCTGCAGGCGCTCAAAGAGGGGCCGATCGATTTAGAGACCCTCTGCGCCCTTGTCCAGAAAAAACCTGCCGCCTACGACCGAAATGATGACCACCACTATAACCTCATCTCCGCACTGCA
>JAAKFF010000044.1 GCA_011065165.1 Chlamydiota bacterium
TCTGGTTTCACGGCAATGTCACGAGTAAGATGGTGAGTGAATTCGAACAGGGAATGATGCGCATGATCCAGAATAGCATAAAAAAATCTGAGGCTCAGCACCGGAAGACGGAAGAGAAGATCAAAGAGCGTATTGATAGAGGATAGGGAGTATAGCTCAAAACTCTCCTTCTGCTATACTCATAGCATCTTGAATCAAAAATAACATATGTATGGAATCGTTCATTGTTGAGAAGCCGCAACGGGTAGATAAGCTGCTCTCTGACCACTATCCCGACCGCTCGCGCTCTTACTTCCACTTTCTTATCGAGCAGGGCGCTGTGACAGTGAATGGAAAGAAGGTGAAGAAGCGGGAGATCCCAAAGGTAGGCGATGAGATCTCTCTGCACTTTTTACCGACGTCGGAGATCGAGCTAATAGCGCAAGATATCCCTCTAGAAATCCTCTTTGAAGATTCCCACATCATCTGCGTCAACAAAGCGGCTGGGATGGTGGTCCATCCAGCTCCAGGACATCCGGACGGTACCTTTGTTAATGCACTCCTTCACCACTGCCACTCTCTCCCTCCTCAAGATTTGCGTCCTGGAATTGTCCACCGCTTGGATCGTGAGACCTCTGGCGTACTGATTGCTGCAAAGACGTTGGAGGCTCACCAGAAATTGATCGAAGCTTTTTCAGCTCGCACAATGCATAAGGAGTACCTCGCCATCACCATCGGTAATCCTGGAAATCGAAGTGTAGATGCCCCCATCGGCAGGCACCCTGTCAGACGAAAGGAGATGACGATCTTGGGTCGCGGACGCAACGCCCTCACCCATATCGAGACGCTCGCGACTGAGGGTGATTTCTCTCTAGTCAGGGCTAAACCAGTCACAGGCCGTACCCATCAAATTCGTCTCCATCTAAGGCATCTTAAGACACCTGTTTTGGGAGATCGGATCTACGGCTCTCTGAAGCTAAACCGCAAGCTCGGTGTCACCCGCCACCTTCTCCATGCCCACAGGATGCGCTTCACCCATCCCATTCTAGGCCAGGAGGTTAAGCTCATCGCTCCTCCCCCTGAGGACCTGCATAGATGGATGGAAAAGATTTGCTAGAATAAATATAGAAAGATTTAGTATAATAAGTATGTGAACAACAATTGGATCACGTATAGCACAAGGATCGAACCATGAAAGAATTCGTTGAGTACATCGTAAAAAATCTCGTTGATTCCCCAGACAAAGTAAATATTAATGAAGTCGGAGGCACGAGCACTCTCATCATTGAGTTGAGCGTCGAAAAGTCTGATATCGGAAAGATCATCGGAAAAAAAGGGAAGACGATCAATGCGATCCGTACCCTTCTCATGTCAGTTGCTAGTCGCAACGGCATCCGTGTGAATCTTGAAATTCTAGAAGAGAAAGAAGAAGAAGAAGAAGCCACTACAGAGGCTAGCATAGAGTAAGCAGTAGATTTCATTTTTAGATTTAAGGGCAGGTTTTATAATCTGCTCTTTTTTTATTTCCCGACTAGGCGCGGGAGGTAGGGGGCGATCATCGCTTTACGGGAGTTGAGTCCACCGGCGTTATATCGGAGGATGGCGATGGGGAGCTCCCCAGGTTTTTTTGGAAGGTGGTGCTTTATAGGGAGGAAGCTCTCTTTGAACGCTTGAGAGAGTTCACGGGCGTTATCCCCTAGAAACTCCACTTCAAAGGCTAACTTACCCACTGCCGATGAAGATTTAAATCCATTGAGGAAGAGTTTGAGCTTTTGAAGAGCGAGGTCGGTAGGAGGAATCCAGAACCACATCTCATCTTGATGCTCATAGTCGATCTTACTTCCTTTGAAGAGCTCTTCGGCGCTAGCAATGGTGGTGACCATATGGATATGAAGCATGATTTCACGGTTATTGGCATAGATGGAGAGTGCTTTTTCAACCCATCTTTTTCGCAGCTCCATCGCATGTTTTTGAAAGAGCGCAGTGTTACTAGCGAAGATTTTGGTCTGGCCGACGCGGTTGCAGTAACCGAGGATTTTGGTGTCGGTAAAGATATTGGAGGGCTCTCTTTTGAGACACTTTTTAAAGTTCTCGGCGACACCCTCCTCTTTGTGGAGGTAGACTTTGCTATATAGTGAGTAGAAGTCGTCATTTTGAAGGAGGCGCTTGGCTGCTTTTTCTGTAAAATCTTCATCCTCTTTGATGTCATCAAAATTGACAATCTCACACTCTCTCTTCACCATGAGAGATTTTAACCGGTTGAGGAGGGAGGCGATGCATTCGATATCGATACGTGAGACCTTTGTTAAGAGGTCGGTGTCATCCAAAATGGCATAGACGAAGTGTAGATATTCGACGCTCTCTCGTATGGGGTCGACGTAGTGGTTGTGTTCTGTTTTAAGGACGATTTTCTTCTGGAGGAGACGTTTATAGATGCGGAGATTGTGCAGGGTGGTAAGATCTCTCTCTTGCTCCTTAATCTGCTGATCGATCATCTCTTCGGTCATGCCGCTAAGCCCATACTGATCGTTGATGTTGAAGGCCATCTGCGCGACGATCGCATTGGAGGATTGGGCGTCGCTGATGATCGCTGTGGGGGGGGTCTCTGTTTGAAGAGCGCTCTTGTGATGGTCGATGACGCTGATCACTTGAAGGTAGGAGGGGATCTTCATCTCTTCGCGATTACAGAAGTCTCGCAGAGTGACGGTACCGAGGGTATCTTTTTGCAGGTCTGTGGCGTGCACCACACCGATGGGAATCTGACGCCCTTCTAGGTCGGTATGGTTGACTGTCATGTAGGAGTAGCTACCAATTTTGGAGCGGATCTCTTCGATATCGGTGCGGTGGCTGAGGTATTGCGGTGTAAACCCAAAGACATCGGTTTTAATGCGGAATGCGATCTCTATCCGGTCGACGTAGTGGCGGATATTATTGAGGGCGTCGGAGAGCATTTTGACAAGGACTTCTAGCTGACTGAAGATGAGTGGTCGGTTTTCGGTGAGCATGCCTGAGGCGTCGAAGAGCTCAGATTTCACGAGGGATTTCATCCACGAGATGATCTGTGTGAAGTTGACGATGTCGATCTTCTCCATCTCTAGGGCAAACTCTTCAAAAGTTGTCTCGATCCCCTGCTCTACTTTAAGCACTTTTACTAGATAATCATTGACAAACTGAAGCTGCTGGGGAGGGAGTTCGCGAGCGGGCTGGCACTCGTTGATTTTAATCTTTAGGATCTCCTGTATGACTGAGGAGATGTGATCGAGGGTGAGGCTCTGCTCGGTGAAGCAGGAGATGAGGCGAATGTGGAGGTGGGCTTCGAGCCACATTAGGCAGTTGTTAAGTGCCATGACTACTCCCCTCACTCCCTCTAGGTCGATGGTGCGCCAATCTCCCAGGTAGAATCCGCTGTTATCGACGATGACGACTGCGTTGCGCTGCCGGTCATGTTCGAAACTTAGGGCGGGATCATTGGGACGCTTCTGGCTCATTCCGCTCTGTGTCATCAGGTCGAGACTGTTCAGAGTGAGGGAGAGCCGGGTCTCTGCTAAGCAGGCGAAGACTCCCTCTCCAAAGAGGTCGTGAAAGAGAACTCCAATTTCTACCTGTGTGTGGGGTGCTCCTCCTGGCACGTTCCAGATGTGCAGCCCTCTGCCCACTCGCGCGGCGAAGGCGTCCACCCATCCCCAAAAGGAGGCGACGGTAGTATCTAGATCGGGTGAGTTATGGGCGGTGACAAAGTGGGTTCCTTCATAGCTCTTCCCCATGCCAATGGGAAAGTAGGCTTGATAGTTATCTCGAGGAATCCACTTTCCAACGATCTTTCCGCGCAGCTCGTAGTCCTCCTCTGCTGAGAGGTGAGAGAACTGGTTAAGCCAGAGCTCAAATGAAGAGAAGGTGTAGGAGGCTAACACTTTTTCTGTGTTTATTCGGGTAATAAAATCGACAGCAGCTTCGAGAAGAAAGGTGGGTCCCTCACTCTTTTGAATCAGCTCGCAGAGTGCGTTACTGACTGAGTTGCTCTTTTCATGGTCATTTTTTTCTTGAAATGCGCTCTCTTTGAATGAGGAAAAGAGGGGGTCGAGGTTATCAAATTTTTTCGACTGGTGTGGAAAGTCGCCTAGAAGTGGATCTTTTTTTCCCATGAAAAAACCAAAATAAAATTGGATTGAGCAGGACTCGAACCTGCGACCGTCCGCTTAGAAGGCGGATGCTCTATCCAGCTGAGCTATCAATCCCTGAATAATTGCGGATTTTAGTCATCGGAAAAATGATTTTCAAGTATATTCGTAAGGAAAGCACTGATCGAGGAAGTAATGGAAGTTGAGATAGATGGAATTCAGATAGGAAAAGAGCACCCCCTGGTCGTGATTTCTGGGCCGTGCGTCATTGAAGATGAGGAGCACGCCCTGAGGTGCGCAGAGAGGCTTCAAGAGATGTTTGATCGATGCGGCGTGCAGCTCATTTATAAGTCGAGCTATGATAAAGGGAACCGCTCTTCGATGGACGCTTACCGTGGTCCTGGCCTTAAAGAGGGGTTAAGGATCTTGCAAAAGGTAAAGGAGCGGTTCAATCTTCCCGTCTTCACTGATATCCACCACCCTGATGAGGCTGCTGCTGCTGCTGAGGTGTGCGCAGTCCTTCAGATCCCTGCTTTTCTCTGCCGCCAGACCGACCTACTTGTTGCAGCAGGAAAATCTGGAGCTGTAATTAATGTGAAGAAGGGACAGTTCATGGCCCCTTGGGATATGGAGCATGTCGTCAATAAGCTGCTGTCGAGTGGCTGCGAAAAAATCATCCTCACCGAGCGCGGCACCTCTTTTGGTTATAACAACCTTGTCTCTGATATGCGCGCCATTCCTATTCTTCAAAAATTTGGCTTTCCCGTCTGCTTTGACGCCTCCCATTCGGTGCAGCTGCCCGGAGGGATGGGAGATCACTCGGGGGGAGAGCGAGAGTTTATCCCCACGCTTGCTAAAGCCGCGCTCGCTGCAGGTGCCAACCTTCTCTACATTGAGTCCCACCCCAACCCAAGCGAAGCCAAGTGTGATAAACATTCGGTCATGCCCTACGCTATGTTGGAGAGTTTGCTAATGGAGGCGAAGGCGCTCTATGAACTTATCCAGAGAGGTCCCGTATTGTGCTGAAGCGGACAACTCTCGTCGCCTTTCTGCTCCTCTTCTCGATCTCTGGAACGCTTCTCTATTGGGTGGTCGATCCCTTTTCAAAGAGAGAGAGCGTCGAGGAGATCCTCATGCAGGAGTTGGGGGCGTTGCAAGGAGAAGGAGCGCCCCCAACAGAGCAGCAGCGATTCGGGGTCTCTAAAGATCTCTGGATTCAGGACAGTGAGATGGGACGGCTTCACCATCACATCGAAAGTCCTAGCTCGATTCTCACCGTCGTACGCAATTCCAAACAGACCCATCTCATAGAGCAGATGATCGATATGAAGTGCTATCTCCAAGAAAAAGTGGAAGAGGAGGATGGAACGATAACGCAGCAGATCCGCTATATCGAATCCAAGGAGGGCATCTATAACTACTCCGACCACCACTTCGATGCTCCCAGTGTCTTTCTAGCGCTCTTTCGCATTCCGGGAGATCGGCTCCCCACAAAACTCAATAGTGATGAGGCCTACTTGTTAGGGGTGGGGAAAGAGGTCTCCCTCTCTTTCTTAAATGGTAGACCCAACTTCCACGCGCAGAAATTCAAAGCCCACATCCGCCCCCAAGAGAGTCCCTTATGAGCGTACTCTTAGCTCTTATCTTAGCCAGCCTTCCGATCTCCCCTAACCTCTCTTCTGATTCAGCCTCCTATGATGGTGAGATCCTCTATCTAGAGGGCAACGTCTCATTAGAGCATGAACTGGGGCGGATGGAAGCGGGGTCGGCGAAGCTCCATAAAAATGAGGAGTCCGATGAGCTCCCCTTCTCTGAGATCCATCTACAGAGCGGAGTCTCTTTGAGCTTCCAGAACCATGCAGAGCTCTTCTGCCACGCAGCCCACCTAGACTTCCAAAATCTACGAGGAACCTTCACTTCAGAGCGGAACCCGGTTGTCTATCGAGACTCTCTCGAAAAGAAATTTGAGCTCCGTGGAAGGGAGATCGATCTGACGCTGATAAGAGAGGGAGGGACGTGCGCCATAGACTCCCTTCTAGCAAGAGATGATGTCCATATCGTCTTCGGCGGAGAGTACCACTTAGATTCTGATAGAGCCCTCTTCCAGAGCGGTGGGCTGCTAAAAGCGTTCTCTCATCAGGAGAAAAAGTGGTGTCACTTGACACATGAAGAGGATATTTTTGATGCTGCGACGATCACCATCGATCTCAATAAGAATCTGCTCCTCATGGAAGAGTCTATTGGAGTCATCTCCTCGTTTTTTCCAAGTAGACCCGAGAGAAGGTGCCACGTCTTTTCAAAGCTGCTCATTGTGGATAGAGCAGATGAAACCCTCACTCTCCAAGGAGATGTGGTCATAGAGGATCCCTTCTTGGGGAAGCTTGTTGGTGAAGAGAGCGTCCGTCTAAAACAGAAAAGTCGCTTTGGAAAGAAGAGCATAGAGACGATAGAAGCCGTGGGGAAGACCGTGCTTATCTCTAGAAAAGGATTGAAGCTCACCTCTTTCGGCACCCTGGAGCTCAACCGAGACCGCCTAGAACTTCGCTGCGTCAGCCCCACGGTCGATGGGTCGACTCCCCTCGATAAGCAGCTCATCTACGTCCGTGGAGATCTCACCCTCTATGCAGATAGCGCCTCATTAGAGTGTTCCTTCAAGGGGCTAAGTTTGGAGCCTCACCTCATCAATCTAGATGGCAATGTCCGCATCTTCTCAAGCAACCCCTCTAGACCATTTCACTGCGGCACGGCCGACCATATTCGATATAACCCCACTACTTCAGAGATCCACCTCTATGCCGATCGAGGAGAGCACGTCCTTTTTTGGCATAAGGAAAAAAAGCTTAAACTCAGTGCTCCAGAGATTCTTATCACTACCGATCCAGAGAGCAATGAAGAGACCATTAAGGGAATTGGCGTCGTGCAATTTTCAGTGAATCACGATGATGACGCGCAACTAGAGAGGCTATTTCCTCTTTTTGGAAAGGAGAGACTATGATTTTAGAAGTTAAGAAGCTCTCCAAATCGTACTCAGGAAAAAAAGTCGTCAACGGCCTCTCCTTCTCGATCGATGAAGGGCAGGTAGTCGGCCTTCTCGGCCCTAATGGCGCGGGAAAGACGACCGCTTTTTACATGGTCATCGGACTTATCCAGCCGGAAAAAGGAGAGGTCTTCTTCAAAGATGCTGAGGTGACCTATCAGCCGGTACATCGGCGTGCAAAGATGGGCATGGGCTATCTCGCGCAAGATCCTTCGATCTTTCGAAATCTCACCGTCGAAGAGAATATTCTCTGCATCTTAGAGACCCTCCCCATCACCCGCGCAGAGAGAAAGAGGCGGCTAGAGATGCTCCTTGAAGAGCTCCACCTCAGCCCCCTAGCGAAAAAGCGCGCTGCGACGCTCTCCGGAGGTGAACGACGACGCCTTGAAATCACCCGCTCCCTTGTCACCTCTCCCTCCCTCCTGCTCCTCGATGAACCCTTCGCCAATATCGACCCCCTCACCATCTATGATGTGAAGCAGATGATCCGCCATCTGAAGTCCAAAAATATCAGCATCCTCATCACTGACCACAACGCCCGTGAAGTCTCCTCCATCGTCGACCACAGCTACCTCATTCAAGAGGGCCGCGTCACCCATTCGGGTACCATCGAAGAGCTGCTCGAAAGCAAAGAGGCTCGCTCCACCTATTTCGGCGAAGATTTCGAACTCTAATTGCTCATTGATAACTATTCCTTAGAAAAACGTGAAGAATCACACGTTTTACGTTGGAAAAACGTGATTATTATCACCTAAAAGTGAAGATAGGTTAAACTCTTACACCAAATCCCAAAATAAGGAGTAAGTTATGACAAGTGAGATCGATGGGTGTAGTTCAGACCCAATCCTAGAATGCTATCCTGAGATGGATCAAATCGAAGAGGAAGCGATTGTGGCTCAGACAGAGGCCGCAACGGAGACTCATGAGCTCATTCCTGATTGGAGAGTTCGAGAAATGGAACTCAAAGCACAGCGTGAGTTAATTGTATTTGAGTTAAAAAGGGCCGTCACTCAGGGAGATATGGAAGCTTTTCAGAGAGTGTTCAATGCCGGTGAAGAGCTTCTCTATTCAGAGCTCCTTGCCCCTGTTTATGCGCATGCGGTTCATGAAGCATCCGACCCCTTACTTAAGGAACTTGAAGCTTTTTTGCATGCTCAAGAAGTTTATGGAGGGTGGTCTTATTTAGAGGAGATGGTTGGAAATATGGAAGATCCCATCGCTCTTGAGCGGTTGGTGAAATCTGAGCACATTTCTCAGGAATGCATTAACGTATCTCTTAGTGATTATTTCGAAGAGAGTGCTATCTATGGGGATAGTGATGATCCGATGGAAGGGAGGGAAGGAGAACTTCCTCACCGTTTGGAACTCGCTCAAATTCTGATCGATCATGGAGCTGATCTCTTTGATCCCATTTACGATCCTGTTTGGGATCTTGCCCTCTTAAATGAAGACATCAAAGGGCTACAGATCATGATTAATCACCCTAATTTAAATGTAAATGAACAGAAAAAGAAATATATGAGCACTTTCTTTGATTCCAGATTTGTAGAAAAGTTCGATATTCCAGCATTTTGGGGAGGGTTTAAGGAAGGACTTCGTAAATCGAAGTCGCTCTGCACAATCTTAAAATCGTTTGGACTAGTTCCCACAGATCAACAGATTGTAGAGCGGATCGAAAAAGATCAAAGTGTTAGCTTATTCGATCGGACGTTTATGAAAGCCACGCTGCTTCCTTTTATAGATCATAAAGTGGAAGGGTTAACACGTGAGACCGAAACCAAACTCGTCATGGACTTTTTTAGCTATTATATCTATGGGGGACTCTTTAACTCTTTTATCTTTCAATGGCTTGTTGAGCCAACGTCCCAAGGGATTATAAAAAAAGATCTCGATCACCAGATTATCGCTGAACGGATCGTAATGGATGCACTAAAAACAGAATTTGAAATTCCTGCTGAACACTCAGATGATTTAGATGTTGATGAGAATTATTACAATGCACTGGAAGCTCACGATCTTTGTACTGGTTTAATAACTAAGGGCTATGGCTACAATAATCTGATTCAATACCCTAGAGTGAAGGAGCAGCTTCTCAAGACTCAAGGGGGAGAGGACTTTTTGAAGAGATTTGAAGCTTTTTATGAGGAGCTCTCAACTACCTTTGGTCCCCTCCCATGGACAGAGGATCCAGATCCTAATGATAAATTTGCTCAGGACGTAGTGAAGTTAGCCCGGAAATATTTTACAACGTAAATAGTGGCTGGTCGATCTCGGTGAGTAGGTCGTGGACCGAGTCGATGATGAGCTGCTTGAAAGCCAAGAGGCGCGCTCCACCTATTTCAGCGAAGATTTCGAACTCTAGAGCCACTTGCAAAACTCCCGATGCTTGCTTCTTGAGTTTTGCAAGTGGCTCTCTAATCTGCAATATTGACTTCAGATGAGTTGCACCGTGAGATGAGATAAAGAGGATAATTATAAATCTTCCCATCGTGTTTTAAATTCATGGTGGAAGCTCTGATGAGTTTGGAAGGGGCGTATTTTTGATTATAAATAAGAAGGCTTTTCTTTTTCTGACTTGTGCCGGCTTTCACTTCCAGGGGATAAATCTCATGGTCTTCTTCGATTAAAAAGTCAATTTCTGCTCTGCCTTCACTTGCCCAATAGTAGGGTTCTCTATCTCTGGTTGCGATTAACTCTTGTGCTACGTAATTCTCTGTTAGAGCTCCCTTGAATTCTGTGAACAAAATATCTCCATCGATGATAATCTGAGGAGAGAGATTACTTTGAGCCCCAAGTAATCCCACATCTGCTAAAAAGATCTTGAAAATGTTATTGTTGGCGTAAGCGCTAAGAGGAAATTTTGGAGAGTTCACGAGATAGGATTTATGGATGAGCCCTGCATCTAATAGCCATTGAATTGCTTCTTCATATTCTCTTCCCCTAGCGCTTTTTCGGATTGCGGCAAAAATGAATTTTTTATTTTCTTTTGCTAGCTGGCGATGAACTTGTTTCCAAACTGCTGAGAGCTTCATCAGTTCTTTAGGTGGAACATGTTTGGCAAAATCTCTCTCATATGCATCCAAGATCTCCAATTGAACTTCTCTGACAACATTCAAGCTTTCAGACTTTGCGTATTCAGCAACAGCTTCTGGCATTCCCCCAATAAAAAAGTAGAGTTTCAAAATCTGCAATAACTTATCATGCATTGGGATAGGAATCGGTTCATAAGAGTGATATTCCTCTAGAAATCTCCGGGTTTTTTCATGGCCTAAAGCCGAAAGAAATTCAAAAAAAGTTAAAGGATACATGTGAAGAAAATTTACTTTTCCAACTGGAAATCCTTTTTCTTTTGCTATTTTGACTCCTAGGAGTGAACCAGCTGCAACAACATGGTACTCATTTGCTTCCTCGCAAAAATACTTCAGACTATTAAGAGCTTTTGGGCATTCCTGAATTTCATCTAAGATTAAAAGAGTACGATGAGGTTCAATCTCTACTTCTGCGTGGATACTTAGAATTTTTATAAGCTGCTTCGGGTCTAAAGTATCTTCGAAATATTGAGCAATCTTTTCCTCCCTTTCGAAATTCAGATAAGCTATTTTTTCATAAGAGGTCCTGCCAAACTGTCTTAATGAATATGTCTTTCCAACTTGTCTAGCTCCGTTTAATACCAATGGTTTGCGTCGATTTGATCGCTTCCATTTTTCTAATAGCTGATAAATGTCTCTCTCCATATCCCCACTGTAATCAAATTCTTGATTATCAGCAAGGATTCGTTAGGAAAACGTGAAGAATCACACGTTTTACGTTGGAAAAACGTGATGATTATCACTTTTTTTGATGGAAAAACGTGATATCTTCTCTATTCCTAATGAGGAATCCTGGCTAGCTGGTGGAAAATAGTGGCTGGTCGATCTCGGTGAGCAGGTCGTGGACCGATTCGATGATGAGCTGTGGGGGGAGGGTGTCGAGGCAATCGCTCTTGCCGCTGCCACCGCAACCGGGGCGGTAACAGGGGCGACAGCTTAGTGGAAGTGTGACGACGCGGCTGTGAGGATTCTTCCAGGGGCCCCAATTCTTTTCGCAGGTGGGGCCGAAGAGGGCGACGGTCGGTTTCTTAAGGGCGCTCGCCAAGTGAAGGGGCACGGAATCGACGGTGATGAGCATCTTTGATCTCTCGATGACAGCGCCTAACTCTTTGAGTGTCAATTTTCCTGATAGATCGATGGCGCTAGGAGCAAGTGCGCAGATGCGCGCATTCATCTCCATCTCACGGGGGTCAAGACTCGCAGTGAGAACGGCGCGTTCTCCCCTTTCATTCAGGGTGTTGATCACGAGCGCAATGCTCTCTTCGGGCAGCGTTTTGAACATCCAGCGTGAAACGGGATGGATCTGGACAAAGGGCAGCTCTGGAAGCAGCCGATTGACTCTCTCTTTCGCCTCATCAGGGATATGAAAGTGGAGATCTCGCTCATCGCTTTTTGGAAAGAGTCCAATCACGCGCAGCGCATCGAGCTGCTTTTCGACGGTGTGGCGTGGACGGGCGGTGTGCTTAATCAGATGGGTGTAGCACTTTTTCTTCCCTCTCATCCCTCCCCCTTCGGGATCGAATCCTACGGCATAGGGGGCTCGCGAGACTTTCGCTGCGATGGCGCCGCGATCTCCTTCGGTGAGATTAATCACCAGATCGTATCGTTTATGGCGAATCTTTTTTAGAAGGCGCAGCTCCTGCAAGGCGCGCTTATAGAGAGGGAGCTTTTTCCACTCTTTATCATAGAGTAGAAAGTTGGAGATCGCGGGATGGCCATCGAGCATGGGAAGGGTCTCGCTATAGATATAGCAGTCGATCTCTAGGTGGGGATAGCGCGCCTTCAAAAGGGAATAAATCGGGGAGGAGAGCAGCACATCGCCGTGGTGGCGCAACTTTGCCACTAGGACCTTCCGTATCTTCAAAAAATCAATGGGTTCTCTCTCCATAGCCCCCATCATATTAGAATTGCAATTTAAGTTCGATCCTAATATCATCTCTCTCTTAACCTGGAGTGTAGATAAATATGGCCCAAGAGAAGACCCTATCAATTATTAAACCCGATGCTGTCAGTAAAAATCATATTGGCGAGATTCTATCACGCTTTGAAGCTGCGGGACTAAAAATCGTTGGCGCAAAGATGCTCCAACTAAGTATAGAGCAGACGGAAGAGTTCTATGCAATTCACCGCGATCGACCTTTTTTTAAAGACGTCGTCAGCTATATGACTTCAGGACCCGTGCTTGTCTCAGTTCTAGAGGGTGAAAATGCGATTGCTAAACACCGCGATCTTATGGGCGATACCGACCCCGCTAAGGCTGCTCCAGGAACGATCCGCGCCGACTTTGCTGAGACGATCGAAGCGAACGCCGTCCATGGATCTGACGCTCCCGAGACAGCCGAGACAGAGATCAGCTTCTTCTTTGAAGTGAATGAGTTAGCAAAAGCTTAACAGAGCCGCCGCTAGTTATCTTTCTTTTCAGTGAATAGTCTTTTTGTTTCCTGTTTTTATCATTAAATTAAAGTTTATCTACTTTTTCAAATTATTATTATTATTGAATTAAATTAATAAAGACTATATAATATATATTAAAAGGAGGGGATATGACATCAAGTATAATTAGCACTCAAGATAATAGCGAAGGTAGTTTCAATCATTTTCACTTGGATCTAGAGATTGTAGAGAATAGCGATAGGACTATCCGATCGATTTTTAGCTCGGTGACAGCTCACATCGAAAGGTGTGATTTTGATGGAGCAGTTGTAGCTATACAACCCCTATT
>JAAKFF010000045.1 GCA_011065165.1 Chlamydiota bacterium
TCCTAAGCCTAAGCGAGGAAAGATTCTGATTAAAATTCTCGCGGCGGGGATTAGCCGTTTTGACCTCTACATCCGAAAAGGGGAGGTGGTTCCTGAGTTGCCATTTCCACATATTTTGGGGACCGATGGGCTTCTTATCTAAGTTTTGGGTTCTTTGTCCTGGAGTCAAATCTTAAAATCATTAGCGCAACTTTTCTCTCCTCTGGACTTCATACCTTTTATCCGATTCAAATGATCCAGCTGCTACAGTTGCGGAGTCTCCTTTTCCGACCCTGTTTATTGTTATATCCCTTCATTGATATACAGGTAATCCCCAGGAGAATGAGAGGGAGAATAGAACTTCTTGATACTCTAACCAGTTTTCTTGATCTTCTAAGTTGTAATTTACTATGAGTGAGTGCCCTTGAACGGACTCGACCATATCCATATCGGGCATGCCACCCAAAAGGATCTGCTTCTTTAAGCTTCTGAGCAGTGTCTGTGAGAATCTGACGCGTTTCATCAATAGTGAGAGAAATCTTTCTCTTTGATGCCTCTCCTAAGGTTCTGGAAACTAATCCTGCTACAGCAGGTGCAGACATACTGGTTCCGCTCCACTCAAAAGTCCGTGTCTTTGTTGTTGAATTTGCCGCCCAAACATCATGGCCAGGGGCACTAACTTCTGGTTTCTTCCTTTCATCTCTTGTTGGCCCAGAGCTTGAGAAAAACGAAATCTTATCTTTCCGATTTGCATCGTACGATCCCACTACAATACTTTTCTTGCCAGTTGCTAATGCACTCAACGTATAGTTCACATCACTATCGATAAAACGTGATGGATTAGCTTCACTCCTTGACTCAAGCCAAGCGTGGAATTTGCCAGTTCTTACATTTATTCCTCTTAATCTTACTTTCCAAGTGCTTCCCTCTTTATAGAATTTAGAATTAAAGGTTAAATTGATGACATTGTCTCTATTTCTATAGTCATGTTTTCTATGGTAGATCGTGCCATCTTGCTTAATGGTTCCATTTTCAGACACAAGTGTTAGAGTGCTTTTACCTAACGGTACATCTGCAACGCAAGCGCCTTTAGGATCTATTAATTCACATCCAAATTCTTCATCCCCTGAGTACCAAATCTCTATTTCATTAAGAAAAGTCTTACCCTCAGGAATACTCATTTGAATATCAGTAATTTCTTTGTCCTTGACCCACCCTGTTGTATGAGCCTCATCATTGTAGGAGTTACCTGCAGCAATGATAACTGCCTTGTTTAAGCTATTACTTACTAAACCATCAATAGCCAATTCTTCTAAAGAGGTTCCATCATGAGGCCCTATAATTCCCCCTAAACTGAGATTGACAACGCAAGGTTTTGTCCCGGCTTTTTCAAAAATGTACTTTACGGCCTCAATCAATATCGTAGAAGCATATAGATTAGGATCAACAATATCAGCACTCGTTTTTTGTGCAAGCTCCACGAAAATTAGCTCAGCTTTGTGAGCAATTCCTTTTACTTTACCACTTCCTGCCGCAATATCCATCACATGTGTCCCATGTGCTCGCTCAACCAACTTTTCATTATCATCAATAAGAGATTTATAACCTAAGGTGTCATAAGGGTGCTGAGTTTTAAGAGCCTTATCTATTTCACCAGCAGTATGTTCTTTTCCATAGTTAAATGGGCTACCCTCGTCCGTTGGTCCATCTTGGTCCCATAGATGAGTAATACGTGTAGTGCCATCTTTATTTCTAAAACTATTGTGAACAAAATCTAAACCATTATCAACAACACCAACTACTGTTCCTTCTCCAGCATGATCGAGAAGTTCTTGAGAAATTACCTTCTGTGTAACATCCTCTGAAGTAAGCCCAATATTTCTGTTAGTTTGTGTAAGCGTCTTAAACACCCTTTGTCCAGCTGATAAGCAAAGTACATAATCCTGATTTTGAATATATTGAGCTCTATTGATAGGCATTCTACCAGTTACCACCCATTCTTTATCATTAATTTTAATCTCTGCTCCACGCTTTATTTCTGTAAGCATACGCCAGCGATCAAGATCATTAACTTTAGCTAAGATAGGTACTTCATTTTTCCTGGTTGAATGGACGACAGGAACTTCGTCCCTCTCATTTTGTCGAAATGAGTGATTTAGTAGTCGAGGATCTAGGTTTGCCATAATAGATGGCTCTGGTTTTACTCGATCGATCGTTGACATATTGAACCTCTTTCAATTTTTCTAACTAGTATCAATTGATCTTGAATAAAAGTAAAGCCTGAAAATCCAAGGGGTTTTGGGGTATGACAATCAATGGAACGGAAAACTACCTTAAGAGTCATAAGTTTGTTATAACCAGCAAAATATTTTCTAGCTTTTTCAAGAAAATCTCAGATAAAGGCCATTCTGGAAATTTTTCATCTTTCTCTTTTCCAATAACTTGAGGCCCTTAGAGTAGTTTTTGGTTCCATTGATTGTCATACCCCAACAAACAGCCGCACCTTTGGTTGGTGGTGTGGTGTAGCAGGTACCTGGCGACTCACAGAAGTGTGTGAACTCTAACAGCACGAATTGTGTTAACAACTTACAGGCAGTTACTTATATAACATAATTTATATTATCAGACGTTCTGAGTGAAAGGTGGGTTTTCCACTCTTAACTCTCATCATCAGAAGAGTCTAGAGAGCCCCATTATAAAAAAATAGATTCTGGGATGTCCTCTATCCCCGCTTCATTCAGGAAATAATTTTGTCGGTAAGTGGAGACTTTGGGAGCCTCTACATCACCCTCGCATCGCTTACTATTCAAGATGGTGTCGAGGATTGGCATACGACCTTTGTTACTGATCAGATAGTATCCTCGCACCATCCTTCTCTCATAAGCTACCACACTATGACGACGCCTAGTAAATATATAAACATAAGAGTTTTTAATAGAGTGGACCAGACAAAAAACCTTTTTTGCAACATTCAACTGGTGATCTCCAGAGTTGCGATTTTCATCTAGAATCAAGACAAGCTTTATAGTCCAGATTCTACCTTTATAGAGATACTGTACTCCCTCTTGCAGTGGCTCAAGATTATCTATAAAATGTTTTTGAATGATTTTTAGGGTGCGCTCGGGCATTAAATCTTCAAATGAATGAATATATGAAGACATAGCATCCTCCTCATTAAATTTGATGAAATCATACAAAAGAGAATAATATAACTCAAGTATAGGTTTTTTTTTAGAATTATAGTTTCATTATTTCTTAACCCAAAGTCGGTTCCCAGTTTCATAATCTAGAAAACCCTTTAAGGGATTCGAAGGCCAGCTGGTCCCACTTAGAGTAGTTTTTGGTTCCATTGATTGTCATACCCTATAAAGAATGGGATTGGCAAGCGCACTGAAGAACTTTGCTTCCGCTTTGCAACAGCTCCTGCATAAGGGGTAGTCTTAAAGTTGTTTGAAAGTGTGGGCTAAAATGAGGGCCTCCTTCCTCAAATCTTTGAAACGCCTCGTTATGTGATGGAGCATTTTGGAAAGTTTATTCGCCATTGGCACAAGGAGTGCTATCGTCATTTTATGTGTTGCAGGGTGATGATATAACTGAATTCGATATTTGGTTAGATCGAAGATTTGTACCATTTCGACAATTAATCTGTCTTTTATAGATATACTTCGAATAATATTTTGGAGTTTGGATAGGGATTCTTGCTGAATTCTAACTTTTGGGTCTAGTGTTTTTCTATCAGTAATGCTTTTAAATGCTAAAACTCTAAAGAACAATTTATTTGGAAAGAATTTTCTTATTCGTGTTGAATGCAATGTAGACCTTGTTTTAGAAGAGAATCGTTTTCCATTCAAAGGAGAGAAGGAAACTCTATGAAGTTTGCTTCGAATAGGAGGAAGAATCACTTGTTCAAAGTGGTGGCTGATCCCAACTCCCTCTCTATTTTGAAGGCGTCTACCAAGATTCTCAACAAAGTTATTGAGATTTAGAAACACATCAGTATGTATGCTTTCTGTACTTATATGGAGGCTAGATAATCTTTTCTGGAAGGTTTTGAGATTTCTGGGAGTTACCCCCCGAATATCATGAAACGAGGAATATTGTACTTCGATAGAGCCTGAGAGTATGTTTTTTAGCAGATGAGCAGGAGGGGATTGGATGAACTCTGGAAGGAGCCTATGTGAATCAAAACTGTCATTCGATTGTTTAGCTTTCTCTGAATGGCTTGAGACTAATTGTGCCATAACCTTTGCACTGGGAGGTTTTGTATTATCACCAATGTGTTGACTTTGTAATGGTCTTTCTCCAGAGGTGGTAGGCAGCATATTCCGATGTTGTGAGTTGTAGTCTATTGGACTTTCTTCCAGATACGCTTCTTCATAAGATCCTTCTTCGGAACCATAAATAGAGTCTATTGTAGAGCTTTGAGTAGTATCGAGGTCTGTTTGTTGATTTTCTAATAGATCTTCCTCGGCGGTGACAAGCAGCAGGTCCTGATATTGCTGAACAATCCGTTGTGAGTTTGGTGCTAATGGATTCATGACAATTCTCCAGAACTATAGATTGAACTTTCAAAAATGAATATACAAGGAGCCCTTGATCCTAATAAAAGGCATCGACTTCTGCTTCTGCCTCTACTCGCGGAACTCCTTCCTTGTTCATTATCTCCTCAATATAGAACTCTCTAGCGTGTTCATTATCGAGTTCTTCCCCAACGGATATGACTCAACTGCTATAAGCCCTTGTTAGCAAAGAGTCTCTAATTCAATTACGACGCTGAGACACGGCTGGCAATTACTGCCTTGGAAGGTAAGATCAATGTCGATACTGCGCCGAGGCCAGATTTCGGACATTTAAGATTTACCACTATTCCCTTTGTGGAGTAAATTACATGATGATTTGTTAACAGGTTGGCAAACATGAAGGATCACGAAGGAATGTGAAAATGACCATAGCTCAAAATGTAGAATATCTCACAAGCATAGTGATAGGATTAGTGAAACTTCCTCTGCAAAATGAAACCGAATGGGTTGAATTTAAACACAACAACGGCGACCCAGAAGCTATAGGAGAATACATTTCCTCTTTGGCCAACGCTGCTGCTCTACATGAAAAAGCAAAAGCTTATATGCTATGGGGAGTTGATGATCTATCTCATGTAATCGTTGGCACTACATTCTCCCCTTCGAAGAAAAAAATGGGAAATGAAGAGCTTGAAAATTGGCTGCTACGATTATTAGAACCAAAAATTGATTTCTGCTTCTTTGTGTTTAAAATAGAAGAGCACCCTATTGTATTAGGACCAGCGGGTTCATTCGTGCATTTTGAGGCGGTTTTATGATTAAGCTCCTGAATTTTAATTGTTTAAGGAGTATTAGGCATGTTTTACTTAACTAATTCAGTATGAGATACTTGAGCCCGGCTTCACTCAACGCTTATAAGTATTTTATTATCAATATTTAACACCTCAAACCGCCCTAAAATGCACGAATGAGCCCGCTGGTCCTAATTAAAAAATAACTTAGGGCATATTGAGTGCCTTTGAAAATTGAAATCCTGCCGTTTTCAGGGGTTCGAGGGTATGGGACCAGGTTGCATGAACAGAGTAACCCTTCAAAAGAAACAAGGTAAAACTGTGTTTCACAGCGAAGCCTACATTTTAAAAAACACTCCGTCTTTTTTCGCTTGCTTAATGGAGAGCATTACAGCCACGCGACCCTTCAAAAAGCCCTACCTCAGTTGGAACGTTGGGTTAAATCCACTTCATCCAAAAATCTCTTCATACTAGGATCAAGAAGGGTAGCTTTCTGATAGAGATTCTCTCTTGTCATCCAAACACCGCTATCAAGTTGGGTTCTCTCTCCTTTGGTGAGAAGGGTTCCGAGATTGAAATATGAAGCAGCGTAATTAGAATTATATTTGATCGCACTTTTGTATAGGGCCCTTGGACTCATTTCTTTCTTATTTTCTAATGTGGTACTTCCCCCATTTGGGAGCTGATTTGCGAGATTGTAATAGGCAATAGCGGAACTGGGATCAAGAGCAATACTCTTTTTGAAGAGTGCCTCTTTTGTTATTTTAGTCCCATCTTCTAAAGTGGTGCTCCCTCCTTTAGGGAGAGTCGCTCCTAGATTGATATAAGCAGCGGCGAAAACTGGATCAAGAGCAATACTCTTTTTGAAGAGTGCCTCTTTTGTTATTTTAGTCTCATTCTCTAATGTGGTACTTACTCCATCGGGGAGCTGATTTGCGAGATTGTAATAGGCAATAGCGTAATTGGGATCAAGAGCGATACTCCTTTTGTAGAGTGCCTCTTTTGTTATTTTAGTCTCGTTTTCTAGTATGATTCTTCCTCCTCTTGGGAGAAGATTTGCGAGATTGTTATAGGCAATAGCGTAACTTGGATCAAGAGCAATAACCCTTTTGTATAGCGCCTCATGTGTCATCTTAGTCCCATCTTCAAGCGTTGTATAATCTCCTCGAGAGAGGTTCCCTCCAAGATTGAAATAGGCAGGAGCGAAACTGGGATCTAGGGCGATAATCCTTTTGTATAGTGCCTCCTGTGTCATACTAGTCCCATCTTCAAGCTTCGTGCTTCCTCCCATAGGGACAAGGTCTACGAGACAGCAATATGGAGGAGCGTAGTTGGGATTAAGTGCTATACTCCTTTTGTGTAGAGCCTCCTGTGTCATTTTAGTTCCATCTTCAAGTATTGTACTTCCTCTTTCAGGTAGAATTACTCCCAGATTAGAATAGGCAGGAGCACAACTGGGGTCAAGCGCAATAGTCCTTTTATATAAGGCCTCTTTTGTCATTTCAGTCCCATCTTCAAGTATTGTACTTCCTCCTTTTGGAAGAATAGCTCCAAGACTGAAATATGCATGATAGCTACTGGAATCCAGTGTGATGCCCCTTTTGTATAGAGCTTCTCGAGTCATACTAGTCCCATCTTCAAGTGTGGTTCTTCCTCCTAAAGGCAGGCATGTTGCGAGATTGCAATAGATATGAGAGGAATGAGGGGAATGAGAGGAATTAGAACAGAGAGTGAGAGCCCTTTTGTATAATGCCTCTTTTGTCATGTTAGTCCCATCTTCAAGTGTGGTGCTTTTTTCTATAGGGAGAATTGTTGCGAGATACACATAGGCAGGATAAAAACTGGGATTAAGTGCGATAGTCCTTTTGAGAAGCTCCATTTTGGATTTTTGTTTCCAATTTTTTAGTTCCTCTTTTAAATATTGAGACTCTGGTAATACGAACCTAGGAGTCACTTTGACTAGTTTTTTGAATTGTGACTTCAGCGCATTAATTATCTTCTTCGAGAACTCTCGATACGCGAGGTCTCCGCTTGATTCGCCATCAAGAACGTAACAATTAATTAAATTACCAGTGCTTATCAATTGACGTTCTTTTTCAAGTTTACCGGAAAGATCAATAAATTTAGGTACTCCATCCACTGTAATTGGTACAATAAGACGTTCTTTTTTTAGTATTTTATACTCTATATAGTATTTGTCACATCCTAATTTCCAAGAATGTTTCCCTACTAGGAGGTGAATTTCATCGGTGAAATCTATCTCATAAATCTTTCTCGCTATCATTAGAGACGCTTTTACCCGTTCTTGCCCTGCTGAGGGCATTCTAGAGGTTGGATTCGATACCGTATATGCTTTGGGTGGTGTAAATATAGCTCCAATTTTGGTTGGTATTAAGTCTACTCCAGCCAAAGATAATTTTTTTCTTGCCCAAGTGATGCAGTTATCAGGCAGTATATAGACTTTTATTTTCGAATCTTTGGATACTACCTTAATAGAATTGTTTTTTCCCATGAAGCGTGTAACGGTATTACCTTGGAATAACCCAATCGTGAGCTTTGAGACTAATGATTGTGCCTTCATCTCCATATTTCTTTCAGGTAGAGGAATACTACCAAGGAATTTCTCAAACTGATAAATGGCAAGGCCTTTCTCAATTGAATCCTTAAATGTTATTACTTTTTTCGGTTTTGCGAATATTGAATCACATCCTCTAAGATAAAATTCCACATAAGTTTTATTTTCCTTCTCTCTCTCCCATTCAATCCTCCTAAGCATTTTTTGCACTTGATCTTTAGTTCTTATCCATGTTTCAGTTTTGCTCTGGATGCCATAATTCATGTTTTTATCGTAAACAACACCAGTGTCACATAAGTGCGCATAATGAAGAAAAGGTGTCCCACAATTGCTAACACCTTCAATTGCGATCATAGCATGACCAGCCCAAGTATTCCACTTTGTGATCTCGCTTGTGCCTCCACAAACTAATGTAACAGCCCAATTCTGTTCGGTTATTTCAGATCGCTTGTCTATCTTACTAGTTGCACCAAAGATTTTATAACAAACTTGATCTGAAGTTAAGGTTGAGACAACTTGAAAGTCTTTGGAATCAAATGAGCTGCGTTGGAGTTCTCTAGTTGATTTATCAAATATCTGAAAAAAATACAACTTTTTCCTAAGATCAACCAAGAGGAGAATGATTTTATTATCAGTCTCCCATCTTTTGAACCTATAAACAAAATTGACATTTCCATCACTCTCGATCACTGGTTCTTGCTTTTCGAACAAATCATTAAGTTTTTCAGCAGTTGACAGACTATCCTCTGGCATGGTTGTCCGCTTTTGTTCCTTTGTTTGACTATCGACTGTCAAACATACGAATTGCTCATTTTTTTTCAGAAGATAGACTGCTTTTTTTCCAACAATCCATTTACGAATGCACTGTTCGCCCTTTCTGATTGCCTTACCAAAGATTTTATAATAAACTTGATCTGAAGTTAAGTCTGAGACAACCTTAAGGTTTTTAGAATCAAAGGATTTGTGCTGGAGTTCTCTCGTTGATATATCAAATATCTGCCAAAAAAACCTTTTCCCATGATGATCAAAGAGGAGTTGAATAATTTTATTATCAGTCTCCCATCTTTTGAGCCTATAAACAAAAATGACTTTTCCATCACTCTCGATCACTGGTTCTTGGGTTTCTAAAAGATCATTAAGTTTTTTATCAGTTGACAGACTATCTTCTGGCATGATCATATGCGTTTCTTGTTTTGTTTGACTATCAACAGTCAAACACGCAAATTGCTCATTTTTTTTCAGAAGATAGACTGCCTTTTCTCCCACAACCCATTTGCGAATCGCATCATCCAAATGAGTATGTTGAGATTGAGATAAAGAGGAGGTTGAGGGCGTAGCCATTCACTCAATCCTGTTTGGATGAATTTCGGCAGCCTTGAATAACCTTCTCAACGGATGCATTTACTGCTGTCTTAGTGGCAGTATTTGATCTTCTTACACAGCCAGGAATCTTCTCTTTAATATCCTTTTTTATGGCCTCGGCTGCAAATTGTCCGGCTTTATCAATTACATAATTATAGATTGATGCTCCGGGCATGTCTTTTACTACAGCTTTAAGAGGAATACTAGCAAAAGCAGATGATGCTGGAGCTCCTTCAGCTGATGATTCTAATACAGTCTCAATACCCTCACTTGCTTTATCAATCCCATTATTTGTCATGAGCTTGATGAGTTCGGCGTACTCCTCAGGATTGTTTTGGATTCTTACTGAAGACATATGATAACTCCTTATATGTTAAATGATCATAATCTAGGCCAATTACTATCTCCCTCGACTAGTATTTTTGTCAAGCAATTATTGCAAACTGATCCCATTACTTCTGTATTACCAATTTGCTAAATCTGAATTTAGTTTTGAGGGCGGGCCAGTTCCCCGGAAGTTTGATAAATGCTTCTAAATCAGGAAGGTTTAAGATCTGCGTTGGAGAAACAGTCGCTTTTGTACGTTCAATACTTGAGAGATTGACACCGTCTCTCATTTCGTGTGCTCCATAGGAAAGCCCCTCTTTTGTCTCTCTAAACTCATGCTGACCAAAAAATGAAGACATCCGTTTTGCAATCTCTGCATCGCTTTGTCTAAAACTCACTTTTGTTCCGCATTGGTCAAGGATTACTCTTGCTCCATGGTGACCATAAAGCTTATCAAGCTGCGATACGTTTTGCGTAGCAAGTACAATACAACCACCATATTTTCTGAGCTCTGAGAGAGACTCTTCTAGATATTCCAGTTTTTGTAATGAATGGAGCTCATCGATAATAAACCAAGTTCTCTGATTAGCGTCTTTTGAACTTCTTGCCTTCATCGCATTCATCGCAATAGAGAACCAAACGGACATCAATGGATTTAGAGATCTTCTTTGATCAGGATTGCAAGCGATGAAAAACCATTGGTTTGACATTTCTTTTGATAGGATCCAATCGCGAATTGAGAAGGGATGATCTGTGTTTCTTAATATGTTGAAATGACGGATACAGTTGGCGATTGTTGCTCGAATCGAAACAGCGGTCCTTTCTCCCTTAGGATCTACTGCGACTCATACCCGAATTAAAGGAGCCCTAGACCATGTGCACTACCGTGTTGAAAATGACCTTGATGTCCCCTTTCTCTTTCTATTTCATCACATACTCGGCAATTAGTCTTATTAGCAAAGAATAGTGACTGCTAACCGAATGAGACTAAAAAGGAAAAGAGCTCATTGCTCAACTCTAATAGATCTTAAAAAAGACAGCTCACAACTGAAAGTTGTCGAAAGAGGTGAGTTGGGTTTCAAGGTAGCTGGTATAGGTTCTGCTTTGGCCGCGCTTGGTAGGTGAGGTTTGGTATTGGAAGTGGTAGGTACCATCTTCTGGTTTTTGTCTTTCTAGTAATTTATGACTGATCTTTGCAAGATCTATTAGAGTTTGAACGTCTTCTTTTTTTATGAACTCTTGAAATCCGATTTCAATGATATAGTCTAGGCAACTGCTTATTTCACTTGTAATTTCAATGATGTTTTGAGCGGCATCTCCAGAGAATATTTCAAGATTATATTTTGATACATATGAGCGAAGGAGTTTTGTCGTTTTTTCAAGAAAGACCACGATAGAAATAGGATCATAGAGCTCATCATATCCTTTACATGAGAAGGCATGGAGAGAGGGGGAAGAAAGACGAAGGGTTTTTTTGAGAAGGGCTATGTCACGTTGGCTCAAAATCCCATACTTCGTCTTATAAAGAAGCAAAACTGATACATATATAGCGGTAAATTCTTGCCGTTTTCAGGGGTTCGAGTGTATGAGGCCAATCCTGAAATACCTTCTTGCCTATGCTCCTTCAAGGGGAAAGGAAGGGTTGGTGCTAGGAACATTAGAAGATCGATTAAATGAGTTGCGTGATCGCTCCGAACGTCTGATAACAGCAGTTATAGTTCTTAAACACCTAGATTTCAGGGTTATTATGAGAAGTATTCACATGGCTCAATTCTATTCATAATAGACTCTACAAGACTTCTGATACAGTTCCCTAATTTTTAATCTTCTTAAAAAGCACCCTGATTGTAGAATGGATTCTGCTCTATCTAATGCCCAATGCTTTCCAGATCCAACCATTTCGGTAACATTGATGAGGGAGAGAAAATGGGATTCTGCTTCAACAAATCTTCCCGCATCTAAAGCTGTACAGATCCTTATCAATCCCCAAATTGAAAACTCCGTTAAAAAAAAAGTCTCACGCTTTGGAGCTAACTTCTGAAGACATTCCATCTTTCGACTAAAATATCCAGTTGTATGTACACACTCAAATATATGCCACCATCTGAGCAGCTTCAAGGGAAGAAAGAAAGTTTCATCCTTGAACTCTTGAAGACACTTTTGGGCGCGTTTTATCTCCTGGTTGATTTTATACCCGATGACAAGTAGAGCTTGAATTACCTTATGATTCGGATATTTCTCACTTAGTTGAATGAGTTTTTTTAGAGGGGAAGTTTGTTTGATATCATTCAAAGCTTCTACACAGAGAAGGAGTTGGCAATGATCCCTCTCATCATCAAGAAGAAAGAGCCCATCGTCTGGTACAATCTTAAGTCCTGTGTCTAAAGGTTTAAAAGGCCTTGTTTCATCCTCCCGGCAACAATTCTTATATCTTTTTCCACTTCCACAGAAACATATAGAGTTTTTGTTTGGATAAAGATCGCTTTGATTAATTGCAGCAGAGATGGTGTTTAGAAATTTTTCTTTTTTTGTGATAATTGACGGTAGTGCTTGACCTTGTGAAGACAAAAATTTTTGACCTGAATTGATGGTAAAGATATGACAATAAACTTCACAACGCAGGTAGTCAATAGAAATAATGTGTCATTAACTCCTCATAACAATAACATTAACTATAGAGAAAGAAAAATTACAGTTTGTAAAAGATAACAAAAAGAAGTTAAGATAATCACGTTTGACGAATCTATTCCCATAAATACTTGAATCAGTTACGATGGTTTCTTTTTTTAATCGGAGAAAAGGATGAGTTTTACTGAACGTTTTGATTTACAATGGATCAAACTAGTGAAGCTAATGTGGTGGACACCACCTCTAGAAAGAGGAACCAAATGAACCCACTTAAGAAATCTATGGAATTCAATTTTCTATCTCCTTAGTAGAGAAGCAAAATGAAAATATTGATCACCGGGTCTGCAGGACTGATAGGGAGAGCTTTATCCAATGCACTATGCAAGTTAGGTGTTGAAGTCATTGGAATCGATCATGGAGTGGAGCCACACCATGCTGATTTTGGTGATATATTGGATTACAAGAGCGTATCGGAGCGAGTACGCGAAGCTGATGGAGTGATTCATTTAGCTGCTGTTTCTCGGGTTGTACTTGGTGAAA
>JAAKFF010000046.1 GCA_011065165.1 Chlamydiota bacterium
ACACTATCTGATCACTAATAGAGGTATGCCACTCCTCGACAATATCTTGAACAGTGAACGATGTGGGTGTGATGTAGAAGCTCCAAAAGTCTCCACGTACCGACAAGATTATTTCCTGAAGAACGCTTGGATAAGAGACATCCCAGAATCTATTTTTTTAAAATGGGGCTCTTTAGACTCTTCTGATGACGAGAGTTAAAAGTGGAGAATCCATCCTTTTCGCCAAACGTCTGATAATTGATGTTAAGTTATATAACGGATTTAACCTAAGCCACTTGTATTATGGATTATGATGTAGGTCTCATCAACTTTTATCAAATGACCATCAAATAAGAAAACATAGCTAATTTCAGGGTCTGAACCTAAGCTCTCAGATACCATCAGACGTTATCTTTTAACGATCTTCGGGTATGGATGTAACCTGGGTCCTAGCCAAACAGCCCACCATGTCCCATCAATGATTAACTATCAGACTCTCCGCCGTGTCAATGCTGGTCATGTGAATACAGAAAAACTAGAGGCGGCACTCAATGACATTATCATTGAATACATTCGATTTGAGTTTCCTAAGTTCTGGGGATGAGGGCAGGCTGCCATAGCAGATGGGACCCATATCGAACTTTGAGAAAACAATTTGATGGGTGAGCAGCACATACGTTATGGGGGATATGGAGGAATTGCTTATCATCATATTTCAGATACTAATGTGGCCCTTTTTAGTAATTTTATTGCCTGTGGGGTTTGGGAGGCTGTCTATATTTTCGACGGCTTACTTCAAAACAAATCTGACCTTCAACCTGACAAGGTTAACGCTGATACACATGGACAATCAGAACCTGTTTTTGGGCTAGCACTTTTTTTAGGGACAAAGCTCATGCCACGTATGCGGACGTGGAATGATGTCACTTTTTATCGTCCTGATCACAACTTCCATTGTCATCACATTGATCAGCTTTTTACAGAGACAGTAAATTGGGATCTAATCGAAACGCACTGGCAGGATATGGTGCAGGTTGTTTTGTCCATTCAAGCGACTAAATATGATCGACGATTAAGCAATACTTTTTCTGCTATGTGAGTTGTCAAGCATCAAGTCAAACTTAGATCCTCTTTGCAAGGCTCTCTCCTTTGCAATACAAGAACGTCAATGTTCTTGGACATTATTTATTTACCTTAAGTGAGGAGGTGTTGAGGGGAGAATTGATAGAACTTCATCATGGTGATTTTAAGTAGCTTACAACTCTTATTGAAGTTTTCCGTTCCATTGATTGTCATACCCCGTATTTTAGTGGAATAGGTTCATGTACCTTTGCGCAAATGTACATTAAAGAAAGGGGAGAAGACTTGTGTTTTATAAAAAACTGATTATTAATCTATTAACTATAGATTTCTATCAAGTATCATTACATGGTCGGATAAACACTTTTCCAACATCTTGCTATTTTTGAATTCGAGGGTTTGGCTTTACTTTTAATCAAGAGCGATGGATGATGTTTAAAAAAAAAGGAGGTTTTAGATGACACCGATAGAACGCTATGCAAAACAGCCATCTACTATGACTACCCTTGACCCTACCCTAAAAGATTATGCCAGTCTACTAGAAGAGGGAAGAGATAAAGTATCTGTAGAAGCTAGGGTAACTGATCTTACTCGCTGGCTTAAGTTATCAGAAGTAATACCTGGGATGAACATTAAAGTTGATGACAAATTGTGGCTAGTAACCGGCGAAATTCCTATCGATAGGGCTCAATATATTCAAGATCAGGTTTTTGTAAAAAGCTTAAAAGCTTCTCAGCTGGTGACTCCGATGCTTGACCAAACCAACAATAACATAGGGCTCGTACAAGAATCCGTTAAAAAAAAAGATATCACTCAAGAAGCTTTAGATCATGCTGGAGAAGGGACTTTGATTGGTGTTATTGACTTTGGTTTAGATTTTGCTCACGACAATTTTAGAAATAACGACGGAACTACACGCCTTATCTCTCTATGGGATCAAAATGCACAAAGTGATAAAGATTCCCCGGTTCAACCAGGAAGAGAATATACTACTGATGACATCAATAAAGCCCTAAAAACTAAAGATCCTTATAGTACCTTAGGTTACAAAGCTCTTGTAGATGCTAAAGGGAATCTAATAAAGGAAGCACATGGGACTCATGTGATGGATATTGCTGCAGGGAGTGGTAAAGTAAAAGGGATTGCACATAAAGCTGACCTTATTTTCGTTCAGGTTCAGGGAAAAGACAAAAGAACAAGTGCTGATTTTGTTGATGGCAACTCAGGTTTTGCATCAAGAATAGCGGAGGCTGCAGACTACATTTTTAAGAAAGCCGGGAATAAGCCCTGCGTTGTTAATAT
Source organism: Chlamydiota bacterium (assembly GCA_011065165.1). GTDB lineage: Bacteria > Chlamydiota > Chlamydiia > Chlamydiales > Simkaniaceae > JAAKFF01. The sequence goes on from JAAKFF010000046.1 coordinate 2,362, forward strand.
TAGTTTAGGGAGAATTTTAGGGCCTCATGATGGAAGCTCTATTACAGAAAGAATTTTCGATTCTTTGGTAAGAAATAAGCCAAACAGGGCAATTGTCATTGCAGCAGGTAATTTTTACGCTAACGAGATTCATAAATCAGGTACGGTCGTAGTCAATGAAACTACTGATATTCAAATGAGGATTTTGAAATATAATTTTTTTCCAACTGAAGTAGAGATTTGGTACTCTGGAAAAGATGAGTTTGGATTTGAATTGATAGATCCAAAAGGAAAGACCATTGCAAACGTACCGCTAGCAGCTGACAGAAAAGAGATGCCTGTTTCTGTACATGGAACAACGAAACTTGGTGTTATTGTTGACCATATAAAAAGTGACCCAGATAATGGAGACAATTTCATTCGTCTGAAATTTGCTGAAAAATCTTATGATTGGGGAGGCACTTGGGGGGTAAGACTCAGAGGAATAAAGATTAGTGATGGAGGATTTCATGCTTGGATTGCCGCTACAGGTGGAGAGCTTCGACCAAAGTTTATTGATAGTGATCCGGACTGTACTTTAGGTTCGTTTTCAAATGGCAAAAAAAGTATTGTAGTTGGATCTTATGATGCTAATGAGGAAGACCAAATTTCATATTTTTCAAGCTCAGGACCAACAAGAGATGGAAGGCGAAAGCCAGAAGTGAGTGCTCCTGGTCATGACGTTTGGGCAGCAGATTCAACGACAGGAAATGGGCGTTGTTCTTCCAGAGGCACCAGCATGGCTGCCCCTGCAGTCACTGGGTTTGTTTCCAGAATGTATGGAATAGCATCAAAAAGAAACATTTCTCTTACTATTGATGAGACCCGTGAAATTCTCACAGACTCTGCTCTTAAAGTTAAACAAGTTGATTCTATGCGGTGGCATTCACAATACGGGTTTGGTCGAGTCCGCTCAAAGTCGCTATCTCATAGGAGATTACAGTCTACTAAATTAAAGGGTTCTATTCTCCCTGTTATTCTCTTGGGGATTTTCTGTTTAGCCAAGAAGGGTTATGACAACCAACAACGGGGAAAAAGGAAACCTCGTTACCTGAGTTTCCTCTAGGGGTTATTTGCACAACCCCCCGAAATGTACCAATCCAGATTTTGAATGCTAGCTAAGACATGAAATCGCTCTTTCTTTGTCTGCAGGACTTTCACCTGCAAGATTTGATGGTTCGGGGTGCTTTTCCACTCCTTTGTACCTTTTCAGGTAACGTCTGATAATCAACGTTATGTTATTTAAGTGATTGATTCTAAATATGTTAATTGAAATCTGACAAATTACTCAGAACCAGATAAATTATGTCTGTCAGATTGAGTCTTGGGAGTTGTGCTTGACAAATACATGAGGACGTTGAAAAATATTTTCAACAATAACTATTGTAGGTAACCATGATCCGATTAGAAACCAACTCACCACAGACTTTTCAGCAATATCAGGAGCTGCATCCTGTCACCGTCGAGGATGATCCATTACAGACTCAACAAACAAACATCGAGTCAAAAGCTCCAACCTCTCTCCCTAGAACTCCTGTTGCATTAGAAAGGCACAATGCGAGTTTACACTTGCTAATCTGCAGTAAGGATTGGTTAGAAGCTGAAAAGCTTGCTAAAATGGCCTTAACAGATGCAACTGATAGTCAAGCCGTTTCACTCTATGAAAAGCTAGAGACCATCTACACAAATTGGCATGGACATGAGCTTAAGGGTCTCTTGATCAAATTAGGTAAAGCCTATAGAAAAAATAATCAGTTTGAGCTCGCTGAAAGGCTCTATGCCAAAGCTTTTGGTAAGTATAAAAATTTTGAGTTTGCCTATGCCTTAGCACAAGTCCAAGAAGATAGAGACACACTCAAAAAAAGTATGCAAACAATTATGGCGGCTTTTGCTTTTGCGTTATTGGATAATAATCTAGAAAGACAAAACCTATGTATTGATCATATAAGAAAGATTGATCTCTTGATGAAACATCTGAATCTTCAAGAAAAATCATTTTCAGGGCAGAAGATTAATGTCCTCTCTGCAGACTTTGTAGGGTTTGTCTCTCAATGTCTTATCGAAAGAAAGTTTTTTCAAAACTCCAAACTCCCCTCACAGTGGTTCCTCTATCTCGCTAATGATCTGCTTAAGACACTTTCTCCAAAACCTGAAAAGGATTATTTCAACGTTGCGAAAGAAATTTCGCTTATGTGGAAGGAGTTTAGAGGACAAAAACCAACCCTTGAAGAGAAAGTTTATCGAGATAGTCCCCATGAATTAAACGTAATTGGCGAAATCTCGAATGGTCTTAAGTATTCATCTATCTGCTTGACTGGAATGGATTGGTACTCCTCTGTGACATCGGCAGTAAAGAACAAGCTTTGGAGTCATATTCCGTTCATTTCTGCTTATTCAGGTTCAGTGCTCTTTGGATACCAGGCCATTACGAAGGCCACAACTCTGGTTCTCCAAAAAACAAGACTCTCTAAAAAACAGAGAGAACAAGTTGAACCCTGGCTGAATATGGTGGGAAGCCTCGCTCTAGGTTTTTTACCAAAGGTTCATGCAACTAGTGAGGGAGTTCACTACCATTACCCTTCAAGAGAGGGTCATTCCCAAACCATATCTAAAGATCAGTTGGTTACGCTCCATGGTGATACCGTATCATTTGAAAAAACAGGTCTCTTGGAAACTCCAGAGGGGTCGATAAAGGGAGTCTACTCTGCAGCGTTTAAATTAGAGCAAATTCATAAACTTGACAAAGAACATCTCCTCATCCAAGTCGCAACACAAAATGGCAAAAAAGTTCCCGTCGAATTTAGAAAAGTACAAGGTCAGTATGGCCCTGAGATTTCTGTTCGATGCGATGATAAGAACTTAGAAAAGCATTGGCAGCAGTACTTTCGTCCCAAAGAAGCAGTTTTAGAGCTTCCGGTACCAATATCTAAGGGAATTCAAACAGAGAAGGCACTCTCTTCCTCCTTAGCCTGTGGAACTGGATTAACTCTTGGTGCCATAGGATCGGTGGTCCTACAGCAGCCCCTTATAATGGGTGTAGGAGCAGCGTTTTGTGCACCATCTGTTAGTGCAGCCCCTACAGAAAGGTTATCAGAAAAAATTGGAAAATCAAAAGAAAGGGAGGGTATGTCAGAGGTAGTAGAAAAATGTGAAATTGGGCTAAAGGAGGGCCTTAATAAACTGAGAGGAAATATGCCAGTTAAGATTTATCCCCAGTACCATCAATATACTACTCCTCTTTTCTCCTATTTGTTCAAAGTTGAAAACTCCTCTTCTCTGACTTTAAAGGTCTCCAGTGCATCTCAAAAATGTGTAGTCAAACATTCCCTCTCAAGTGAAAAATTAGGGGAAGAATATATCGATAGAATTTCTAATAGAAAAGATCTTTCAATTGTTCTGGAACATTTGGTTAAAGTTGGAATTTTAGCTAGAGAATATTTCCCTGTTTCTACAAGAATTGAGCACATTCAGAAGTTTATACTAAGTAAAGATTGGGTTAATGCTGAAAAAGAGGCTTTTGAGGGGCTAAAACAGGGAAGCGAAGCTGAAAAGGCCAGATATTCTGAGCTTCTTGAAATGATTTATAATGCTTCTAATCCTGAAAAACTTGAAACTCTTTGGAGTGCTCAAGGACAGGCCTACATAGAAACTTCTCAATTAACTGAAGCTAGAAAGGTCTATGAAAAAGCGTTCAAACGCTTTAAAAATTTTAACACCGCGTTTGATTTGGCTCATGTCTTTGGTGAACAAAAGTCAATCGAAAAAAGCGTGCAAATCTATTATGAAGCGTCAGAAATAGCTCTATTGAACGAAGAATTTGAAAAAGTCTCTCAGTGTATCATCGCAATCCGAAAGATTGACCCAAAAATGGAAACGTTAGATAGTAACAAAAAAGTTCAGCTTCTGACTCAATCTCAGCTATTAAAGGTTTCAGCAACTCTTCAATCCCAACAACGTGCCCTTTTTAGGGTTCTTCATCTCATTCCTGGGAAACATCATAAAAACCTTATAGAATCCCTTCTTTCTTATGCTGTTGCTCAAGGGGAAGCAGATGTTATTAAAATGGTCATAGAGCAGGCTGATCTTATCGATATCAATGCATACATATCGAATGAGCCGCTTATTATCTCTGCTGCACGAGCAGGGCAAGAAGAAGCTGTTAGAGCATTGCTGACTCATCCTGATATTAATATTGACTGTAAACGAACGACCAGACCAACAGGAACAGCCCTATCTGTTGCTGAACAAGCAGGTCATAAAAACATTGTAACCATTTTATATGATCATTCTAAGGCTTTGAAAGAAGAGCTACTTGCATTCAAAAATAAGCCTTTGGGAGCTACGGAGCACCTTCACATCTATAATTACCAAGCCCGATCGGGGCAACAATGTCTAATTTTCATTGGAATAGATCAAAAAGGTAACAGGAAGCTCCTAGACGTTACAGTTCAGCCGAAGGAGACTTGGCAAAACCATCTTAAACAACTAGAAGGTCGTGGGTTAAAAGAGGTAAAGTTTGTAACTATGACAGGGAACGATCCAAACCGATCAAGAAGAGCGCGCGAACTCCAAAGCTCCTCTTCTTTTCCCATGGCCCCAATCTATTCAGAGAGTGAGGAAATAAGAAAACAACTAGGCGCAGATGTTGCAAACACATACAAGGAAATTTCCGAACAAATGACTGTTTTTATAAAATCTGCCTGTTCAGGACCCATTCGTGAGGAAGTTGTCTATAGAGCACTCAAATTTAAAGGAAAGGGGTACTTGACGTCATGATTTTTGTAAAAATGAGAGAGCAGCCTACTGTTTTCAGAAAATTCTGATAATCATCATTTAATAATTGTAACTAGGAATAAGGGAATCAACAGGATTAACAGTGACAAGTTTGTAACCTGTAATTAATGATACTTTAGGATATATAGTCAACCATGTCTATAGAGACCGAGGTATTGTAGCCCTTTATGCTGGAGACTCTTGCAGGATATTCCATAATTTAACTTTGATTAAGCTCTCATCTAAGAACTTCCTGAAGGAGGTTATGGTTATCTATGTTGATTGCAAAGAAATGCCAAAAATTCTTGACGAGGATGGATGGGCGTACTTTATCAAACAAAATATCAAAAAACTTAAGGAACTTGACCTTAAAAACTCTCTGGGAAAAAGAATATTCACTTATTTCGACGACCCCAAAAATGAACATCTACATATAAAAGCTCGCATAGAGATAGGATCATAGCTTGTGAATCCCGCCCTAAAGAGAAACCTCGCTACATATTTCCCCTCGCCCCCTGAGCAGTACTTTTCTTCTTAAACCTACCCTTTCAGAGTCCCTACCTTGTCTATACGTTCACCTCTTGTTAAAAAGTTTTGTTGACATGTCAAACTACTGATGAGTATCATACAAGATCTTCTGAGATAGACAGAGGTTTTTTCTGCATAGAAACAAGTCTGCAAAGAATTTCTATTGTCAGATATAAATTATGTGAACTTAATTAAATGAGGTTTTTGATGAAAAGAGTGATCTTAGGTGGCTCTGTAGGCGCAGTTGTAGCGTTTGTTTGGATGATGCTTTCGTGGATGGTTCTGCCATTCTACAATAATACAATCCATCATTTTGACAATCAAGATGCTGTGGCTTCGACCATAATGCAGAGTACACCAACTGATGGGATCTATGTCTACCCTCATTTTGACGGCGATGAGCTATCTTGTGATGACGCAGCGAAGAAGATGGCTGCTGGTCCCTTCATCTACGTTCAGGTAAAAAAGAGTGGAATAAACCCCTGTAACCTCTCTCTCTATCTGATCTCACTACTTATTGGGTTTATTGGAGCTACTTTTCTGAGCTTCATCCTCAGATATACCTCTATCGCCACTAACTATTGTAGGCGCATAATGCTCTCTCTATGTTTTGGCTTGGTTGTTGGAATTTTGGCAGCTGTTCCTCATTGGAACTGGATGGGGGCAAGTGCTATATATACCCTGGTAGTGGTTAGTGACTACACGATCACTTATCTCCTTGTAGGTCTTTCTATTGCAGGTTTTGTAAAGCCGCGCAGTTTGACGTAACCCACTTATCCTATTAGCAGTTACTCTATCCCTCTTTCGGTATAGGTTTCTCATCTGAGTCTTGTAATCATAGCTGAAAGAGAGTTATACTCTTCTCAAATAACCTATCTATAGGAGTTAGAAATGGGCAAGTGGAAAAAATCATCTGAAGGTTTAATAGAGCAGTTTCATGGAGCTTTGGAGGGCTTTGATGGCATCGATCGGAAGAAGATGTTCGGCTATCCCTGCTGCTTTTGTAACGGGAATATGTTCACGGGCCTTCATGAGGAGAACTGGATCTTACGTCTCTCTGAGGAGGATCGGAATGAGATCGGAGGTTTGGGTGCTGAGCCTTTCGCACCTATGGGAAGAGCGATGCGGGAGTATGTCCTCCTTCCCAATGCAATTATCAAGAGCTCTGATCAGCTTAAGAGATGGATCGAGCGCTCTCTCTCTTTTGTCTCTGCCCTCCCCCACAAGCTTCCAAAAAAGCGCAAACAGCGCTAATTCTCTATCTTCCTGTTAAGAGTGGGATGGTCAGGATGGGAGAGTCCTTCATCTGCTGTTTAGATTGCAGGTTGAAGATCTGCTGCAGGAGCACAAAGGTGCGCTTTGAGTTTACATCGCTATCATCGATATAGAACCAGTAGCCTCTATAGGGAACTGCAAGGTAGGCGGCTTGAGGATAGTGGTAGTCCCAATGGACTGTCATCAGATCGCCAACAACCTCACTCCAGTCAAATGGAGAGCCGTCGGGTCTCATGGTCACAGCCACGGTTCCAGATGTCAGATCTCTAGTGGGGACCTGTACTCCTAAGCTGAGGTAGTACATGGCGCTCAGGAGTGAACGGGTCATGATGCCGATCTCTGCTTGTGCATTGAAGGCTTGACGCATATTGAGGACGTAGCGCCCCTTATCTCTCTTTGTCCCTTCAAGAATCTCAGCTAAGCGGTTAGCTTTCTCTCCATTTGCGGGGAAGGATATCTGAATTGTGTTGGGGGGTTCTTTGCACGCCTCCTCTTCGGTATGCTCATGTTTACCGCCATGCATATAGCGGACACCGATTTGAAGCTGTCCCTTCATTTGGAAATGGCGCATGAGGGTCAGCACCTCAAAGAACTGCTTATATGAGGGGGGGAACATGGGAACGGGGCCAGAGGCGGAGCAGGCGTTGGGTATATCGGCCATATTTTGGATGAGTAGACGGAAGATGCGGTCGACATCCCATCCTGTGAATACAAGCCCTTGTATCACCCTTAAATCAAGCGGATGCATCAATTGAATGGCAAAGTCCTTTCCTTCAAGTGGTGAGTATTGGATGGTGGGCTGGTTGGACCAGGCAAATTCCGCACCCAGTGCAGCGGGATTGCTTTCATTGAAACCTGGAATCTTTATGCTGGGCAGGAGTTTTCCAGTAAAATTAAATTGGGTGGTGATGCCATTTAGCTCTAAGAAATAGGGGGTATCGGAGTAGCGCAGACGGACGAGGTTGAGGAGAAGCTCTTGGTTTGTAGTGTTCTGAGCTGAAACGTTATAGGAGGTGCGGCCTCCACTGCCATACATCGCCATGCGGCTTGAAACGTGACAGCCGGTGAGTAGGAGTGATAGGGTGGCGACAAAGGTCAAAGTGAGAATCAGACGTTTCATTTGGAGTACTCCCTAAAATTTCATAAAGTAGGAAGCTTAACAGAAGATCTTTTTTTGGTTAACCTGTAATTCTTACCAAGTCTGGGAAAAGCTACGCAGTCTAATTTCTAGAAATGGTGAGAATTATAGGTTAATCCCAAATGAGGCGATTTGTGAAAATCCCTGTGACGCAGACGATCGCGCCACCCCAGAATGCCCCCCAAAATGTTGAGATATGCACGCCATATGAGATCTCGCTGGCCAGCCAGAAGGTGAAGCCATTGATGACGATTAGAAAGAGCCCTAAGGTGAAGATGGTAATTGGGAGTGTCAAGAGTGTTAAAACGGGCCTGACGCTGGAGTTGATAAGACCTAAGATAAGACCGAAAAAAATCGCATCTACGGTGTTCTTTACTTCAAGGCCGGGAAGGGTGTGGGAGATGATTAGAACGACGATCGTTGTGATAATAAGACGGGCCGCGAATAGTATCATACTCCCCTCTTATTGATGTTTCTCTAGGGCGATGTTGATGAGACTTCCTGCAAGAACCGATGCGCGTTCGCGCTCTGAGAGGTTGTGGGCGACTTTATAGCTCTCTTTCTTGCTCTTGTTGAAGATCTCAAATTCATCATCTTTTTCGATATGTTTACGCAACTCTTTGATCTCAATGATATCGTCTTGATCGATCTTGTCGTGGTCACTGGGGTTGACGAAGGTGAGAGGGGGAATTCCGAAGTTGCAGAGGTTTTTACGGTGGATGCGTGCATAGCTCTTTGTGATGACTGCTTTGACGCCGAGGAAGCGCGGAGAGATGGCAGCATGCTCACGGCTGGAGCCCTGTCCATAGTTCTCTCCCCCAACGATAATGGATCCTGTCTTTTGGTGTTTCATCGCACGGTCATAGTAGCTCTCATCGACCTGATAGAAGGTAAATTTACTGATCTCTGGGATATTACTTCTGAAAGGAAGAACTTGAGCTCCGGCAGGCAGAATTTCATCCGTTGAGACGTTATCGCCCATTTTAAGAAGAACGGGCCCTTCGATCTGGTCGGCCAGTCTATCGAATGTTGGCAGGGGCTTGATGTTGGGCCCCATGATGAGCTCCATCTTCTCTCCAGGGGGGGTGAGCTCATCGACGAGCTCGATCTCTTTTGGCTCTTTATATTGGGGGTAGGCCATCTTGAGATCACGGGGATCGGTGATGACGCCTGTTATGGCTGAGGCAACGGCGGTCTCAGGGCTGCATAGGTAGACTTGGTCCTCTTTCGTGCCTGAGCGGCCGGGAAAGTTGCGCGGATTGGTTCTGAGGCTGATCTTACCTGTTGCAGGTGCCTGCCCCATTCCAATGCATCCATTGCAGCCCGCTTGGTGAATTCTTGCACCAGAACGAATCAGAGAACTGAGGTAGCCTCCGGTGGTGATATTTTCTAAAATTTGCCTTGAAGTGGGGTTGATATCAAATGAGACTAGGTCTTGCGATTTTTTTCCATCGATGATCATTGCGGCAATAGCAAAGTCACGCATTCCTGGATTGGCTGAAGATCCGATCATCGACTGAAAGATAGGCTTTCCAGCGACTTCACGCACGGGAACGACATTTCCTGGACTCGTAGGACAGGCGATGAGGGGCTCGAGTTTGGAGAGGTCGATCTCATCGTGATCATCGTAGGTGCAGTCAGGATCAGCTTTGAGCTCGATCCAATCGTTGCCTCTTCCGTGAAGGGTCATGAAGCGTTTGGTCTCTTCGTCTGAGGGAAAGAGACTCGTCGTAGCGCCAAGCTCTGCGCCCATATTTGTGATGACATGGCGATCCATTGCAGAGAGATTTTCAAGGCCAGGCCCGTAATATTCAATAATTTTTCCTACTCCCCCAGCGACGTCATGCCGTCGTAGCATCTCTAGGATGACATCTTTTGCACTCACCCAGTCGGGAAGTTTTCCTGTGATTTTGACTCCCATGATCCTGGGCATCTTGATGTAGAAGGGCTCCCCAGCAATCGCTAGGGCGACTTCTAGCCCCCCCGTTCCGATCGCAAGCATCCCTAAACTCCCAGCTGCAGGGGTGTGGCTATCCGATCCCACCATCGTCTTTCCGGGAATGCCCAGCTTCTCCATATGAACGGGATGGCTTACTCCATTACCAGCTTTACTGAACCATAGCCCAAATTTCTTTGCGGCGCTGAGTAGGAAGAGGTGGTCGTCAGAATTTTTAAAGTCGTTTTGGATGATATTATGGTCGACATATTGACACGAGACTTCTGTCTTCGCCTCCTTAAGCCCCATCGCCTCTAATTCGAGCATGACCATCGTGCCTGTCGCATCTTGTGTCAGCGTTTGATCGATTTTTAGGCCGATCTCCTCTCCAGGAACCATCTCTCCAGAGACGAGGTGGCTTTCGATTAACTTTTCTGAAACATTTTTTCCCATAGAGGTAGCACCTATTTTATCTACACTTTTCTCGCACCATACGTGAGGAGGATATTTTCTGTAAAACGCAGATTCGATTTTGAAAGTGTTAAGCATCACTCAGAACTCTCAGCACGACCTAGGGCTAGCTCTAAGTGAACATCGTTTAGAGAACATCGAAGTCAGGGAGAGTTCATTCGGCAAG
>JAAKFF010000047.1 GCA_011065165.1 Chlamydiota bacterium
GAAATATCTCCCAAAACTCAAAGAACTCACTACCATCCTAAAGACGTCTAGTACTGATAAAAAGGAGATTTATCAAGAACTTTATGGCATCTTTCTCCAGTCGCATATGATCATGAATAAGATCTGTTCATGGAAGAGAGGAGTTCCTCTCAAATCTGCAGTGAATAGTATCTACAAAGAACTCCAAGTCTACTATAAGGAGCAAAACATTACAGTGGATAAAAGCTTGATAAAAAATGAAGTGGAACAATTTAAACGCATAACGAAAGGAAAGAAGAATGCCAAAGTTCTTGAGTTCTTCCGTCACCCTTTTCAAAGTCAAGTAGGGTGCAACAACCTAAATACCAATCCCCGTTTTGATATCTCCTCCCTAGAATGGTCTAAACAAAAACCCCCGGAAATTCGTGAAACGGGTATGTTCTCTTCAAACTCTGAGCGTCGCGCAGCTATTGAAGCCCTGGAAAGTAGAGTGTAATAGGTGTGTGACAATCAATGGCTCAAAAACTTCCTAAAAGGTCTCATACCCTCGACTGCAACAAGAAGCTGTTGCAATGAGTTGTCTCTCACAGAAGAGACCATCCTTACAGTGGGATGAATCTAGAGTCCTGAATAAAGTAGCGGGCTCGACAATGAAACAAAGGATAAATATCCGGCTTCTCTTTAAGAGCGGAGCTCATCCCTCTTCAGAGCTATAGATGAGACTCTTTGAACTATATAACAGGGATAGCTCCATCACAGAGAGCTTTTAACAAACAAGTTAGTATGTATTTATTACCCATTTGTCATAAATTGTAAAAACAACTATATAAAAATATAGGTTGGACAGGAAAGCTAGATCTTCTATATCCTTGTTGAACAGAAGAGAGCTAAGCAGGATGAAACAAGAAAATGAGCGAAGTTGGTAGAAATGATCCCTGCCCATGCGGATCAGGAAAAAAGTATAAGAAGTGTTGCGGATCAAGTAGTCCACCCAAGCAACGCAGCTTCTCTCCAGTAGAGGCTGAGCAGGGAAAACCCAGCATTCAAAGGATCACAGGTATGGTCTCCCAGATGCTGCGAAAAGGCGCTCCAGAAAGCCCCGATAAAAAAAACAGTGAAGACTCTTCCTCTTAAACCATCAATTTGCTATAAATGCCCTCTAACTTCGCTGGAGTAGCTCAATTGGTAGAGCATCCGACTTGTAATCGGACGGTTGAGGGTTCGATTCCTTTCTCCAGCATTCCCTATATGGGGGTGTCGCATAGTGGCAATTGCAATGGACTGTAAATCCATCGACTTCGGTCTCCGCCAGTTCGAGTCTGGCTGCCCCCATTTCCTCTATGAAAAACCCATATTAAAATGTGCCAAAATTCTATCGCCTAAAAGTAGCTGAGGCACACTCATGGCACACAACCTAATGATTAACTATGACAATTCTTGGCTTGCAAAGCTTTCTTCGGTTTTTTTGAAAGAGTATTGTAGATTCATTAATCTTTGCTTCAGGATTCCAGCTCTGTAGGAGAAAGCCGTCAAGCTCAAAACAAACAACATAAAAACTGGGTTCCATAATGTGATTTTTAAGATGAGTAAGTCCGACTCATCTTCCAAAGTGAAAAATGAGTTTAAGTTCTTCGCCTGTAATATGAGGAGCAAAAAGGAAAAGGACAAGAAAAGCAAGTCTTTAGAAATGATAGAAAAGGCATGCTTTATATAGTCAAAATCAGTGTATTCAAGAGATTTATCTAGGAATTTATTTATAAAAAATTTCAATGCTTGCAGTAGAATAAATCCAAAAAGCGCTCCGATTAGAGTGAAAAAATAGAAAATATCTATAGCGTTAAATAAAAGAACTAAACCAAAAGTCGCATAAGCCGAAAATAATAGCCGTTTGCCAAACATTTTTATTTGCTTCCAATTGGGCGCTTTAGACTTTAAAAGCTGAAGAACATCTCTTTTTACTTCCATATGTAGGATAATTCTTATAGTGCTTGCGATTCTTTTAGAATACGTAGATTTCTTGCAGATTCATAGCTAATAAACGATCCTTCTTCTGTTTTTTTGTAAGCTTCTTCTTCATGCGATGTTTTGAGGATTTTTTGTGGTCCGAAGGTTTGATATAGCTTTAATATAAATTCCAATGTCTCTTTTTCTCTATCTTCGAATAAAGTTGGGTCTGATGGAATTAGTACTTCGTATTTATGATTGTTTATTTTTTTAAGACATCCAGCTTTGACCAAGGCTTCATAAATGGGGCTATATTGATCAGGACAAGGACCAAGTTTTAGGGGTATATATCGAGCTCCAGTTAAGCTTACTCCATATTTCTTAAAATGGTAAAAATCGATGTAAAAATGCAGTTTGTTCAGATAAAGAATGGATTCTTTAGTATGCTCAACAAGAAATAAGGCAACATTTTTAAATAACTGTAAGTTAAACTTTATATTACCGCTGTATATACCTGGTTCATCTCGCTTCCAGTGAACGCTTAAGAAATTCATTTCAGCCGCAGCTTCGTCACATTTAAGGCGGATAAGTTCATCTTGACTTGCATCCTGTATATAATATGTTTCCCATCTCTTGATGCTGGCTTCCCCAGCACCCAAATAGCGAGCAAACGCTGATTGAGACATCCCTAATTCTTCTCGGTAGGCAATAATTTGAGAAGATGTAAGGAGATTGTGGTTTTCTTTATATTTATCTGCCGAAGCGCGTCGTAAAACACTCATTTGTTCCGTATTCATAAGTGGGGTTTGGCAGTTTTCACAAACCGTGCAAGGAACAATAACTTCAAGTGTTTCCCCTTTTATCTCAGGGGTGAAACGGATCTTTTTTTCAATAAATTGAGTTTTATTGCATTTCAAGCATTTCATAATTTCTTCTTTCACTCTTTCGAATATTTACATTTATGTAATGATACATAGTAAAAAAGGCCACCTTTGATAGAGAACTTCAAATACATCTGCTGTCTAAGCTGGTAGCTATACCATGAAAAAGCCCATAAGTCGTGATTTTCAATTTTAGACTCATAGCTCTTAAGCGGCGGATAAGCACCTTTATAATCTTCTGGGTGTAGTTCATTGATTAATTTCGAAATTAACTCCCATATTTCATCTGTTTGCCCTATTTCTAGGTTCATTAATTCTCCCACCACTTTATCGGGGTTGGCAAATGCTACCCGTCTATTTTCTAGAGCTTCCTTTGCTTCTTTTAGTCGCTTGTCGATTTCTCTATAAGTAGGACGCTTCACTATTCTTCCTGTATCAAATGACACCATCAAATGATACCAAAAACCAATATTTTAAGTCAATTTATGAAAATCAATAATTTAAATTACTTATATTAAATATATTAAGTGCAAAAGGTTAGCTAATTCACATGCAAAAAAATATTTTATTGTGCCTCAAATGTGCCTTTCCATTATGTAAAGTGCATAATCAGCTTATATTAAGTATCTTGAAAAGAGTAATCGAAAGATTCATACTCTATTGACTGATAAATCTCGTCTTTGTATGATAGCCAAAAAATTCTGAGAAAACTCATGGCCAATATACAAGAACGCAAATCGAAAGACGGAAAAACTACCTATAGAGTCCAGATTAGGCTAAAGGGATATCCTTCTCAAACAGCAACCTTTTCAAGAAAGACTGATGCAAGGAAGTGGGTGCAGCAGATTGAGAGCGCGATTCGAGAAGGACGTCATTTCAAAACAGCCGAGTCCAAAAAACATACCCTTGGGGACCTTATTGATAGGTACATTAAAACAGTAGTACCTGGAAAAAAGCAGTATGGAGTCACTCAAACAGCCCAACTTCTCTGGTGGAAGCAAGAGCTTGGGTCTTTTCTCTTGTCTGACATCACTCCAGCACTTATTGCGGAGAAAAGAGACAAACTTCTTCAGGGTTTCACCTATCGTAAGACTAAGAGGTCTCCATCGACTGTTGTTAGATACTTGGCGGCACTTTCGCATGCTTTTAGCGTGGCTGTTAGAGAATGGGGATGGATTGAAGATTCGCCGGTGAGAAAAGTCTCGAAGCCTTCGGAGCCTAGAGGACGAGTAAGATTTTTGAGCAGTGATGAGAGAGAAAGACTCTTAGATGTTTGTAAACAGAGTGCTCATCCTTATTTGTTCACAGTTGTGGTTTTAGCAATTTCCTCTGGGATGCGTTACTCAGAAATTATGAAACTTACTTGGTCGGATGTCGATTTTGCTAAAAAGCGCATCACGTTACATGAAACGAAGAATGGGGAAAGAAGGGTTGTCCCTGTTACAGGTTTTGCTTATGAGCTACTCAAAAAGCATGAAAAGAGTCGACGCATGGATACCTTGCTGCTATTTCCAGCACAAAAGGGACAAAACCCACAAAAGCCTGCTGTTTTGCGTTCTGCTTGGAATCGAGCGCTGGAGCAAGCAAATATTTATAACTTTAGATTTCATGACCTAAGACATTCTTGTGCGAGTTATTTAGCAATGAATGGAGCTTCCATTGCAGAGATAGCTGAAGTTCTTGGCCACAAAACACTTCAAATGGTAAAACGGTATGCGCATCTTTCTGAAGCACATACCGCTTCGGTTATTGAAAGCATGAATAAGAAAATTTTTGGATGAATCATGAATGATGAAAGGAAGAAAGCTAACCTGGAGCAGGAAAAGAGGAGAAACCCATTAAATCTTAAGTGGCTGAAAATAGATTATTTAACACCACCTCAAGCTACATTAATATACTATGGTATTGAACCTTCACGTGATGATTCAAGAAATATGCAAATTATTCAAGCCGTTGATTTCCTTGGAGTGCTTCAGGTTCTTACTGCCTCGGAGTTTATTTTGGTTCGATTAAATGCCATTAGATTTCCAGAGTTTGTAGCATGGCTGGAAGAAAAAGGGTTTGAGATTCCATCGCATCTAGAATCGATGGCAGATACTGCACGTTTGCAAATAAGAAAAGATGCCCCACTAAAAGGTGAGTTATTAGAGCTTGACACTAGGACGCTTAGGCCTGAGCAGAGATTTAAGTTTTTTTTACGTTGTTGGGCAGGAGACTATTGGAAGTTAGGTGGCAATATATCTGCAAGTGAGCTTGTAGAATGTAATAATGATTTTAAAAAGACTCGTAGCGATTGGGAAAACCGTACGAAGAAAAAATATGATGATGATACAATCAAAGGCTGGATTTCGGATATGAGTCCTAAGTCGAAAAAGAACGTATCCTAACGTTTGGTTTTTTTACCCTCTCGTTAAGTAACTTCATCCCCTTCATCGGTGGAAAATACCCCTCCGCACAACAAGGTATCCCCATCGATAGTATTAATCCTTAGCTCTCATTCATAGAGACACCCCCCCTGTTTGGCGAGGAGGGGGTACTGTTATCTTCCAAATCTAGAATTAATTTCCATAATTCGTACTAATAAAGATTGTTCTTAATTGAAACCCTAAACCCATGAGGTAAATTATGGAAATAGTACAAAAAAACAAAACTGGACGGCTTTTGTCTGTAGCCCAGTTTGCAATAGAACACCCTGCTTTTAGCCAGCCAGCTTTGAGGCATCTAATATTTGATGCTGAAGCTAATGGCTTTTGGAAGGTAGTTAGGCGTATCGGAAAGAGAAAAATTTTGCTGGATGAGCAAGCTTTTTTCGATTGGGTTAACGAGCAGAATAAAGGAGGTCAAAATGAGTCCTAGAGATATGAGATTGTTAAGAAGTTTGGTCGAAGAGGAAAGGGTATTTGTACGTGACCTTCGCTCTCGAATTGGGTCTTTAAACCCTGCACAGAATGCACTGTCTTTAAGAAACCAGGAGTGGAGGATTCAAACCGACTATATAGGTATTCATGATAGGGACGGAGTCCTCTGTCGACCTGGCTATTACTGGATGGAAGAGAGTGAAAGGGAAAGAGCTCGAATCTTTCTTGAAAAGGCTGAAAGAGCGGCTGCAACCGCTCCATCAGCAAAACTAGATATTTCAGCTCGCGAAAGCAATAAAACATCTAATTCGAAAGATACCATAGGAGGAAAAGGATGAACAGCTTTTCTTCCAATCAAGCCCCCATTCCTTTGGGGGCTGCTTCTATTCCTAAGTGGCCTCAAGATATTTTCCCTGATGAGCTTCAGTCTTTTTTAAATGAATTGTCAGCGTCAACGGAAACACCTTTGGAGTTAGCGGCACTTTCTTGTTTTTCAATCCTTGCAACAGCGGCACAAGGAAAATTTTGCGTCCAAATCGATGCGGGGTACTCTGAGCCGGTCAATATCTGGACGTCTGTTGCACTTCCTTCAGGGAGTCGCAAAACGAGTGTATTCAATGCATTGATGGAGCCCTTGATTAGCTGGGAGCGGCAAAAGAAGGAGGAATTAGGGCCTAAGGTAGTTCAGGCTCAATCTGAAAAGAGAACTATGGAGGCAAGGATTAAGGAGTTGCGGCGCCAGGCTGCATCAGCTAAGTGCGATGAATTTAAAACGCTGAGCCAAGAAATAACTCTTCTGGAATCATCCATGGAAGAGGGAATTATTATTCCACATCTATGGACTGCTGACGTGACAGCTGAAACTTTGGCTGTTCTTATGACTGAAAATAAAGAAAGGATGGCAATTTTATCTGATGAAGCAGGAATTTTTGACATTATAGGAGGGAGATATTCAAATGGAATTCCAAATTTAGATATTTTTTTGCAAGGGCATGCCTGTAGCCCTTCTCGGGTAAACCGGAAAGGCAAGCCTCCTATTTTTCTAGAGAAAGCAACATTATCCGTTGGATTAGTGCCACAACCTGATGTTTTGCAAGGGTTGACAAAGAATCCTCTTTTTCGAGGGAGGGGCTTGCTTGCTCGATTCTTGTATGCCATGCCTATTTCGAATTTAGGAAATCGCACTTTAGATACTACTCCCATGTCATCATCTTCTTGTGCTAGGTATGAGCAAATCATCCATTCCATCCTTGATATTGATGGGAGTAATAAGGTCATTAGCCTTTCTCCTGAGGCATATTCAGAGTGGCATGTATATGCAGTAGCGATTGAGATTCAAATGAGCGAAGGGGGGCCTCTATGCTTTATGCGGGACTGGGCTTCGAAATTACCTGGGGCCATAGCCAGGTTAGCTGGGTTGCTGCATATTTGTCGTCACTCATGTGGAGAGCCGGAACTGGTCGCTGTTAGCATAGTGGATATAAAAGCAGCAATTCGCCTTGGGCATTGCTTAATTGAACATGCAAAGATAGCTTTTGATTCTATGGGTGCAGACCCAGCTTTAGATGGAGCAAGGGTAGTCTTAGGATGGATTAAAAGGACCCAACCAGAGCGATTTACCTTCCGTGACTGCCACTATGCCCTCAAAAGTCGATTTAAGCGTGCGAAGGACCTTGCTCCATCTATAGAGGTCTTGAAAGAGAGAAATCATATCTTTGAAAAAGATGAGGAAAATAAGAAGCCCTGCCGTCCCAGTAGAGTTTTTCTGCCAAACCTTATGATTTATTAAGGGTATGGATGAGGTTTTGTGGCTTTTGTCCCTTTTGTTCTAAATATCAACCAAAATCGAGAAGATAATATGCAAAATAAGAATGAATTAGCAGCTGAAAAGAGCTCCCATCTAATACGACCAGAAGCATCCCCTGAGCCCTTTCTAAGGTTCATCTATGTGAAGAATCCAGAAACGGGAGAGAAGGCTTTAAAAACAGTGGAGCTTTCTGATGGGACGTCTCCTAACGACTCTGGCTTTTTAGAAGGGGTATTAAAGGCCTTGAAGCGAGCAACAGGTAGTGACAACCCTGAAGTAGCTGAGAGAATTATTTCAGATACAGCTTGGGGGATGTCAAGTAAGGATTCTGAAGAGAGAATGCATGCTGTTAATACGCTCCTTCCTTCACTGAATCCTCTAGATGAGTCTGAAGCACTATTGCTTGGGCAATTTCTAGCTTTAAGAGACTCTGGTATGCAGTGTCTGCGTAGAGCAAGTGGTGCGGAAATGCTTTATCACATCAAAGAACTCTATCAGTTGAGCATTAAGCTTATGCGATGTGCAAATGAGACAATGCAAACTTTATTGAAATATCGCTCGGGTGGTAAGCAGTTGATTCAAGTCGTCCATGTTTCGGGAGATGGAAAGGCTATTATTGCAAATGAAATGAATCTAGGAGAGGGGATCAAAAATAATAATAACGTATAACCCCATGTATCATTGAGGCAGGAGGAATTGTATAATGAAAGAGCGGCGATGCCGAGCATATTCAAAGCGCTCCAAACAGAGATGCAAAAACTGGGCCTTAAGGGGAAAGGGTGTTTGCCGGTTTCATGGAGGGAATTCAACAGGGCCTAAAAGTTCTGAAGGGAAGGAAAGAGTGTCTAGAGCGCACTTTAAGCATGGTTTGTGTTCATCTTCTTTTCGAAGCAAACTGCTGAGCATGAGAAATTTTATTAAAATTAGTGATCGGTTATTGAAAAATTTTACTTACAATTAGTTTAAAATGTTTTAGTTGTTTCATTTTAATTAATAGTAATGTAAAATCTCTCTAAATAATTCACATTGAAATGAACTTATGCATAGACAGTCAAAGAAAATAGTCGTTCTAATCCTATCTGCATGTCTTCTTGTGTTGGCTGGCTGCTCTACTCAATATGGTTCAGAAGGATTTATTGGAGGGGGATTTTCGGAAACGCTAATGGCTGCTGATACCTATATTGTTACCTTCAAAGGGAATGGGTTCACTTCATATGAGAAGGCAATCAAATATGCTCTCAGAAGAGCTTCTGAGCTGACCCTTGAAAATGGGTACAAATACTTCTCCATTAACTCTTCAATGGACCATTCGAAACAGGTGGCTTACTCAAATGCTTCCGCGAATTCTTCCGGTCAGATTGATGTTTATAGGTGCTATAACTCGGTTCTAGGCCAATATAAAGGTTCAGGCTCAAGAAGTTCCTACTCGGGAATTATTACCAAACCACGAGTCAGCATAGGAATTAAGTGTTATCGAGAGAAGCCAAAAGATATAGAAGTCATTGACGCTAGGTTTTTCTTAGCAAGTAACTAACCTTTTTTTGAACTAGGAGTAATCATGGAAAATAATGAAGAATGGGAAGATGAGACAGAACATGATTTCTCGTCAATCCTTGTTTTTTTGGTAATTGCAGGTTTTGTAATATGGGTAGGGAGTAATGTTTACTCTGCATTTGAGTGTGAAGCTGAGGAATATTTTTTCGAATCAAAAGAGAACATAAAAGCTTTTTTTAGGATTATCTTTCAAGGCAGAAGATAAGAAATAACGTAGGCTTTAATTTTGTTGAAGGCACACTCATGGCACATTTCTGAGTGAAAACCAAGGAAACATTGCGAATATTTAGGATAAATTTTAGTTCTTAAGTTTTTGGTTGTTATTTCTTTGAATATCATTAGCTATCATGAGTTGTCCTCAAGAAAAGACTGTAAATCCATCGACTTCGGTCTCCGCCAGTTCGAGTCTGGCTGCCCCCATTTCGTTTTTTTAGGTGTTTGGTGCTCTCTTTTTAGTGTCTTTGTCCTAGCCCTCCTCGCCAAGCTCATTCAAGCTTGCCGTCGTCGCGTTAGAACAAATCCATCAAAAAATAGATGCCCCAAACACCCAAAAAAACTCATGGGGGCAGCCGCTGCCCTTTCTTTGTTTATGGTGGGTTTTTTTAGAGGAGTTTGAGAAGTAGTTAGAGGAGCTGTTAGAGGGGTTGTTAATTCTTCGTTAAAAAGCCAATATCTTCTTGGGAGCTGTCGCTCCCATTGAAGATTTTGGCTTTCTATCCTAAGGCTCCTCGCCAAGCTTATCCAAGCTTGCCGTCGTCGCGGTAGGATAAAGCTGAACACCCACTACCTCATGGGGGACTGCCGCTATCTACCATCAAGATCACTCTAGACGACGCTACGCTCCTTATTAAGGACTGAGTTATATGAGTCAAATAAATAATGAGTTCTGTGCTATATGACTCATTTTGACTCAGATGAGTGATAGATAAACCCTCATGGGAGCAGCCGCTCCCCTATTGGTTTTTAAGGGCGTTTTGTCTATTATTTTGAAGGAAGAGGGAGGATTATGATTCAAATTATTTATTATACTCCAGTTTATGTCTGGCCTCTATTTGCCTATCTGCTTTGGATAGGGTGGAGAGCCAGGAGAAGCTATGTCGCTTCTTGGAAAACGCTTCTAATTATGCCCACCATTTTGTTTGTCTGGTCAATTTATAGGGCTTTCTCGCATTTTGAGGTCGTCTCGATCTCTTTATGGGCGGTCAGCATAACTATCGGGATAGTGCTGGGAGCTTTGACCACTCGCAGGCTCGATCTGAGGTTTGACAAGCGACGAAGAGTGGTTGAAATTGCTGGCAATTGGACTCCGCTACTTCTGTCGCTTTCGATCTTCTCTTTGCGCTACTTTCTTGGAGCAACGTATGTGCTGCATCCTGAGCTTGCAGGAAGTGCTATCCTCATGGGAGTAGAGTGCATTGCTACTGTTATCTCTGGCACGTTTACAGGCAGGCTTATTGGCTATTGGCAACGAGCTAAAGAATCTCCGCATTGCGATCTTGCTGAAGCGAATGGTTGATCTATTTAGATGCGTTTAGGGTTATGAACCAACCCCAATCATCTGGAAAAAATCTGTGTATGAATTTGGGGATCTTATCTGTATCATATTTTGTTAGAAGGGGTGTGGCTTCAACTGTACTGAATTGGCGGAATAGATTATTTAATTCAGAGAGTGAATACGCTTTGGTGCCTATACTTTCAACGTGATTCCAAATCACATCTCTAGCGCTACGCCAAGGTTTGCCAGCGAGTAAACTGTGCTTTATCCAGAGTTTGATCACTCTTAATGAGCGGCGACCGTACATCATCCCAATAAAGAGCCCACTCTTTTTTAACACCCGATGTATTTCACTGATGATGAGTTCGGGATTTTGCGAGTGGTGGATTACCCCCCAGGAGTAGACTACATCGAAGGTGTTATCGTCATAGGGAAGCTGCTCTGCATCAATTCGTTTCAACTCAGATGATAAGTTGTGCATCTCAAGACGTTTTTTTGTGGTCAAAATTGCTGCATCGGTCAGATCGACTCCAAAACATTCTGCTCCTGCGCGAGCCCACTGTAGATGATCGGTACCCGCGCCCACGCCGACCTCTAAGATTTTCTTGCCATGATGGCGAGTAAATTGGGCAGAGGAGTGAATATAGGGTTCTATCTCATACCGATGTCTTTCAACCTTATCGAAATATTCGAATGAATATTCTTCAGTAGGACCGGTAATAGTTTGTGAGGTGCCACATGGCTCTTTTTCCCAATAGGAGCGAACCCTCTTATTTAAATCCATCTATCTGGCATGTGCTCCTTTTGAATCGAGGGTGGGAAGCTGAAGGAGAAGCCCTGCTTGATTCCCGCCGAGGAGTGTGGTGGGATATCTTCCGTTCCACTGTTTGATCGCTTGGTACTCAATGAGTTGTGGGGTAATTGAGGCGGCAATCTCTCGGTTGGCTTTTGCAAGGGCTGTCGCCTCTTTGATGATCTTATAAGCTTCGGCGTCGGCGTCGATGCGCTGTTTTTCTGAATTAGCGTTTGCTTGAGTGACCCTTATTATCTTTTCGGTCTCTGCATCGATCGCTTTGATGCGCTGGTTTTTCATCGCCTGTTTTTCGATCATTGCGAGGCGCTGCTCTTCTTGTTTTGCTAGTTGCACCTCTTCAACTTTTTTGCGTACGATCTGGGGCAATTCGATATTGCGGATTTGGATGGCATTTAGGCGGAAGGGCCCACCGGACAATTTCTCTCTCAGACTAATCTCGATCTCATTTCCGAGGGAGGTGCGCTTCACAGCGATCTCTTCGGCTTGGTATTGACCTGTCACATTCCTCACGACATCGCGCACAATGGGATTAATCAGCTTCTCAAAGTAGTTTTTGCCATACTTAACAAGGATCGTCTGGGCTTCTTTAGGAATGGGTGCATATTGAACAGTGATCTCGATTCCTATCGCCAGATTTTTACTATCGAGGACGATAATTTTTGGTTTTGTAATCAATCCCTCGCTTAGATTTTTTTCTCTTTCTCCCTGGTAATTGGCAGTCTGCATCTTCGTGTCAATGACACTGATCTGTTGAATAAAGGGGAGTTTAAAGTGTAGACCGGGCTCCTGCACTTCAGTGCTGTACTTTCCAAAAGTGGATAGAACACCGACGGTTCCGCTGTTGATGGTATAGACGCCATTAAAGATAATAATGGCAAGAAGAAGAAGGGGCATGAAGATGAAAATATGTTTGGGTTTGAGTTCGTTCATTGGGGAGATCCTCTGGTTGTTACTTTTTTGGTTGGAGTATAGCGTATAGGGGATTTTTATGCACCTGCTTGTAATTTTATTCTTCTTTCTCTAATGAGGTGATAATGCCCACTGTTTATGAAGAGCAGGTCTTAGT
>JAAKFF010000048.1 GCA_011065165.1 Chlamydiota bacterium
TTAACCGGTCTCTTCTTTTGAGTGTTTGATCAGTGGGGGTTTGTTATCGGTGACGCACGACGCTTCGATTGTGATCTGTTTGATGGTCGGGTCGGAGGGGACTTCATACATAAGATCCATAAGTAATGTCTCTACAATCATCCGAAGGGCGCGGGCTCCTGTGTCCGATTTTTTGGCTTTAGCTGCAATAGCTTTGAGTGCATCCTCACGAAAGATGATCTCAACACCATCTTCAGCGAAGAGGCTGGTATATTGATTGATAATCGCATTCTTCGGCTTGGTCAGGATTTCAATAAGATCGTCGAGAGTGAGCTCATTGCAGTTGGCCATGCTATTGAAGCGACCGACAAATTCCGGAATCAGACCAAATGAGACAAGATCCTCGGTCTCCACCTTCGAGAGAAGATAGTTGGTCTCTGTGGCGTCGAAAGCGCGGTTTTGCGCCTCTGTATCGAAGCCGATCACCCCTTTCCCAAGACGTTTTGCGATGATTTTATCGAGATTGACGAAGGCACCACCAGCGATGAAGAGGATATTTTGAGTATTCACTTTGATATACTCTTGGTTGGGGTGTTTACGTCCCCCTTTAGGTGGAACGTTAGCGACGGTTCCCTCCACAATTTTAAGGAGCGCTTGCTGGACACCCTCTCCTGAGACGTCGCGGGTAATGGAGACGTTGCCCGATGTCTTACGGATCTTATCGATCTCATCGACGTAGATGATACCCTGCTCGGCGCGTGCGATGTCGTAGTCGGCGTTTTGGACGAGGCGGAGGATGATATTCTCGACATCTTCTCCGACGTAGCCAGCCTCGGTGAGGGTGGTGGCATCGGCGATAGCGAAGGGGATATCGAGGATATCAGCAAGGGTACGGGCGATGAGGGTCTTTCCAGATCCGGTCGGGCCGAAGAGGAGAACATTGGATTTACTATAGTCCATCTCTCTAGACTCTTTGCTGAGGGAACGGACACGCTTGTAGTGGTTGTAGACAGCGACGGCGATCGTTCTCTTCGCCTTCTCTTGGCCAATCACATACTCATCGAGACGGGTTTTTATCTCTTTCGGCTTGAGAACTTTGAGCTCGTGTTTGACCGTTTTTTTTTCGACGATGTCCATGCAGAGACGGACACACTTATCGCAGATAAAGGCGTTGGGGCCAGAGACGAGTTTTTCAACAGAGTCTTCTGTGCGTCCGCAAAAGGAGCAGGCAGCCATTTCTTGGGTGTCGGTCGTTTTTTTATTCATCTATGTTTTTTTACTTTTCTTCTTTGTTGGCATGACCACTTTATCGATCAAGCCATAGTTTACTGCATCTTCAGCACTCATATAGAAATCCCGATCTGAATCTTTGATCACCTTCTCAAGAGGCTGTCCGGTGTGTTCAGCGATGATCATAGATAGTGAACTCTTGAGATAGAGGATCTCTTGTGCTTGGATATGGATATCAGCGGAGGAGCCGGTGATGCCGCCGAGAGGCTGGTGGATCATGATGCGACTGTGCGGCAGCGCAAAGCGCTTCCCCTTGGTCCCAGCACAGAGAAGGAGAGCGCCGAGAGAGGCGGCCTGTCCAATGCAGTAGGTGTTGACGTCAATACCGAGGAATCGGATGGTATCGTAGATTGCGAGTCCTGCGGAGATCACACCTCCTGGGGAGTTGATATAGATGCTGATATCTTTTTTAGGATCATCGGCACGGAGGAAGATGAGCTGCGCTACCACAGCGTTGGCCACTTGATCATTGATCTCAGATCCAATGAAAACAATCCTGTCTTTAAGGAGACGGGAGTAGATATCCATTGAGCGCTCTCCACGCCCTGTATCTTCGATGACGTAGGGGATTAACGGCATGTCGCTTCCTTTGATTCGCGTTTTTATTCTGTTATAGACGGCAAGTGAGGTTCAGGTCAAGCCTTCTTCTTTGTAGCTGTTTTTTTCTTTGCCGGTGCTTTTTTTGCTGCCGTTTTCTTTGCTGCCGGTTTTTTCTCAGGTGCAGCACTCTTTGCGGCGGGTCTCTTAGCTTTGGGAGGGACAACTTTCGCCTTAGAGATAAGGAAGTCTTCAGCCTTGCTGAGAATCAGACGAGACATTGCAATCGCCTTCTGCTCTTGCGACTGCTCATTTGAAGTATAGAGATCGGACTGGTCACTAAACATCGCTTCAAGAGGGGTCTTCACACCTTGATGTACCTCACTAGGGGAGATTTGGATCTTCTGATCTTGAATGATTTTTTTAGAGAGATAGAAGAGGCGAACCGCTCGGCTGCCCTGCTCCTCAATCTCATGAATCGTCTTCTTCCGCTCCTCTTCATCCATCCCCATCATCTTCTGTTGGAAGCTACTATCAGCAATAAGCTGTTTGATACGGAACTGCGTCTCCTTAGTAAGGAGAGATTTGGGCAGGTCAAAGGCGTAGTGGTCGAGTAGGAAGTTGTTGATCTGCTCGCGGTATGAGCGCTTCTGCAGATCATCCGCCTGCTTATTCAGCAATTTTTGTAAATTCTCGTGCATCTCCTTGGCATTTTTCGTGCCCAGCTTTTGCGCAAGGGCATCATCTAATTCAGGAAGCTTCGGCTTCTCAATGCCGTGCAGAGAGAGACGGATTTTTTTTGGAGGGGTGGCGGCCTTCTCCTCTTTCGTGGCATCCTTATCAGCCTCACTTGTTCCCTCTTTAGACTCTCCGATCTTCATGCCGACGACCAAGTCGAACATCCACTTCGCCATCTTCTCCTTGCTGATCTCAAAGCGGGCTTTAATCAGCGCTTTTTTAGGGGGGTCTTCATCGATGATATCGACATCGATCAGGGCGTGATCGCCAACTTTTGCCGCGCGGCCAGAAATTTTTTCCCATTCGGCAAAAAACATCTGAATATCATGGAGAGTAGCCTTGAGTTTCTTTTCATCTACATCGTCGCGTTTGACCTCTTCCAGTTCGAGCTTGCTCGTGTCGATCTCGGGGACGAGAGGCTCAGTTTCGAAGGAGTAGGTCATCTCGGCGCCCTCCTCGACAGATTGTTTTTCAACATTGAAAGAGATCTGGGAATCGTTTGAGAGAAGGGGAGTTTGAGCCACCTTCTGGCATTCTCGGAAGGTGACATCGGCGAGAGCCTTTTGGGAGCGCTCCTCAACGGGCTGAGGAAACTTTTTTGCGATGAGATGGTCGGGAGCGCGCCCCTTGCGGAACCCCGGGAGGGAGATCTCTTTTGAGACAGCCCGAAGGGCCTCTCTTCGCGCTTGTTTGACGATTTCTGGGGCGACCTTTACCTTGTATTCAACAAGGCATTCGGGCTTGCGCTCCATAGTGAAGGTGACATGTTTTGAGCTGAATTCTTTCTTTTCGTCCATAAAATCCCTGATGCAAAATAAAAAGCGGGTGATGAGATTCGAACTCACGACCCTCACGTTGGCAACGTGATGCTCTACCACTGAGCTACACCCGCAGACTGTCATTAAGTATAACGACTCACATTTTTTTTTCCAACTGGAATGATCAAGAACAAGAACTCCCCACTTTTAGGACGAGGACTATCAGGATATGGAGAGGATCATCAGATAAGAGATTCACTTATTAGATGCGTCGGGGGGCCGTGTATTTTTCTGCTGTAGGAAGTTTTGAGAAATCTCTTACCCCTAAGAAGCTGATTAAAGATACGTCGGGGGTGTAACCCCCGACGTATCTTTAATCGGCATCTAAAGGATGAAAGATTGTTTCATCTTATTAAACTTACTCAACAGCAGTAAAACCCTGTAGACTTCCTCAATAGTGGTGGATGTAATTTTTTTTTCAACTGGGAGGATTTAAGTTTGAAACTATAGGGTATGATGAATCTTTTGACTGAAAGAGGTAGGCATAAATACAAAAAAAATGTAAAAGGAGGAATCGATTTCAAATCACCTGCATATTGAGAGGTCTGTCGCACAACTATGCTGAATTTAAGAAAGCTCAAACAAGATTTTTCTTCAGCCATTTTAAAGGAAGGGAAGGAGCTTTTTGAAACGAAAAAAGTTCTCTCTGCAAAGATATTGCATCTCGATTCCACTTCCGTCCGTATCAGCGCGAAAGTATTAGGACAGTATAAAAACACCTATGAGAGTGAAATCGAGATCGATCGCTTCGAAAGTGAGACGATCGACTCCGATTGCGACTGCCCCTACCACTATGATTGTCAACATCTAGCCGCTGTGCTCTTCTACTTAGAGTCCTGTCTGGATGAGATTCTAGTGAACTATTCCAAAGAGACCGACCTCGATAAAGTAGCCAGTGAGAAGGGCTTCGATGACTCTGAGAAAGAGAAGCTCCTCGAAGAGGTTAAAAAAGCTGAAACGAAAGAGGAGATGCGCCTCGATGAAGAGTATCAGAAAGAGCTCCTCAAAGAGTATGTAGAGACCTCCTCCATCTTGGCAAAGTCACCCTTCTTCCTACCGAGGCAGAAGCGGGAAGTTGATCGCGCCGAACTAGCTGTGATCTTCAACTTCCCGAAAAAGATGGGAGCTGTTGAGTTGCAGCTCTCTCTAAGATTGCCAGCTCGATCCAAGCCCCTTCACATCTCCAATGTTAGAGACTTTCTGGATGCACTGCGCTACCAAGAGCCCCTCTATGTTGGAGGAAAGAACTACCTCTTTTCCGTGGAATCCTTCGCAGAGTCTGAACAAGAGATCGTTCGTCTAGTAATGGACCACGCAATCCTCCCAGAAAAAGCAAACAGTGATCGCGCACAGAGGGTCGCTCTACTCGATATCAAAATTTTCGGAATGATTCTGGCGAAGGCACATGAGATCGCCTCAGAGATGCTGAAACAGAAAGGATGGGTCTCGCAAGATGATGAACTTCCTACCCTCCCCTGCCTCTATGAAGAGAACCTAGAATCACCTATCCACTTCTCCAAAGCTCTAGCGCAACTAAAGGTCTCTCTCGAATATATCCATCCCCCGACGACAAAAATTCTGCTCAATCCCACACTATTGATCGATCAGAAGACGATTATGCTCGAAGATGCTCGCTTCTTGGAATGCGCCAAACCAGGAATCGTCTACAACCACGTCTACTACCGCTTCCCAGAACACATCACACGTCAGCATCTGCGCAGTTTAGTTCCGATCCGAGAGATGACGATTCCGCAGCCGCTCTTTGGTACCTTTGTGGAAAACTCCCTTCCAGAACTCTCCCATTTTGCGGAAGTCGATATGCAAGACGTCGTGGAGCACTTTACAACCCTTCCCTTTGTCGGCACGATCGAAGCGATCTGCGACCTCTCCTTCCTCAATGGGGAGCTTGAAGCGACACTCTCATTTCAATATGACAAACATATCATTCCATCCTCCTCAAAGCAGCTTAAATTTCAAGATATCAACTCGTTCGTGACAGAAGAAGGAGTTGTGGCGCGTAACTTAGTTGAAGAGCAGAAGATTATTGAAGAGCTCTTTCGTGATTTCATCTTCAATACCGAGCATCAGACATTCATTGCAAAAACCGAGAAGAAGATCATCGAGTTTATGACCGATGTGATTCCCCGCAATCAACATCGAATCAGGTTTAACTGCCCTCAAAACCTCTTAGATCAATTCATCTACGACCAATCGAAGTTTAAACTGAAACTTGCACACACCGACCGGATGGATGTCTACACAATGAACATTGAGGTGAAGGGAGCGCTGAAAGGGGTCAACGTCGATCGCTTGTGGGATTGCATCGTCTCCCACCGCGCCTATCTCGAGCTCGATATGCCTCAAGGGACGACGAAAAAGTCGAAAGATAGGGGAAATAAACTTCCTAAGATTCTTGTGCTCGACCTCGAAGAGATGGGCGCTGTCGTTCAGCTCTTCGATGAACTCGGAATTGAAAAGCTTGATGACAAGACATTAGAGCGTCCGATTTGGGGGTTGGCAAATATCGACGAGACCAACTTTAAGGGGCTACCTGTCGATTTCACGATGACACCTCGCCTCAAAGAGATCCGCGAGCAGATGCTTGGTCAGAAAGAGATTGAGTACAGCCCCGTTCCAAAAATGATTAAAGCGGAGCTACGCAAATACCAGGAGGAGGGGGTAAATTGGCTGGAGCGCCTACGCCTCATGTACCTCAACGGGATTCTAGCCGATGATATGGGACTCGGTAAGACCCTGCAGGCCATCGTCTCGCTGACGCAGCGTCTCGGAACGGTAAAGACACCCGCCCTTGTGATATGTCCCACCTCCCTCCTCTACAACTGGAAAGAGGAGTGCCACAAATTTAATCCTACCCTAAAAGCGATGGTTATCGATGGAATTCCCAATAACCGCAAAAAGTTGATCAAGAGCGTCAAAAACTACGATATCGTCATCACATCATACAGCCTCCTTCAGAAGGACATTGATTTCTATGACAAGATCACCTTCTCCTACATGATTCTTGATGAAGCTCAGCATATTAAGAATCGTGGGACACGCAATGCTAAGTCCGTCAAACTGGTGAAGGCCGAACATCGGATGATCCTATCGGGTACACCCATTGAAAATTCTCTCGATGAGCTCTGGAGTCTCTTCGATTTCCTTATGCCCGGCTTCCTAGGAACGTTTGACCGCTTTGTGGAGAAATATGTGAGAGCCTCCGGCGAAGAGCTGACAAAAAATCTTCAATATCTTCGCAAGAAAGTAGCCCCCTTCATACTCCGCCGTATGAAGGTCGATGTTCTCGATGACCTACCACCCGTCTCCGAAAACGTCTACCACTGCCAGCTCACCGACGTCCAGCGTGACCTCTACCGCTCCTATGCAGAGTCCGCTCGCGATGAGCTGATGAAACTCGTTGAGCGAGAGGGCTTTAACAAAGTGCAGATTCACGTCCTTGCCACCCTCACCCGCCTCAAGCAGATCTGCTGCCACCCCGCGATTTTTGCAAAAGAGCGGCCCGAACCAGGGGATTCCGCCAAGTATGATATGCTCGTTGAGCTACTGGAAACACTGATCGAAGGGAAGCATAAGACAGTTATTTTCTCTCAATATACACGTATGTTACAGATCATGCGTAATGATTTTGAGCAGCGGGGGATTCGATTCTCCTATCTCGATGGATCGAGTAAAAACCGCCTCGATATTGTGAACGAGTTCAACAATGACAAAGATATCCCAGTCTTCCTCGTCTCACTTAAGGCGGGAGGAACAGGACTCAACCTAGTCGGAGCCGACACGGTGATTCACTATGATATGTGGTGGAATCCCGCTGTAGAGAGCCAAGCGACCGACCGTGTCCACCGTATAGGACAGAAGGCCTCCGTCTCCGTCTACAAGCTCGTTACACTTGGGACCATCGAAGAGAAAATCGTTGAGATGCAAAACAATAAAAAAGGCATCGTGAAGAAAATTGTAAGCTGTGATGATGAAGCGATCACGAAGCTCACCTGGGAAGATGTTCTCGAACTTCTTCAAACTTGATGAATTATATCTTAAGGAGTGTTACACTCCAAATACTTAACGAGTGAAAAAGGTAAGAACAGATGAAATATAGTGCTGCTGGAAAAGGAAGTCTACTGAAGAATTTTAGACGTAGCTTCATGAATAAAGTGGGCCGCATGACCGGTATCTTTTCAAGCGATATCGGAATAGACTTAGGAACTGCCAACACACTTGTCTATGTACGAGGAAAGGGGATTGTCCTAGCAGAGCCCTCCGTTGTCTCTGTCGATTCCGTGACCAATGAAGTGCTTGCTGTCGGCCATAAAGCTAAAGCGATGCTCGGTAAGACTCCCCGAAAAATCCACGCCGTCCGTCCCATGAAAGATGGAGTTATTGCCGACTTTGAGATCGCTGAAGGGATGCTCAAAGCGTTGATCTCCCGCGCCACACCCTCGCGCAGCCTCTTCCGCCCCAAAATCTTGATCGCCGTCCCTTCAGGCATCACCGGCGTTGAGAAGCGCGCTGTTGAAGATTCCGCCCTGCGAGCCGGTGCACAAGAGGTCATTCTCATCGAAGAGCCAATGGCTGCCGCCATTGGCGTAGACCTTCCTGTCCACGAGCCCTCCGCAAATATGATCATCGATGTCGGCGGTGGCACCACCGAAATTGCCATCATCTCCCTCGGCGGAATTGTCGAGTCCCGCTCCATTAGGATTGCAGGAGACGAGTTTGATGAGTGTATCATCAACTACATGCGTCGCACCTACAACCTGATGATCGGACCCCGGACAGCAGAAGATATCAAGATGACCATCGGTTCAGCCTATCCCCTTGGGGATCACGAACTAGAGATGGAAGTTCGTGGCCTCGACCAGGTCTCGGGGCTACCCGTTACAAAGCGCATCAATTCAGTAGAGATCCGTGAGTGCCTATCTGAACCCACCCTGCACATCACCGCCTGCGTCAAAGAGACCCTTGAGCGCTGCCCTCCAGAGCTCGCTGCTGATCTCGTCGAAAGTGGTATGGTTCTAGCAGGAGGTGGAGCGTTGATCAAAGGGCTAGACAAAGCCCTGATAAAAGAGACAGGACTTCCTGTTGTGATCGCCCCCAACCCCCTCCTTGCCGTATGCTTGGGAACAGGAAAGGCTCTCGAATACCTCGACACGATCAAACAAGCTGCTGGTTAGGAACTAAGTTTGTAGACAGCTCATTAGTTTTCAAGAGATGGTGTGAATCCAGAAATGCACAAATCATTTTTAAACAGCTCCGTAGTGGAGATCCCTCACCCTAAGCTCAGGCGATGGATCAGCGAAATCAAGGAGCTTTGTGAGCCTGAAAACATCCACCTCTGCGATGGCTCCAAAGAGGAGCACGATGCAATCTGTCAGCAGCTCGTTCAGAGCGGCCTCTTCGTCCCCTTAACCAAACGGCCCGGTTCATTCTGGTGTCGCTCCGACCCCAGCGATGTCGCGCGGGTAGAAGATCGAACCTTTATCTGTTCCCTCAAGAGAGAAGATGCCGGTCCTACCAACAACTGGTGCGATCCAGGTGAGATGAAAGAGAAGCTCAAAGAGCTCTTCAAAGGGTGTATGAAGGGGAGGACGCTCTATATCATCCCCTTTAGCATGGGGCCATTTGGCTCCCCCCTCTCAGTGATTGGAGTGCAGATCACCGACTCACCCTACGTCGTTGCAAATACCTACATCATGACTCGAATGGGAAAGAAAGCACTCGACCTGCTCGGCAAAGATGGAGAGTTTGTCCCTTGCCTTCACTCCGTCGGCGTGCCATTGCAAAAAGGTGAAAAAGATCTCCAATGGCCCTGCCGCCCCGATGATAAATATATCGTTCACTTCCCAGACGAGCGCGTTATCTGGTCGTTCGGCAGTGGCTATGGTGGAAACGCCCTCCTTGGAAAGAAGTGTCTAGCCCTGCGTATCGCCTCAGTCAAAGCGCGAGAAGAGATGTGGATGGCAGAGCACATGCTCATCGTCGGTATCACCAACCCCAAAGGGAAGAAGCGCTACTTCGTTGCAGCCTTTCCCAGCGCCTGTGGAAAGACCAACCTAGCCATGCTCCAGTCGCCCCTGCCCGGATGGAAGATAGAGTGCGTCGGCGATGATATCGCATGGATGAAGATCGGCGACGATGGCCGCCTCTACGCCATCAATCCAGAATATGGATTCTTCGGTGTTGCACCCGGAACCTCCGAAAAGTCCAACCCCAATGCCATGGCATCGATCAGCAAAAATTCCATCTTCACAAATGTCGCCCTCACCGATGATGGCGACGTCTGGTGGGAGGGGATGACAGAGAGCCCCCCCAAACATCTCACCGATTGGAAAGGTAACTCCTGGACCCCCGACTCAAAAGAGAGAGCCGCCCATCCCAACTCTCGTTTTACAGCTCCCGCCAAACAGTGTCCGATCATCGATCCCGCCTTTGAAGATATCCATGGCGTGCCCATCTCAGGGATTATTTTTGGAGGGCGCCGCGAGAGCGTCATCCCTCTTGTGATCGAGAGCCTAACGTGGCAGCACGGGACCTTTCTCGGCGCCTCCCTCTCCTCCGAGATGACAGCCGCAGCTGCAGGCAAAGTCGGTTCATTGCGACACGACCCCTTTGCCATGCTTCCCTTCTGCGGCTATAACATGGGGGACTACTTTGCCCACTGGCTGAAGATGGGAGAGCGCTTGGGCGATAAAGCCCCCACCATCTACCACGTCAACTGGTTCCGCAAATCTCCAGAGGGGAAGTTTTTATGGCCCGGCTTCGGCGAAAACATCCACGTCCTCAAATGGATCTTCGAAAGATGCGAACAGAGCGTCGAGGCAAAAGAGAGCCCCGTCGGCCGCATGCCCCAGGAGTTTGATGCCCCCAGAGAACTCTTTGAAATCGATAAAGAGAAGTGGAAAGAAGAAGTAGCCGGACTCCGCGATTACTTCAAGCTCTTTGGCAAGCAGCTCCCACAAGGCCTCTCTGATGAGCTCGACGCTCTCGAGAAGCGGCTAAATGTATAAACTCCAAACAAAAAAACCTTCCAGTTTAATCCTTATTAAACTCATCTCATCTCCGTCGATCGGAGCTGTTCTTTTTACTCCAGGGCTTCCAGAAATCATCAGGTATTTTGGAATTTCGGAGGCTCTAGGACAGCTCACCCTGACCCTCTTTTTAGTGGGGTATGCCTGCGGGCAGTTGCTCTATGCGCCCATCGCAATTAGGTGGGGACGCCGTCCCACTATTTTTTTTGGGATGGGGATTGCCGTGGTCGGAAGTATTTTAGCAATTTTATCAGAGCCGCTGCATTCGTTTACCCTTCTGCTTATCGCACGGCTTGTTATGGCTCTCGGTTCGAGCGTTGGATTGGTATTAACCTTTACGATCATCAATGACTTTTACTATGAACACCAAGCGCGAAGAATAGTTCCTATCGTATCCCTTGCCTTTGCCGTTGTTCCATTTATTGGGATTACGATTGGAGGGCTTTTAGTGCATCTTTTTGGATGGAACAGCTGCTTTTATTTTATAGCAGTCTATAATCTTTTTGTACTTCTACTCTGTAGGTTGTTACCTGAAACGTCCACAGAACTCGATCCTCATGCAACGCGGGTAGTTCATATCAAACAGCGCTACTTGGCAGCTTTTAAGAACAAGCGCCTGATCTCTTTCTCTCTGCTTTTTGGGCTTACCACCACTATCATTTATACTTTTGCTGCGGTCTCTCCCCTGATTGTCATCGATCTTTTTGGAGTGTCGCCTCTCCATTTTGGCCTGTTGAATTTAGTTGTGGCTATCGGTTATTTTTTGGGGAATCTAATCAGCGTCGGTCTGTCCAAACACCTGAGTGGACGCGCCGTTATCTCTCTAGGCTATGGAATTTTTTCCCTCGCTATTTTAACCTTTGCTTGTTTTTGCGCTTTAAAGCTTATCAACCTCTATAGCTTTTACATTCCTTTTTTCTTTGTCTATCTGGGGCTGCCCCTCTCTTTTTCAAATGCCGCTGTCTTTGCCACAGCCCAATATAAGGACCGGCCCACGGGCGCCTCAGTCATGATGTTTACCAATATGATCATTGCTACACTCGGTGTTCTAATCCTGAGCGCCCTTCCTGGATCGCTTTTGGTCACATTGCCTCTTGTCTTGATCGTCATTCTCGTATTATACTTTTTTCTTTTCTCTTACACAAAAAGATTGATATGAGAGTTCTACTCCAGAGAGTCGCGCAAGCGAGAGTTAGAGTTGAAGGTCAAGTGGTGGGGGAGATCGGTCCTGGGCTGCTGCTCTTTTTAGGCGTGCATCGCGATGATGACGCCTCGAAAATTCCCTATCTTGTCGAGAAGGCAACGCATCTCAGGATCTTTGAGGATAGCGAGAGGAAGATGAACCTCTCAGTTAAAGATGTGGGGGGAGAAATTCTACTGGTCTCCCAGTTCACCCTCTATGCCAA
This sequence comes from Chlamydiota bacterium, assembly GCA_011065165.1. Lineage (GTDB taxonomy): Bacteria > Chlamydiota > Chlamydiia > Chlamydiales > Simkaniaceae > JAAKFF01. Next base: position 11,815 of record JAAKFF010000048.1, read on the forward strand.
TTGTCAATCAGGGCGCCGTCCCTCCTTTACCGAAGCGATGGCTCCGAGTGGTGCCAAGGTGCTCTATGAGGCGTTCATTCAAGGGCTCAAAGAGGCGATGGGAGAAGATCGCATCGCCACCGGAGAGTTTGGAGCATACATGCAAGTCGAACTGATCAACGATGGACCCGTCACGCTGCAACTCTGCTCTCTAACTTGAGTAGGAAAAATACCCAAGATCATGATCTATT
>JAAKFF010000049.1 GCA_011065165.1 Chlamydiota bacterium
CCATCTACCAAACTTTCAGTTTGGTATGGATGTCCTTTCGCAGAACAACCTAGAAAGAAGAGTTAAAGCGCAAAGAATCAAATATTTACTTCTCATCTGATGGTTCGCGTGTTTTCTGCAGAAGGATGCTCACTCCAAACTGAAGGTTTGGGTTAGGTATCCCTTTTGAGGATTTGCTCAAGTTTCATTGGGGGTGTCGGCTAGCCAGAGGGCGACGGCTGTTGCGTACTCTTTGCAGTGGCTGATTGAGATGAGGATATGCGGGGTGTTGAAAAAGTCGTTGAAGGAGTCGGTGAAGGTGGGGAAGGGGCGTCCCAGATCGTCATTGAGGATTTCAATGTCGAGGAAGGAGACCGATTTGCCTAGGCCGGTTCCCAGGGCTTTGGCGATCGCTTCTTTTGCTGAGAAGCGGCCTGCAAGGGGAGTAGCGGGGTCTGCTTGGCTGAGGCAATACTCTAACTCGGCCTCGGTAAAGACCTTGTTGTAAAAGTGGGTGCCGTGCCTTTCGATCGTCTTTCGGATCCGATCGATTTCAATAATATCATTTCCGAGTCCTTTAATTTGGTTGTTCACTCTTCGCCTTCTTCTTCGGGCCTCTCCTGTTCTTCCACGTCAACTCCCTCTTCTAAGGCGTTGCAGAAGATCATACGGCCGGAGGAGGTGTGTTTGACAGAGAGCACTTGGGCATCGATCACATCTCCGATGAAGTTACCGCCGCCATTGATAACGACCATGGTTCCATCATCGAGGTATCCAACACCTTGTCGAGGTTCTTTCCCAAAGCGCTGGACCTTAATTTTAATCATTTCACCTGTTTCCATCAAGGGCTTTAGAGCATTTGATAGGGAGTGTAGATTGATGATTTGAACGCCTTCGATGGAGGCCATTTGGACACGCGTAATGTCAGCAGTGAGGATGTTGGCGTCGATGAGACGTGCTAGGCGTATGAACTTGCTTGTGAGATCTTTTACTTCAGGGAAGTCGGTATCGTTGAAGCGTATGCCCAGGGTGGTGAGCTCGTCGAGTTTTTTGATCACATCTAGGCAGCGACGCGCTTTTGTTTTCGTCGCTTCATCGCCCGTCTCTGTTTGTGAGTAGAGCTCTTTTATAATGAAGCGGGGAATAACCAAGTGATGGTCTACGATTCCTGTCGAGCAGATGTCGATAATTCGCGCATCGGCTAGGACGGAGGAGTCGATCAGGAGATCCCGTTTTTTCTGCGCCGTCGGGGCGAACTTCACAAAAGGAATACTGATGTAGAGTTCGTCTGAGGCGCGAAGGGTCATGATCGCACCCAGATAGGTTCCAAATAGGAAGATAGCGATCTTGATGATTTCGAGAACATGGGGCGATAGCAACTGAGAAATTGTGCCCAGCTCAACGATGGCATCGAAAATCAGTACAAGGGCTTGTCCCATCAGATAACCGATGAAAAGCCCTAAAATCGCGATGTTGAATGAACGAAGGTTGAATCTTCGAAAAAGCCTGTCAAATCCAACCAGGATCAGACCAAATACAACCCCGATTAAGACACCAATCAGGGCATTCGTAACCCATAACCCTTCTGGACGCGACAACATGAAAGTGGTCATGAAAAAGATCGAAATGATCATGAAAAAAATGCGGATAAAAGCTAAAGATACATTCATATGACTACTACTCCTACTACTATTATTCCCTACTCTGAGGTAAGGATTTGTAAATAACTCTAAACTCTACTATTGTTACATCAAACAAAGACTTTTTTGAAAGGATTTTTATGAAGCTACGTCACTCACATGCGATTATCTTATCGGGACTTATCTGGATGGGAGTTGGGATACTTCTACTTATCAAGGGGATACAGTATATTATTCTTGCAGGTAACCAAGTCCTAAGTGGCACCCATCAGGGATTCTCATTGATTCAATTTTTAAGCCGATTTAGTAAAAATTCCGAGCAGGCAGCCTTAATTTTGATTGCTATTGCCCTGATGTTAGGCTTTTTGAAAGGCCGTTTTGTTCTGAAAAGAACAGTGAATCGAGTGGTAGCTCGTATTCGTTCCCATCCTTCACCTCTACCGGTTAAAGCGATCTATTCAAAAGGCTATTTTATCCTCCTCTTTGGCATGATGCTCTTCGGGATGGTCTTTAAAATACTACCTCTTCCTCTTGATGTGAAAGGGTTTATCGATTTCACGATCGGGGCTGCACTTATCAACGGAGCGATGCTCTATTTTAGAGCATTAGTGCCTCAGTCGGCTCGATGATAACCGCTGCCTTTCTCTATTTGAACGGCTCTGTAGATCTGCTCGAGAAGGATAACTCTTATCATCTGATGGGTGAAGGTGAGTTTTGAAAAGCTGATGCATTCGGTAGCATTTTTGCGCAGCTCTTCTGGGACTCCTTCTGGCCCTCCGATGACGATATTCAGACGGCTGCCCCCTCTTTCGAATTTTTTATAGAGAAACTTTGAAAACTCTGGACTGGTAAGGTCCTCTCCCTCAACATCGAGACAGATGTAGGCGCCCTCCTTCTGAACTCTCTCGCAATTAACCATCCACTCTATTGAAACCTCTCCTCGGAGACGTTTCTCATACTCTGCAAGGGCGTCCCTAAGCCATGGCTCTTTTGTTTTGCCGGGGGAAAAAATTTTAATTTTAAACATTGGAGATCTTCTCACTATTTATGTTAAGATTATAGCTTAATTGAGTAGGATAGACAATGATTGGATGGCTTTTTTGGGATCCCGACCGGGTGGCTTTCACCCTTCCATTTGTAGATAGAACCATCGTATGGTATGGAATCCTCTTTGCCTTAGGATTTTTAATCGGTTTCTATATCCTCTTGCATCTTTTCAAGCGGTTCTTGTCCTACTACCCTGAATTCAACAGCGGTAAGAGCTTGAAAGAGAGGTCGATGCTCTTTAGTGAGAGGCTCACTCTCTATTGCATTATCTCGACAGTTGTCGGAGCGCGCCTCGGCCACCTTCTCTTCTATGAGAGGTGGAGGGAGTATCTTCTCCATCCGCTGGAAATTGTGAAGACCTGGGAAGGGGGGCTGGCAAGTCATGGCGCCGTCATCGGGATCTTGGTGGGAATCACCCTCTTCTATTTTAGGAGTCGGAGGGAGTTTCCGATGATTAACATCCCCCGCATCCTCGATCTTATCATCACCCCAAGCCTCTTCATTGGAACGCTCATTCGGATCGGAAACTTCATCAACCAAGAGGTGTTAGGAGTGGCATCGACGCTGCCTTGGGCCGTTGTCTTTGGCCATCCAATAGATGGGAGCCTACCGATGCCCCGCCATCCGGCGCAGCTCTATGAGGCCCTCTTCTACTTAGCGACCTTCTTCCTCTTCTGGCGGCTATTCCCCCGCTTGATTCGTTATCCGGGAAGGCTCTCCGGGATCTTCTTCATCCTGATTTTTGTGTTTCGTTTTCTCATCGAATTTATCAAAGAAGAGCAGAGTTTTCTCTTCTCTCATCACTTATTGACGATGGGACAGCTACTCTCTATCCCGATGGTTCTCTTTGGAGTGGGGCTCTGTTTAACTCAAGTCCTCAAACGGCGCCAACGGAATTAATTGATTGGAGAGCTTCTTAAGAATCTCCTCAACTCTCTCTCTTGAAGAGTCAGAATGTCGGAGCTGAATCACCGCGCGGTGCCACATGAGAAAACGTTCATAGGTAGACTCTCTGCCACTCGAAAGGGTGGTATACCAGAAGTACTTATAGAGGATCCAGAGACGTTTGAGAAGAGCCTCCTCAAAAGATTCAAGCAAGGGGTACTCTTTGAGAGAGAGGGTCAATGCGCGTGCAATAAATTCACCATGATTTACGTTGCTCTCATCGACATTTGCGCTCTTCCATAACTTCTTGATGAGGCCGAGAAGGGGGGTATTCTGGTCGAAATGGATCCAGCGTGTGAGCATGTCATTTTGCATTGCCCAGAGCTCGATCTTCTCGTTTAAGACCTCAGGAGTGATGTCACTAACGTGAACCCTCTTAAAGAACTGCAGGGCAGCGCTGACAACCATGCGGAAAGATTGACGTGGATTGTCGATCAAGACATTCCCCACCTCCTTTTCAATGAGCATCACTATTTCAGGCTCGATGTGATCGAGTAGTTCACCCTCTTCTTCAATGATTTTCCAGATGAATAGCTCAAATTGCTCCATCTGGATGGGATTTAATATGGGAAGATCCTTAGCGAGGCGGTAGCACTCAACGAGGATCTCTTCTAGAGCGGTCTGGTCATCAAAAGATTTGCTCTCACTCATGAGATGCATCTCTGCATTGATGAAGATGAATAGCGCTCGATCGGTGTCGGAGGAGAGGTCAGCGGTACTCTCTTGGATAGAGTGTCGAAGGCTCTCTTCACTAAGCTCTTTAGGGAGCTCCTCTGCAATCGCGAAGAGCGCGAGGATGCGCTGAACAAGCTCGACGCGGTGGTCATCACTCGTGAGCGTCTGATTATGTTTGCTGAGCTCAAGTTGAAAGCAGATGAACGATTCGATAGTGCGCTTCTCTTTAAGTGAGAAATGGCACGATATGATGGAGGTGTGATAGAGCTTCTCCGCAAGCACCATGGAGAGAGTGGAGGTAAGTTGGGAGCGGGAGGTTAACTCTCTGGTGCCTTCATAGATCTTAAGCTCTCTTGCAATCTCTTGCTTGAGGGCATAGGACTCAAGATTTTCTCCTTTTGAGGTGATCTCAAGGAGAGTTTTCACGATGAGTTTGTCACTATTGGTATACTCATCATGAGGAATTTTGGCATGGACAGAGTTCAGATCTTTTAAGAGGTGTTTCTGAATGGCCCAGATCATTTTGGTGAGTCGACCCACCTCTGGAGCGTTGCCATCCATCGCTCTGATGCAATCACTCAGCTTTCCAGCCAGCTTCTCAGCAGAGGAGTAGGTGGGGAGGTGGTCAGGTGAATTTGAAGATCTAAGGCTCTCCCGGATCATGAACTTTAGGTTCAACTTGCCGTCTAAGAGTGCGGTGCCCTTATCTCCTTGGAACTTCTCATAGTAATAAGCGACCTTTTCCCATACCTTTTTAAGGACGGAGGTTCCAAGGCTGCTCTTTGGGAACTTCTCTTTAAATTCAGGAAGGATCTTTGCCACGAGGTCGACTTCAATCGCCTTCGACCATGCAGAGACGCAGCCGGCCTCTTCAATCTCACCTTTTATCTTCCCTGAGAGAAAGAGATCGATGGAGATGTGCTGCGACTCCGACTCTGGCTGAGGATACGAGTGAGGCGTTGGAACTCCTGACATTTGTTATCCTTTTATTATTACATTAGTTTTCCTATCTCACCTTGAACATTTTTTTGTCCAAAAGTTTTTTTGAAAGATTTTGAGGGTATTAGAACTTTAAACTAGCCATTGCTGAGACGCCATAGATGATAAATGGCTTACTTGGAGAATGCTGTGGGATAGTATCCCATCTCCGCTGGAATTTAAAAGCTCCTCCATAGGAGAGTATCTTTTCTGATTTTAATGAATAGCTAAAACTCAAAACCAACCTTCCCTCTTGTCTCAAGAAGTCAACCCTATCCTGAAGGACAAGGTCTTCTTTTTCTTTGATAAATAAGAGGGGTAAAACGAGTAGTATCGTGCGATTCTCCAAATCATCAAAGATGTGTGAGAAATGCATCCTAACTCCCTAAAAATCTGTCATGAACGTCTTCTCTTGAAAATTAAAGGTAGTTCTAATAAATAGAGGTTATATATGGATAATTTTTGTTTAATTTATGATCAAATTTCATTTTATAGTATTTATTCTCATTCTAATCGCCAATATAAATACGCAATGTAAAGATTATGAGTTGTTTAAATATGATAATGAGAAGCAGCACCTCTCCCAAACCTTAGATCTTTTAGAAAAATATTCTCCAAAACGTGATCTCGGGACAGATCCACATAAAGATATTGAAGAGTGGCTCCAGTTTCGGAGAGGAGCTAGGAAGCATAGATTTCCATTTCAGAGAGAAGAAGAGAGAGGGAAGTCTTCTGTTGAGATCGATCTATCCTATGTGATTGCAAAGACATTGAAGAATCAGTGGGATATTAAAATTGGGCAACAAGCCATAGAGCGTCAAGAGGGAGTCTATCAGAGCTCGAAGGGCTCGTTTAATCCGATTATCGGAGCCGATGTGAAGAATAATATTCTATATGATACTCAGCAACTAGGATTTAACACGACAAAGGATGGTAAAGCCCAGACCGTTCAACTATTCTTAGAAAAATTAACCCGTCTGGGTACCCGTTATAGTTTAACAGGGTCCCTAGAAAGAGTTCATGATCCTTCACTATTCTTTACTAATGGGTTCTCCAGGACGAATCAATATGTCCTGTCCTTTACCATCGATCAACCCCTTCTCAGAGGGCTAAAATATAGCCCAGAAACAGTTGAAGAGAAAGTTTCGGAAATTGAGGTGAGTACGATTAAAAATGAGTATGTTCAGACAATTGCTACTGAAGTCCGTGATACTGTCTTCAAATATTGGGAGCTCGTTGCCGCAAAAGAAATCTTAGAAATTCATGAACTCTCTTATAAGATACTCTATGGACTTGCGACTGCCAGTGAACGCCTTGTTGAAGGAGAGAGATTAGCTCTATCTGCCTTAAATCAACAGTTTGCTGAACTCTCACGAGCGAGTAAAGATCTCGTCGCTGCCAAGCAAGATGTCTATAGAGCCTATAATGATCTATTATTTCAAATGGGTGAGGAAGAGAGCTCTTTTGGCCCAAATCCTCCAAACCTAGTCTTAGAAAGCTTTCCAGAGCCAGAGAGTGAAAAAAGCAAATGGGATGTCGACCTTCTCCTTTCGACAGCAAGACAAAATCGAGGAGATCTCATCGCTTCAGAGCTCCGAATAAAAGAGGCGGCTTGGCTTTTAAAATCGGCAAAAAATGCGGTTTTGCCCTCACTCGACTTAGTGTTGGGATTTGACGTGACGAATAATCGAGTCAGCAATAGATCACGCCCTTTTTTCTCATCGATTAATAGCGGTCCTCAGAAAAAAGATCTATCAGTTATGTTGAGCTTCTCTATCCCTCTTTTTAATGATCGAGCAAAAGGGGAAAAAAGGCAGAGAGAGGCCGAGCTTTCTCAGGCTATTTTAGTGGAGAGTAAACTCGATGAGAGCATTCGAACAGATATTGCAACGGCTCTAAGAAGTCAACTGGAACTCATCGATGAAGTCTATTTCGCCGACAAGGCTGTTCAATGGTATGAGACAACTCTAAAAGATGAAATTGCAAGGTTAAAGGAGGGGTACAGTTCATTATTCATTGTGATTGATTATGAGAATCGATTAAGAAGGACATTTATTGAAAAAGTACTTGTCCAAAAGGATTATGCGGATAACCTCACTGAACTTCTCTTCACAACAGGGACTTTGGTCAAGCTCGATGATGTTACTAATCGCGTTTCGATTGATATTTTAAACTATAATCATCTATTGAAGAAATTAGAATTATGAGTGAAATCCAAGACAAAAAAAGCATCAAAGAGGCAAGCGAAAGGCTCTCTTCTCGCGAACAGATCCATCAGATGCTCACGATTGAAGAGCCAAAGAACTGGCTCATGATCTCTGTGATTTTCGCTTTGATTCTTACACTGCTCATCTGGTCATTTGTCGGTCGGATTCCAACAGAGGCAAATGGTCGCAGCGTCTCTTTAAGTCCTGAAGGAGTCTTTCTTATCCGTTCCAAATCATCGGGAATGATCACTGAGATCTTTGTAAGTGAAGGAAGTGTGGTCGAAGAAAATGCTCCGATAGCGAGAATATATATTCCAGCTCTCCGTTCAGTTTTAACAGCCATCGAAGCAACAAAATATAAAATTGAGAAGTTGATTGTCGAGCTTGATCTCCTCGATCATGCTTTTACGATTAACCAGGGGCTTTTTCAGGAAGGTTTAATCGCCAAAATGGTCTTAGATAATTCCAAGGCGAATATCATCGATCAAGAGATCACTATCGAAGAGACAAAATCTGCTCTGGAAACTCTATATTCCGATTTAGAAGATATGGCTCCAACTCATAATGCGGACATCCTTCTCGATAATGCACTATTACTCTCTGGGAGTACTCCGATCGATCTCGAAAGGCTCGAAAAAGAGCTCTCTATTGTCACAGCACCCTCTAGCGGAAGGATATTAGAAGTCCTGGTTAATCTTGGCGAGAGTGTGGATAGGAGAGCCTCACTTATTTGGCTAGAACATCCACCTAAACCCAAAGAGTTAGAACTTTTTTATAGTGGAATTAATGCAGATAATATCGGAAGGATTCAAAAAGGGATGAAGGTCCTTATCGAACCCAACATTGTCAATCCCCAAGAATATGGGGCGATTCTTGGAAAGGTTAAGGAAATTTTTCCTTATCCTGTCTCTAAAGAAGAGCTAACACAGACAATCGGCAACATGCAAATTGTCGACTATCTGATGGAAAATTCAGTCGCTATCACAAATATCTTAGTTGAACCTATTCCCGATCCCTCCACTCCGAGTGGTTATAAATGGACCTCTCAAGAGGGACCTCCTTTCTCGATTCCGACCGGAACGATCTGCAAAATAAAAATCGTGATCGATGAACAACCTCCTATTTCCTACTTGATTCCTCTATGGAAAATCAAAATGAGATGAATGTGATTAAGACGTTTTTAAATTTTCTCAGACTAAATTCCCCAAAGAAGACTCCAAGAGTGATACAGATGGAGGCCGTAGAGTGTGGAGCAGCAGCTCTCTCTATCATCCTGGGTTATTATGAGCGTTTTGTCTCTCTCGAAGAACTTCGGGTCATGTGCGGAGTCTCTCGAGACGGGGTAAGCGCCTATAATATCACTCAAGCTGCTGAGCACTATGGGCTTGAAGCAGTAGGATATGAAATGGACGTTGAAGACCTCCAAGATATTTTGAGGCCAGCAATTCTATTTTGGGATCATAATCACTTTGTCGTATTAGAGAGAATTAGAGGAAGAAAGGTCTACATCAACGATCCCGCAACAGGTCCAAGAAGAATCGATAGAGAAGAACTAGAACAAAGCTATTCAGGCCTAGTTCTTGAATGCCAACCGCGAAAAGAGTTTCAAAAAGGAGGAAAAGATCTGAGTCTCTTATCTCGTCTTATCGAAAAAATTATCCCCTTTAAAGAGGCCTTGATCTATCTCTTTTTTGTCCAGCTATCTCTCGTTGTCATTGGGTTGACAGCTCCTGTTTTTTCTCAGATATTCATTGATAAGTTTTTGGGAGAAACTATCCCCAATTGGAAGTCTGAGTTTCTCCTGCTGATTGCTGGCATCATGCTTTTTACAGGAGGGATAACGTGGATCAGAGGAAAATTCCTCAATGCACTGCAAGCGAAACTTTCTATCCGTTATTCCACAGAATTTTTATGGCATATTCTGAGATTACCTGCGGTCTTTTTTTCACAACGGTCGGGTGGAGAAGTGATCAATCGAATCGGTTTAAATAACCGTATAGCAACCATCTTCACTGGAGAAGTTGTCATCAACCTCATCTCCCTGTCACTCGTAGGGGTCTATGTAATTATCATGTTCCAATACAATGTCTTACTTACACTTATTGCAATTTTTACAGCCTTCATCAATCTATCACTTCTCTGGTATGTCAACCGCACTCGCATCCATGCCTACGCTCGCCTTCAACAGGAAGATGCAAAGACAATTGGGGTCTCCCTCGATACCTTAGAGCATATTGAAGCGATCAAAACTGCTGCTAACGAAGCCTATTTTTTCTCTCGCATCGCAGGGTATTATACAAGAAGTATCAACGCCTTCCAATCGATAAGAGCAAAAAGTAATTATCTCTCTACGTTCTCTAGTTTTTCTCAACAATTATCAACCGTTCTACTCTTAACAATAGGATGCTGGGAAATTCTGCATGGTCGTTTAACTATAGGAATGCTCATCGCCTTTCAAATCCTCTTGTCCTCTTTTTTAAGACCCTTTAATCAGCTCGTAAGTTTTGGATCTGAGATGCAATCCGTAAAAGTGGATCTTGCGCGTGTAGATGACGTGTTAAAAAATTCTCCAGATCCTATTGTGAAAGAGCGCTCTCTTCCCGAGATGCCAGAAGAAAAGCTAAAGGGCAAGATTGAGTTTCAACATGTTACATTTGGATTCAGCCCCTTGGATGAGCCCTTCATAGAAGATTTTAATTTGGTTGTGAAGGCTGGAGAAATTGTTGCTCTCGTCGGACCTGTGGGGAGCGGAAAGACAACGTTGTCTCGACTTGCCACCTCCCTTTTCCAGCCTTCAAAAGGGAGAGTCCTCTATGATGGAAAAGATTTCACACGTATTTCAAGAACCATCTTTAGAAATTCCCTTGCAGCTGTCGATCAGCAGATTCACCTATTTGCCGGCACAATTAAAGAGAACATCACGCTTTGGGATAAAAATATTTCAGACGAAAGCGTTGCAAATGCTGCTAGAAATGCCTGTATTGAAAAAGAAATCCTAGCCCTTCCGAGTGGCTATCAGGCCCCTTTGCTAGAGGAGGGACAAAATCTCAGTCAGGGGCAAAGGCAACGCATAGAGATCGCACGCGCTCTTGTTTTAGATCCTTCAATCCTTATCATGGATGAGGCAACCAACTCCTTAGATGCTGAAACAGAAGAAGAGCTCCTTCAAAATCTTAGGGAGAGAGGGTGCACCTGTCTGATCATCTCGCATCGCTTAAGCACCATTAAACGTGCTGATAAGATCCTCGTTCTTGATAGAGGAAAAGTTGTCCAAGTCGGGACTCATCAAGACCTTAGGAAAAATCCCGGCCTCTACAAGTCTCTCCTTGAGCATGAAATCACTTAAGTAAGCAAAGATGTCATGGTAAAAGTGCCGGCAATGAAATTCTCGCCGGCACTATTTGATTCATGAACGTGAGTTGCTCATTTTTTTGTTATAGAGGGGTCGGTGCAGGTGGTTCAGCTTCCAGTCCCGGAATATCAATTGTAATAGTACCAATCAAGCGTGGGAGGTTAATAATTGTGATGGAGCCCCCACGCCCCGGTTCTACAGTGACTTCTGGTACTCCACCTCTCGCTCTTTTCAGTCTTTTTTTCGTTACCTTTTTCTTCCGTTTTTTTGCAACCATCTGCTCCTCCGTGATTTAAATAGTCTTTTTTCAGAAAGTATAATATCAACCTTCTAAAGGTCATGATATAAATTTTTATATAAATAAAAAAGAATTTTTTATTATATTTTTTCTATTTTATTGTGTATCAATCATTTAAAAAGAATTTACGATTAAGAGTTTAAATTCCAGACTGTTTCAGAGCTTTTGCTTCTCTAAAAATCTCTGGAAGATTCCCTCTTTTTTTGAAAGCTCATCAAAGGTCCCCCTATCGACAAC
>JAAKFF010000005.1 GCA_011065165.1 Chlamydiota bacterium
AAAATCATGCGGCAGAACTTCTTCAAATGCTCCCTGCATAATGCCGACCTAGTCGTCTGCTACCTCTTCCCCAAAGGAATGACCCAGCTCAAATCCAAGTTTGAGAGAGAGCTCAAACCAGGAACAGTAGTGGTGAGCAACACCTTCGCCATCCCCGGTTGGACGCCCATTGAGACCATTGAAGTGGACGACATCCACCGCTCCAAAATCTACCTCTATCAGGTCCTATGAATCTATCTCGATTTATTGATTTTCAAAGCATGAGTTTGAAAAAACAGATACAATTCACGATACGCCTCGGACATCTTCTGCGATAACCCGCATTCAGTAGCAAGAGTCTCGTATAATGGGAGCCATTCAGGTGGCGGAGGTCCAACCTTTTCAGGAAGAGCATGAGTGCCTCGCGAAGCAAAAACTTTTTGAAGTATGGTCCCAAAACTCGCTGCATTGATTGGTCGTAGTTGTATTAACAGCAACATATCAATCAGATCCTTCACTCGAGAATTTAATCTGTGTTCACGAGGGAGAGTATAAGCATGAAATTTCTCTGCAAGTTGTTGCTCAACAGAGATCATTCGCATTTTGGGAGTCTCAATTCCACAATATCTAAGCCAATCAGCCCCATTAACATGCTCAACTTCATCTACAACAATATCGGCCCCTACATCAAGTTGAAACCTTACGAAAAGACGTTTGTCGATAAAAGAAGATACGGGATATCTCGCTCCGCCATATGGGGCATTATCCAAATCCATTTTTGCTGGCCCTACTTCGAAGGTAAAGTAATCCTTTATGTCTATCTTCACTAAATTTCGTAATTCGTGAATGATGACTTCCTCAATTTTCAAATGAGGGTCATCAATCCGATGTAAGCAAGTTAGATCGATATCTTTTGTCGCCCTTGCAGTGGCAAAACGTAATTCCATTGCATAACCGCCTTTGAGAACAAAACTATCAGAATCATAATGAAAAATTCTGGCCAATAGCCTCTCAAAGGCCACTTTTCACCGAATTCGTTGTAGATCTTGGCTATTTTTAGTAGCAATACTTTTTAAGCGCGATTCTAAGCTCCTACGAAAATCATTCGCTGTTCTAAAAGATATCATGAATTAATCTCTTAATCTTTAGATAGATATCGGGATGAATATTCTTAAGTGCGACTAGTTCTTCCTTAGCCACAAGTCCCCGGTCCATGGATTGACGAACCGCTTGAATAAGAAAGTTATCCGCAACAGTACCTGCTTCAATCACGTCAATTATTGTTCTAAGGGGGACTGTTACCCTATATCCCTGCCTCTCTTCTATCTCAGACCGATCTAAATGCCTAAAATGCAGATAAAGCACTTTTGGGGTTTCGATTCGTCTACGAAAATTGACAGGAACGGTCATATGCATCTTAGCTGGCATCACATCCGAAAGCTCGAGAATATCAAGCGCCGTCTCATGAGACCAGACTCCTTGGGGAATATCTTTAAGGTTCCGGCTCCAAAGGGTCCACAACACAAGCTCCTGACGCTCAGTCACAGGATACCGTCCTAGCCGATAGATGCCTCTCTCCTCTTGAGTCCATTCTCCCGATGCTAGCAGTAAGTGGAAATTCGAGCGGGCATAGCCACATTCTTCCGCTTGCTTGGCAGTAAAAAAGCCTTGTTGGGGGGCTGCTATCTTGAAAAGCTGGTTTTGATTTCCCATGCACCAATGTTATAATTTTTATGATATTGGTGCAAATACCAATTTCTGGAGATCTCAAAAAGCGGTTAAGGAGTCGACTACTTCGGGCGCTCATCTTTCAAACTGAAAGTTTGGGAGAAGTGTTATTTTTCTATCTTGCCACACTATTGGGCGAACTTCTTTTTGGATCTTCTTGTCGCTCTTCTTAATGGTCATTTTCAAATCGAAGTCAGATTGAAGATTTAACCAAAATTGAGCAGAGGTTCCAAAGAATTTTGCAAAGCGTAGAGCTGTATCAGCTGTGACTGCTCTTTTCTTATTCAATATGAGAGTGATTCTGTTAACCGGCACCGAGAGATATTTTGCAAAAGCGCTCGCAGATAAATCAAGCTCTTTCAACTCCTCTCTAAGAATTTCTCCAGGATGTATGGGTTTCATCTTATTAGCTGTTTTGGATTTTTCCAAAGTCAAGGAGTTGGGAGAAGTGGGAGAAGACCTCCTGGAGGAGGGCGATGCGGTTGGAGCGGAGCGCCTGCTCATCGGAGAGGATTTTGACCTCATCGAAGAGGAGGCTGAGGGGAGTCTGGAGCTTGGCGAGCTGCTCGAATGCACTCTGGTAGTTCTTCTCTAAGAGTAGAGCGTTGAAGGGTTTTTTCAGGGAAGAGAGGGAGTCGTAGAGGTTCTGCTCTGCCGGCTCTTTAAAGAGCGACGGTTTGAGGGAGTGCTTTTTCTCTTTTCCGATCTGTCCCTTTGCCCGCTTATAGACTTCAAAGAGGCTATCGAAGTGGGCACTTTGGCGGAACTCATGGAGCGCCTTCGTTTTGAGATATTGATCGTAAGGGTTGCTGCACCTGCCTTGGAGGGAGGCCTCGATCTCATCTTTTTGGAAGCCATACTCTTCGAGCACTCCTTTCGCCCGTTTCGTAATAAAGTCAAGAATCTCTGGATCTTTGATGAGCTGCTCAAGGTTTAAATTGAGGTCGTTCTCAATGAGTATTTTTATCACTCCGATCGCCTGGCGGCGGAGGGCAAAGGGGTCGCTTGAAGAGGTGGGTTTTAGGCCGACACTGAAGTAGCTGATCAGATTGTCGAGCTTGTCAGCTAGGCTCAGGATAATGCCGACGGGAGAAGTGGGGAGAGCGCCTCCTTCAGACTTTGGAAGCCAGTGCTCTTCGATTGCTACCGCAACCTCACTATCTTCCTTCTGGTGGAGGGCGTAATGTTTGCCGATCGTTCCTTGGAGGTCGGTGAACTCCTGAACTAGCTCCGTTGCGAGGTCCGCCTTGGAGAGCTTTGCTGCGCGCACAACGAGCTTCTCATCGCCAAAAGAGAGGGTTTGAGAGAGTGTGAGCGCGAGATGTGTGATACGGGAGACCTTGTCAGCCACCGAGCCGAGATCTTTCTGGAAGATGATCGTTTCGAGCTTCTTTGCGAACTCATCGAGAGAGGTTTTTAAGTCCTCTTCATAGAGAAAGACGCCATCGGAGAGGCGGGCAGAGAGGACATTTTGATTGCCTTTCGTTATCGTCTCATTTGGCTGGTTATCGGCGGTGATGACGAAGAGAGGGGCAAGCTTTCCTGTGTGACCCAGGAGAGGGAAATACTTCTGATGCTCCACCATCTCTGAGATGAGGACCTCTTCGGGAGCGCGCAGAAAATTCTCATCAAAGGAGGCGCAGATGAGCTGAGGCCACTCAGAGAGATAGAGGACTTGAGGCAGCACCCTCTCTTTTTCAATCGCTGTGGTTCCGCTCTCCATCTCAATTTTACTCAGCTGATCTAAGATCGATTTTTTTCTCACCTCAGTGCTGACCATGATGCTATTTTCGAGGCATCTAGAGAGATAATCGGAAGCGTTTTCAATCTCAAAAGAGCTATTGCAAAGCTGCGCATGACCCCTGGAAACTCTCCCCGAGGTGACGCCTGCCAATTCAAAAGGAACGATCTGCGATCCCAGAAGGGCGACAAACCACTTCAGAGGGCGCGCATAGCTCGTTTCGATAGCGCCCCAGCGCATCTGCTTGGGGAAGCTGAGAGTGGCGATGAGCTGAGGAAGAGAGCTGCTCAGCAGTTGAAGAGTCGAACCTCCCTCTTCCACCACGTCCGCCATGAGATAGTCGGAGCCTTTGATCTCTTGCAGGTAGAAGACGTCGTGATCTTTTACCTCTTTCAAAGTCGGTGGGTGGTCAATGCCGAGGGATTTAAAGAAGCCAACGCCCTGTTTCGTCGCCCTACCTTCTGCATCAAATGCTACACTCACAGGAGGGCCCTTTCGATGAATAGTTCGACTCTCACTGCCATGGGAGAGCCCCTCAACAAGGACGCTTAATCGGCGGGGCGTGCCAAAGAGAGTGATAGCGCCGTAAGAGAGTCCCTTAAGGAGTTTTGTGATTGCATTTTTGAGATTTTGACATCCGATCGGAATAAAAGTTGCGGGAAGCTCTTCAGAGCCGATTTCTAGGAGGAGATCGCTAGACTCTTTCGGATTAAAGTCTACGGGGAGCGCTGCTTTTGGCTCAGGAGTTTTCTGCTCAGTTTTTGGAGGTAGAAGGGGAAAGCCGAGCTTCTCCCTCGACTTCAGATACTCCGCAGCCACCGCTCTAGTGAGGGTGCGAACGCGGCTGATGTAGCCTGTACGTTCAGTCACTGAGAGCATGCCGCGCGCCTCTAACATATTGAAAGCATGGGACGCTTTCATCACAAAATCGTAAGCTGGGATGGGCAGTTTGAGATCGATCATCGCCTTCGCCTCCCGCTCAAAATCTTCAAAGTGGCGGAGCCACATCTCAGTCGAGGCGTGATAGAAGTTGTAGTTGCTCCACTCCACTTCACTTCGATGGTAGATCTCTCCATAGGTGAGATCACTGTTGTACTGCATCTCAAAGAAGTTCTCTTTTCCCTGCACGATCATAGAGAGCCGCTCTAATCCGTAGGTGAGCTCCACACTGATCGGTGCTAAAGGTTGTCCCGCTACCGATTGAAAATAGGTGAACTGCGTCACCTCCATCCCATCGATCCACACCTCCCATCCGAGGCCCCAGGCGCCAAGCGTTGGGGACTCCCAATCATCATGAACAAAACGGACGTCATGCTCCTCAAGATTAAATCCGATCACCTTTAGCGATTGCAGATAGAGCTCTTGGATATCAGAAGGGGAGGGTTTCATGAGCACTTGAAGCTGATGAAAGAGCTGCGTACGGTTGGGGTTCTCTCCAAACCGGCCATCTTGAGGACGCCGCGAGGGCTCCACATAGACGCAGTTGAAGGGTTCAGGACCGAGGCAGCGCAAGAAGGTCGCAGGGTTAAATGTCCCAGCGCCCACCTCAACATCGTATCCCTGTTGAATGAGGCATCCCTTCTCAGCCCAGTAGGCGGTAAGGTTACTTATAATTTGTTGAAAAGTCAGCATAGGCAAAAATTGTGGTCTATGAAATAATAGTGCCCAATTAGGAGTTATTATGCGAGAATTTTGTGGACTTTTGGCAAGTGAGCTCAAAGCGTATACTGAAGAGGAGGGCTCGGCCTCCTATAGAACGAAGCAACTTTTTGATTGGGTCTACCAGAAAGGAGTCACCGATTATAGCGCCATGTCCAATCTTCCCAAGAAGCTGCGTGAGATCTTTGAAGAGAGAGTCCGCCTTGGAATTCTGTCGCTAGAAAAAGTTGAAGAGTCTGATGATGGGGAGACGACCAAATTTTTATGGGGGTTCTCCGATGGTCAGAGCGTCGAGTCGGTCCTGATCCGCTCCATGAAGCGGCGTACCGTCTGCATCTCCTCTCAAATAGGCTGCCCCGCACGCTGCGCCTTCTGCGCCTCCGGTCAGAGCGGGCTCATCCGCAACCTTACCGCCGCTGAGATCATTGAACAGGTAGTCCATATCAACGCCCATCTCCTCGAGCAGGGAGAAGAGGTCACCCACATCGTCTTCATGGGAATGGGAGAGCCTCTAGAGAACTACGAAGCGGTTGTTCGGGCGCTAAAAATCCTTATCGATCCCGAACTCTTCGGCTTCTCTCCCCGAAAAATCACCGTTTCAACCGTTGGCGTCCCCAAAAATATTAAGCGCCTCATGAATGAAGAGCTCAACGTTAACCTCGCCCTCTCCCTCCACGCCCCGAATCAGCAGCTGCGCAAAAAGATCGTTCCCTACGCTCGAAAATTTCCTTTAGAGGATCTACTCCGGGCAGCGCGCGCCTATGCGCAGAAGAGCAAACGTGATATCACCTATGAGTATGTGATGATCGCTGGTGTGAATGACAAAAGAGAGCATGCAAAAGAGCTCGTAGCCCTCCTGAAAAATGAACAGTGCTGCGTCAATCTGATCCCCTACAATCCTGTTGACGGTATAAACCTGAGACGGCCAGAGAGAGAGGCGATCGAAGCCTTCCGCTCCATCCTCACCGACGGTGGCGTTAGAAGCACCTGGCGCTATACCAAAGGGAAGGATATCGCCGCCGCATGTGGACAGCTTGCGCTAAAGCAGAAAAACCTTTTGAATATGGTTCCAAACCAGTATAAAGTGACAGAAACAACCGTAGCAAATCGATGAGAGCAGCCATTATACCTTCTCTAATGAGGGAGAACCTCCCCATGAAGCTGCCGATGATCTTGACCCTTGGGCGCATCTTTATCAGCCCCATCTTCCTCATCTTCTATCTGAAATACCAACAGCTGGGCATCTCAATGCACCTCCTGCCATTCATCCTGCTCTCCCTACTGATCGTCTCAGAACTTTCAGACTTCTTCGATGGCTACCTTGCCCGGAAACACGATACCGTCACCCAGCTCGGAAAGCTCCTAGATCCCATGGCAGATACCATCACCCGGCTTACGATTCTTCTTACCTTCACTCAAGGGGTTATACGCCTGCCCCTACTTCTAGTCTTTGTCTTCATCTACCGCGATATGATGATCAGCACCTTGCGCACCCTCTGCGCACTAAAAGGGGTCACCCTAGCCGCCCGCACCAGCGGAAAGATCAAAGCTGTCCTACAAGGTCTCTCCATCTTCGCCATTCTTATCCTGATGATCCCCTACGCCTGGGGAAGCCTCTCCTTAGAGCAGCTTCAAGATATCAGCTTCTATATCATTAGCGCCGCCGCCGTCTACACCCTCTTCTCCGGAGTGGAGTATCTCTGGACTAACCGCCTCTACGTCAAACACGCCTGGGAAAAGAGCAACTGATACGTCGGGGGTTTGCCCCCCTGCCCCCTTGTCGCTGTGGAAAATCTTGTTGAACTGCCATAGGATATTTTTTAATCTTTTTTGAACTATATGCCTGTTGCTATCGAGCAGAAAATGTTTTTTTTGCCTCAATATTTTTATTTACACTCCAATTAGTGTGAAAACTTGATTTTTAGTTGAATATCGTCTATTCTTTCTCCATCAAAAGAGGAAGAAATTATGCCAAGAAGTTCAAGTATAGATTATGAATCATATTCAGTATATCATGATATTACAAGCATTGCTCTAGCCTCAGCTTGCGGACTTCTCTTAAACCACTATGCCTCCCAAAAACTCCCAAAAACGCTTCTCATCCTTTCTTCTGTTGTAAGTGGGGTAGTTTTTCACTTCTTTGATTATGCTTCAGGCCGCGTATATTATGATTTTGATTCTGATTGGAAAGACAAGATTGTTCTGCATCTAATGGGCGTTTTTTTAGCCGTGGGTTGGTCTATAATGACATACAAAGGAGTAGAAGCTGCTGTGGTAATCTCCAAAGTGGGTCTGATGAAATACCGCTCTGGATTATTTAGAGAGATTCTTCCCCAATTCATTAGAGTAGATAGGTACTTTTATGTCAAAAACATAATAGTAATTATAGCCTCAAAGATCTTCTGTGAGGTCGTCGTTTTCCCTAGATTTTATGGGCTAACTGAGAAAGAGGTACTCTCTGCATTTAAATGGCATTATCCCAACTATTTTGTTCAGAAGCAGTTTGAGCATCAAAGGGGTTCTTTGAAAATCCGTTATTGGGTTTTGAAGGAGATTCTCAAGCGTGATTACTCTGAAATTGTTAAGACAATAGCGATTCAGAAATTTGATGGTAGAATACCAAGAAACGTTCTGGAGCGTATTTTAGAGAGTGATGAATGCGATGCTATCAAGGCCTTAGCGGTAACGAAATGTAATGGCAACATCTATCCCCTTATGAATCGCATTGAACCGCTTGTCTGGAGGGTTATCTCTCGAGGCCGTTCGAAAGAGCCCATTTTTTCGCTGTTGAAAAAGTTAAAACCTAACTTCAATGTGGAAATAACCCAACCACTACCAGTCGACTATTTGATGCGCAAATCCAGCGACCTTATGTCGAAAAAACTTGAGTTCGCATCAAAGATACCAGATCTAGCCGATGATCTCTTCACGCTTATTCATCCGTTTTTGCTGATAGAGGATCTGTTTACTCAACTATTTGTTAGTCGGCGTTGGAACTATATAGCGACTGGGACGATCCAGCGTCGTGCGGCGATTCATCTTCAACCTGCATAATCTTTGTAGATTTTAAGGTGTCGACTGCTGCGGGCATCCCTCTTCCGAACCTTCGGTTTGGGATGGCTGTCTCTTCGCAGGGGAAATTTAGTGTGAAAACTTGTTTTTTAGTTTAAAATCGAGTAATCTTAACCCCATCGAGAGGAGAGATAATGAAGCGAGAGATTGTTCAGCGTGAAGCGATAAAGTTGTGTGGGATTCAAGTGCGTACGAGCTATCAGAAAGAGCTCAATAAGATGGAGGGAGAGATCTTCAACTGTGTGCAGCGCTATTTTCAGCAGGCGCTCTTTGAGAAAATTTCCAAGAGGAAGAATCCTGGCACAACAATTTGCGGATATACCGACTATGAGAGTGACTACAAGGGAGCATACACCTACTTTATTGGGGAAGAGGTGACCTCTTTTGAAAATGAAGAGTTTGAGAGAGTGATTATCCCCAAGCAGACCTATGCAAAATTTACAACGGAGCCTGCTCCAATGCCCCAAGTTATAGTCAATGCATGGGAAGAGATCTGGAAAATGTCACCAGAAGATTTGGGAGGCAAGCGCCGCTATCAGACAGATTTTGAGATCTATGATGAGAGAGCTGCCGATCACCAAAACATTGTGTTGGATCTCTATATCGGTATCGAGGCTCAACCTGCATAGTCTTTGTAGATTTTGAGGTATTGTTGGGCGGGGACCTTCCAGCTCCAATCTCGGGAGAGGCCGTTTTTGACCATGCGTTCCCATTTTTTGGGGTCATTTTGGTGGTGGTCGAGGCCGCGGTCGAGCGCTTGACGCAAGCTCTCGTTTGTGGGGGAATCAAAGGTGTAGCCGTTTTTCTGATCAGAGGGGTGCTCCTCGTCATCAATATCAAAGATCGTATCTCTGAGTCCTCCCACTTTGTGGACGATGGGGATCGTTCCATAGCGGAGAGCGATCATCTGTGTTAGGCCGCAGGGCTCGAAGAGGGAGGGGAGGAGAATGCAGTCGGCGGCGGCGTAGGTGAGGTGAGCGAGCTCTTCATCGAAGATAAAATGGAGGTGGACGTTAGGATTATCGCGATAGGTGTGGGCTAAGTCGTGAAACGCCTTTTTGACCTCTTTTTCTGGAGTGGATGCTAGCAGAACGAACTGCCCTCCTCTCTTGAGGGTATATTCGAGGCCGAAGCGGATCATCTCGGGTCCTTTCTGCTGAACGAGGCGTGTGATACATGTGAAGAGAGGCGCGGAGCTCTCTTTCAGTTTGAGCCTCTTACTCAACGCTTTGCGGTTTGCCCTCTTTGCACTCTGAATCGCATCTAGCGAAGTGAAGTGGGCAGGATAATTTTTTTCTAGAAGGGGGTCGGTTTCAGGATCCCAGTACTCTGTATCGATCCCATTGAGGATGCCGATAAGTCGCTCTTCTCTCTGCTGAAGAATCGTTCCGAGTGAAAACCCCTCCTCTCCCTTAATCTCTTCTGCATAGGTTGGTGAGACCGTTGTGAGGGAGTCTGAGTAGAGGAGCGCCCCTTTAAGAAGGTTAAGTTTATCGGGCTTCGTACTATCTTGGAGCTTATCTCTTTTGAGGAGTGGAGTGGGGCTTAGCCCGATCTCAGAGAGTAGCTCTGGCTTGCAGACACCTTGATACTTCATATTATGGATAGTTGTCATAATCCCGCCCAGCTTTAGCCCAAGAGATTTGTACTTCTCATGGTAGAGCGGCGCTGCTAAGCCGGTGAGCCAGTCGTGCAAGTGGAGAATATCGGGATGGCTATCCCCTCTGAGGAGATATTCCATGGCTGCGTTGGTGAAATGGATGAAGCGCTGGTCATCATCTTTCTCGCCATATATGACGCCTCTTTTGAAATAATTGTTTTGAGGATCGATGAGTAGGAGTTGGATCCCATCCATTTCTGCCGCCCAGACAGCGCTTTTAGACTCACTAAGTTCTTCACAAACGACATGGAGATTTTTTAGTTTCGATCGGTCGATCTGATCGTAGAAGGGGAGGATGACTTCTGCCCGTTCGCCCCCTCTGGTGAGGGCTTTCAATAGACCGGCGGTGACATCCGCAAGCCCTCCCACTTTAGCGATAGGTGATAGCTCTGAGGCGAAATGGACGATATGCATAGCCGCTACTTTATAAAGAAAAAGGGGGGAAGTCAATGAATGGCTAAAATTATATTTTTTTTTGCACCTGGAATTCTTGAATAATAGTTGAATAGAATTTCCTAAAACAGTAATATCTCGTCTTGATTTTTGGTTTGCTGGGGTGTAGCCAAGCGGTAAGGCAGCGGTTTTTGGTATCGCCATGCGGAGGTTCGAATCCTCCCACCCCAAATTTGTGAGTGTTTCAATGGCAAAAGACTCTTTTATGTTGTTTTCGGGGAGTTCTCATCCTCGT
The DNA here is from genome assembly GCA_011065165.1 of Chlamydiota bacterium. Classification (GTDB taxonomy): domain Bacteria; phylum Chlamydiota; class Chlamydiia; order Chlamydiales; family Simkaniaceae; genus JAAKFF01. Next base: position 10,528 of record JAAKFF010000005.1, read on the forward strand.
TTAGCGAAGGAGATCGCAGACAACTTGAAGATGAAGGTCGGAAACGCTCAGATAGATAGATTCCCTGATGGTGAGATAGGCGTTCAAATAGTTGAGAATGTCCGTGGTCGGGAGGTATTCGTGGTGCAGAGCATTGCGAGGGAACCCAACCTCTATCTCATGGAGCTTCTAATTTTAATTGATGCTCTAAAAAGGGCCTCTGCACAGCGCATCATTGCCGTCATTCCCTATTATGGGTATGCGCGGCAAGATCGTAAAGAGAGAGGACGAGTGCCGATAACGGCGAAGCTCGTTGCAGATCTGCTTGAAAAAGCGGGAGTGCATCGAGTCGTAACGATGGATCTACATAGTGAGCAGATCCAGGGCTTTTTTAATATCCCGGTGGATAATCTCTATGCCCGGCCGACTCTGGTCGAGGCAGTGAAGAGAGCGGGATTAGAAGAGCCTGTTGTTACAGCTCCGGATATCGGTAGTATAAAACTCGCCCGCGTTATGGCGACCGAGATGGGCGCCACCTTTGCGGTTGTGGACAAGAAGCGGATAAGCTCGACAGAGGTCGAGAGTGTAGCGCTGTTTGGTGATGTGCAGAATAGGGATGTGATTCTCGTCGACGATATCTGTTCGACGGGAGGGACGCTGAGACGTGCTGCTTTAGCATGCAAGGAGGCGGGCGCACGGCGCATTATTGCGGCGGTGACGCACGGACTCTTCCTGGGAGAGATTCTCCAAGAGAAGAGCATCGAACGCTTCTTAGTGACCAACACAATTCCTCTGCCCGATGAGATCGACCACACAAGGATTGACGTCTGCAGTGTTGCAGGGACTTTTGGAAAAGCGATGGAGTGCATTATTAATAATGACTCGGTAAGCTCTCTCTTCCGTCCTGCAACATAGCGGCTGTTTTTCATCATCAAGGCCAGTTTTTTTTAACTATCAACCCATGGAGAGTCCATGAAACTCAACGTGTCCAAACGGGCAGGAAAAAGTAAGAGTGAGCTGACTCAGCTCAGATTTAAAGGGGATATCCCTGCTGTGGTCTACAAAATGGGGCAGCCAAGTGAAAAACTTACCGTAAAGGGAAGTGAGTTTGCTGCTGTCATCCGAGGCCTCAAAAAAGGATATCTCCCCACGACAATCTTTGAAATAGAGATAGATGGAAAAGAGTGTCCCTCTATCGTCAAAGGTATCCAGTACCATCCCACAACATACCGCACCTTGCACCTCGATTTTCAGTTGCTTGATGAGAAGATCATGGTCGACGTGAAAGTTCCCGTGACCTTTCTCGGCGAGGCAGAGTGTATTGGAGTGAAATTAGGGGGATTTGTCCGGCAGGTCATCTACCACGTGAAAGTGCGCTGTCTGCCTAAAGATATTCCTTCAGATTTCAAACTTGATATCCGCTCCCTCGCTATCGGAGAGTCGATGCGGGTTGGAGATATCGAGATGAGTGAAGGGGTCATCTCGCTGGTACCTGAAAAAGAGATTATTATTGTGATTGCTAAGCGTTAAAAATGAAGAGCGAAGGTAGATTGATGCTTATTGTAGGCCTCGGAAATCCCGGAAAAAAGTATGACCTTACCCGGCATAACTTCGGGCAGATGGTGCTCTACGCCTTTGCAGAAAAACACCACTTTTCTTTCAAGAAGGAGCGAGAGTTCAAAGGAGAAATTGCCAGAGGCAGGTGGAAAGAGGAGAGAGTCCTCCTTCTATTTCCCACGACCTACATGAATCTATCCGGGCAGGCAGTCCGTAAAACCGTCAGTTTTTACAAGATTCCTATAGAGGATCTCTTGATTATCTCTGACGATGCAGCCCTGCCTTTCGGAACCCTCCGCAGCAGAAACAGTGGCAGCGCTGGGGGGCATAATGGGCTAAAGAGCATCGAAGAGTCTCTGGGAACCAGGGACTACCCGCGCTTGAAGCTGGGAGTGGGAGAAGCTACCATAGGGCTTTTAGAAGATCATGTGCTTAGCCCCTTTACGAAAGAAGAACAAGAAAAATTACCCGAGATGATCACTCAAGGTGTCAGATATCTTGAAGAGTGGTTGTCCAGAGAAAATGAAGGAATTGAATGAATAAAGAAATTAAAAGACTCTATGAAGGGATGTATATCCTCAGTGCGTCTTTGAGCGAAGATGCGCTAAAGAAAGCTTTGGATCGGATCACAAAGACGATCGAACAAAATGGGGGTGAAATTCAAAAAGTCCATACGATGGGCCGGAAGAAACTCGCCTATGAAATCAAGGGACATAAGCAAGGTCAATTCTTCCTGCTCTATTTCTCTGTTACCCCAAAAGTGATTTCAGAAATGTGGAAAGAGTACCACCTAAACGAGGATCTCATTCGTTTCATTACGATGCGCAGTGAAAAAGTTCTCGAAAAACTAGAATTTAAACAACTTGAAGAAGCTTAGGAGAGGTAGACCTTATGATGAAACGTCGACCCAGATTTGGTTTTAAGAAACGAAAAGTCTGTCCTTTCACCAAAGCCGGTGTAAAGGAGATTGATTATAAAGATGTTGATACTTTAGAGAAATTCATTACCGAGAGAGGTAAGATCCTTCCTCGCCGTATTACTGGAGTTTCTCACCACTATCAACAACTACTCAAAAGTGCGATTAAGAGAGCTAGACATATGGCTCTATTACCCTTTGTTGGAGAGGAATAGTAATGAAAGAAAAAAAACATACAAAAAGCCAGCTTCTCCTGCTCGAAGATGTAACAAATCTCGGTAGGAAAGGCGACCTCGCCCAAGCAAAACCCGGTTTTGTACGCAACTACCTTCTGCCGCAGAAAAAAGCTGTCTTTGCAGACAAACGGACCATCAGAATGCAGGAGCGACTCAAAGAAGAGCGCGCCACGCAGGCTGCCCATGATGAGAAAGAGGCGAAGCTCCTAGCAGGTAAGCTGAAGGATCTCTCCCTCTCTATGACAGTTAAAACCGATACGCAAGGCCACCTCTACGGATCTGTCGTTGCGATCGATATTGTAAAACTTCTTGCAGGAGAAGGATTTGAAATTGAGAAAAAAAATGTTCTCTTGCCAAAGCCTATTAAGTTTGTGGGTCTCTTTGATATCAACTTACGCCTGAGTGAGGACGTTCCCGCCACTTTCAAACTGAAAGTGAAAGGAGACAAGGCTATTGAAGAGGTTAAAACCCAGGTAGAAGTGGTCGACGAGGGCGAAGAGAGCGTAGAAGCTGCTGCAGAGGCTGAAGGTGAAGAGCTTCCAATGCGCAGTGAACGCAAGAAAGAGATGAATGCAGAGCTTGAGGAGCGGTCGAAAGAGTGAAACTCTTTTCACCTGCGAAGCTCAACCTCTCCTTTCGAGTTCTAAATAAGCGTCCCGATGGCTTCCATGAGATCGCAACTCTCATGCAGGCCATCTCATTTGGGGAGAGCTTGACCTTTGAACTAAGCGAGCGAGATCGCCTTACGACATCCGATCCAAAGCTCCCCTGCGATGAGAGCAACCTCATCAATAGAGCGCTCACAACTTTCCGCGAGAAGACAGGCTATAGACGCCCCCTGCACATCCATGCAGAGAAGCAGATCCCCCAGGAAGCGGGGTTAGGAGGCGGCAGCGGCAACTGCGCCACGACCCTCTTTGCATTAAATCAGCTCAGCGGTCTGGCTATCGATGAAGAGAGACTCAGAGAGTGGGCTGGAGAGATCTCTTCAGACGCCCCCTTTTTTTTCTCATCAGGAAGCGCCTTCGCCACCGGAAGGGGAGAGCTTATCGAGAGTTTAACTCCACTTAAACCTCTCTCACTCTGGCTAGCCAGACCAAAGGGAGAGGGACTCTCTACCCCCTTGGTCTACAACCATTGGCATCCCAACAAAGCTGAGGCGCTCCCTCACTACCATAACGACTTAGAACTCCCAGCATTTAAGTTGCGCCCCGACCTAGCCCAGCTTAAAGAGAAGCTCTTAAAACTCGGCTTCGAAACAGTCGTGATGACAGGAAGCGGCACCACTTTTTTCTGCCTTGGCGCTGGCGATCCCAACCTTCCAGATGTGGAGTTCATCAAAACGCACTTCCTATCGCGCTCAGCAGATTGGTATAGCACGCCATCCATCTTCTAGAATTAATGGTTCAAAAATCAGACTTTTTAGGTAATAATGGAGCACCTTCTTATGAACCCTTGGGATAGACAGAAATTAACTACCACAGAGATCACAGAGACCACAGAGAGGGAGCCGGATCCCTTAACTTATAGCATTATTGGTGCTGCAATTGAAGTGCACCACGGATTTGGTCCAGGTCTTCTCGAGTCCACCTATGGAGCTTGCCTCTGAGTATTTAACCTCTCTCTGTGATCTCTGCGATCTCTGTGGTTTTTATTCTCCTATCGGAATATCTCTTAGCTGCCCGGTCACATAAAAGTGTTATTCTGTTTTGTACTACGCCAAAATTCCTCTATGAAACATTCTGATGAGTATAGTCTTTAGATCTTCTCTATAGAGGGTGACAAATAGTCGGTGATCTGTCAACCTAAGGGCAGTATGAAAACACAACTTTTTGACGATCAACTCATAGTCATCACCGGCGCCGCCGGATTCATCGGATCTGGAGTGGTCCGTTACCTCAACGACAAAGGGTTCTCAAACCTCCTTCTTGTTGACGACTTCCGCAAGAGCGAGAAGTGGAAGAACCTGCGGAATAAGCGCTTCGCCGACTTTATCTCTCGAGATGAGATTTTTGATTTCTTAGAAGGGCGCGAACGGGAGATCGAAGCCTTTATCCATCTTGGTGCCTGCTCCGACACCACCGAGACCGACGGCGACTATATCACCCATACAAACTACCACTTCTCCGTCGCACTCGCTGAGTACGCCCTGGAGCATGAGCACCGCTTTATCTACGCCTCCTCCGCTGCGACATATGGAGATGGTGCACTCGGCTTTACAGATGATGAGAGCAAGCTCGATGCGCTCTCTCCACTCAATCTCTATGGTTTTTCCAAGCAGATGTTCGATAAATGGCTGCAAGAGCAGAAGGTTCTAGATCGAGTTGTGGGGCTGAAATATTTCAATATCTTTGGCCCCAATGAATACCATAAAGGGCGCATGGCTTCCATGGTGATGCATATGACCGATCAGATCGAAAAAACGGGGAGAGTTCGCCTCTTCAAATCTTCCGACCCAGCGCGCTTTGGCGATGGAGAGCAGTGCCGCGACTTTTTCTACGTCAAAGACGCCGTCAAAATGACCTGCTTCTTTCTCGACCACGACTTAAATGGCATCTTCAATGCAGGAAGCGGAGAGGCCCATACGTGGAATGCCATGGCAAAAGCGGTCTTCAAAGCTCTCAACAAAGAGGTGAAGATCGACTACATTCCCATGCCCGAAGATCTAGCAAAGTGCTATCAAAACTATACATCTGCCGATATGGCAAAGTTCCAAAAAGCAGTAGAAGAGCAGAAAGACTCCTTCTCCTCAGACTTTACCTTTGAATCGGCAATTGACGATTATGTGAAAAATTATCTTCTTAAGGATGAGAGATGGTAAAACTCATCGGCTCTTTTAGCCGTCTAAAGCGTGCCAAAGTGGCCGTGGTCGGCGACTTCATGTTAGACACCTACACAACAGGACGTGTGGAGAGGATCTCCCCCGAAGCTCCCGTCCCCATTCTCCATGTACAAAAGTCAGAAGATCTTCCCGGAGGAGCGGGAAACGTCACAGCCAACTTAAAAGCGCTAGGCGCAGAGGTGATCGCTGTTGGCCGCATCGGAGAGGATAGAGAGGGACGCCGCCTGAAACACCTTCTAGAAGAAGAGGGAGTAGAGTGCGCTGGCATCTTTACTCAGAGAGAGGTGGAGACCCCCCTAAAAAACCGTCTTATCGCGGGGGGCCAGCAACTCATCCGCATCGATAAAGAGTGCATCACTCCGCTCTCAGCAGAACTTGAAGAGAGAGTGGTCGCTTTTATTAAGAGCCACATTGAGGAGATTGAAGTCATCGCACTCTCCGACTACGCCAAAGGATTTCTCACAAATACTCTTCTAAAGAGTCTCATCGAGCTCGCTTCAAACCATGGCATTCCTACCATCGTAGACCCCAAAGGTGACGACTTCACTAAATATCGCGGCGCTACACTGATCAAACCCAACTATAGAGAGGCGCTCATCGCCTCTAAGCTCAGCAGCGATGCCGATCTAACAGCCATCGGCCACTCCCTTCTAGAGATAGGTGCTGCCGATACGATTATGATCACCCGGTCAGAAGAGGGGATTACCCTATTTGATAGAGATAGGAGCCGCTGCGATTTTCCAGTCAAATCCCGAGAGGTGAAAGATGTCACAGGAGCTGGCGACACCGTGCTGGCGATGATCGCCATGACCTTCGCCTCACAGCTCGATCTGAGGGAGGGAGTAGAGCTCTCCAACGTTGCAGCGGGAATCGCTATAGAGCGGCTAGGATGTGTGCGCGTCTCACTCTCAGACATCGCAGAGCGGCTGCTAGAGACGAGTGTGATTAATAAAGTCTTTGATGAGAGACATCTCTTCGTCCTAGAGCAAGCGCTCCAAGGAAAAAACCTCACCATCTTAGGGATCAATAGCAATGAGGGGCTCTCGAGCGCCCTCTACACTCAAATCCAAAAAATCTCTAAAGAAACAGAGAGTGACCGTCTCATGATCTACCTCAGCGATCCAGAAGAGCACACCCTCTCCTTCCTCTCATCCCTCCACGCTGTCGACTTCATCGTCATCCAGTCAGAGAGTCTAGCCTCCCTCTCACAGAGGATCCACCCCGCCAAAGTCTACACCCTCGATAGAGGGGTGCTCTCAGCCCTCGACCACACACACGCCCTCTTCTCCCAATAAATTCTTTTACATCGACTATTTTTCAACTCATCTAGTATACTCTTTCAAAAAAGAGGTAGAAGCATGAGTCAAAACAACACTATTGTGCCAGCCATTCTGCATCCAGCCATTCTCCTTGGTGTGCTCTCCCTCGCCCGCTTCACTCCACTCTCCAGATACTTTCCCGTCTCATCTACAGGCGGACTCCTCTTCAAAGCATCATTTGGAATCAGCAGCGCACTTGCCATCCAATATTTAGCAAGAGAGAACAAACCCCTCCTCCGCACCCTACTTACCCTCGCATCTCTCGCCCTTATCGCCCTCACCGCTCCCCCCCTTGCCAGAGCCTTAAAAGGAAGGGTTGGAATCCTCAGTCTGACAGAATCACTAAAGCTCTACTGCGTTGAAGCGTCCTCAATAGCGCTTCTAGATCTTGCCCTCTCTCTCACCAAAAAAAGACAAGTAGCCCCCCCTCCACGATCCCCTACCCCAACACAACTCCCTCTACCAGTTCGAGTAGTCTCTCCTCCGAGCTCCCCCCAACCGAGACAAACGCTTCCCGCAAAAGCAAAGACTTCCTCTGAGAAGGTCGTGGAAGAGCAACTCATCGTCGATATGAAGGAAGGAGAAGAAGCGCTAGTGCTTCCCGCAAAGGCAGAGGTTCATCTAGTAGAGAGAGCGGAAGAGCAAACCCGCGTCGGGGTGAAGGAAGAAGTAGCGATAGTGCTTATCGAAGATGATCCTACTGAGCAGATTGTGAAAGAGCAAACCCTCCCTGAGGTGGAGGGAGAAGTCGAGCAAGTAGTTATCGATGAGGCTCCTATTGTGCAGATTGTGGAAGAGCCACCCGTAATGAGCTTGGGTGAAACAGTCAAGAAACGAGTACATGTAGTTTTTCCTTCTTTTAGTCCTATAGCATTTCAAAAAATCATGCAAGATGTCCCTGACCTAGTTGGGGATAGTAAGAAAAGTCATGTACGCTCTGATGGGAGTAAGGTCTTGTTTTTCTACGGGGGTGACATACGTGCTTTTCAAACGACAGGAGAAAGGGGAGCGGCAGGTTCATTCAATGAAATTAGATTCTCCAAAAAGATAGTTGCAAAGTCTGATCATGCCGACTGGATTATGAAAACTTCAATGGACAACGATGGACGCCTCAAGAAAGAGTATGAAATACTTACACACCTTAATAAAGACGGAGGGCATCCAGGTATTCCACATCATGTACAGATAGCAACTGTAGAAGGGGAAAAAAACAGGACAGTTTTATTCATGCCAAAGTACAAATGTGACCTTGCTGACTTTATTAGTGATGATAAATATAAGAATGAATATAAAAAACTAGGGATTAAAGGGTTAATAGATTTTAGTATTCGTATTGTGGAAGCTTATTTGTTTTGCTTAGAAATGGATATAATTAAGACAGACATGAAAAGACAAAATGTCGTGCTCGATAGTAATAATAACCCCGTCTTAATCGATTGTGATGGGGCTAAAAAAACGAAAGCAATCACTTTTGACACAATCTTGAAGAATGAAAACGATTATTATTTAAATCCGTTGTCTCCTACCAACTTTTCAGCCTATGATGGAGGGAGAGCAGATATCATAAGAGCAGCGATACAGTTTATTTCCAATTACATAGATATGGGATCCTCAAAGCCTTTCAGACGTCTGATGAATCCAAGGAAGAAAGGGGAACGAAGCCTGAGAAATATAGAGAAAAAGTATGGCCCTCCACAACTGTCTGATCGATCAGATGATGGCTCTCCAACTCTAAAAAGTCTATTCAAACTGTTTAGTACCACCAGTAGTCGATATATTCGGGAACTGTTTGACATCCTAGGTTTCAAGGAGGATAGGATAATACAACACCCTAAGGAGATTCGAGAGATGCTAGTGAAAGTTTTTATAGAGAATCGAATAAAAATAGATGTTTTTGGAACAGGAGTCCTTCTGTCTAGAGTATTTTTTGGAGACTTAATCAAAGAAAAAAATAAGCCAGGAGTTTTTAACATTACCTTCCCTGAACAGGCTTTTCCATTTCAAGTGCAAATATTTCGGCGTAGTGGATTCAACTTAGACTTAACAACGAAGATGGATGATGTCATAGATTGGGATCGTTTTAATACGATTCCAGAAGATGTACGGGAACTACTCCTGAAGATGCTTACAGTGGAACCGAGGAATCGTCCTGATTTTGAGGAAGTGCGTAAAATACTTATAGAGCTCCGTAAGAAGCGGGAGTGAGCAACTTGAACATATCTAACTCTTAACTTATCCACCACTATCACCAATTCGTTGTCATTTCTACCCACTGTTGTTCTTCAGTCAATATTTTAAGGGCGAAGGGCACAAAGATTCATTGCATATAAATGAGATATGTGAGATCACTGCTATCTGTAATTTGGAAGTATAACGCATGTCGAAAATTGTACCATTACCATTTCAGCCCTCTGAACTCACCAAATTTAAGAAGGTCTTAGCGGACAAACAACTCTCCTTTGTGCTGATTACTTGTACGCAGCCGACGAAGGAGGGAAAGATGACCGTAGAACTTGAGTGTGATGGCGACCGCGATCTGCTCGCTCTCTTATTAGAGAGCGCGCAAAGTCGCTTAGGATAACTCCCATAAGTTTACAAGAAAAGAAGCTCTATGATTGAAGTCTACAAGAGATGGTTTGATGAGAACCGCACATCCATTCTTGAAGACTTTTTCACATTTTTACGTTTCCCAACTATCAGTACCGACCCAGAGAAGAGAGATGAGATGGCTGCCTGCAAAGATTGGCTACTCACCTACTTCGAAAAGATCGGCATGAAGGGAGAGGTTTGGGAGTGTCGTGGACACCCGACGCTCTTTGCCACCCACATGGAAGCGGGGAGCGGCGCCCCAACTCTGCTCTTCTATTGCCATTATGATGTGCAACCTGCTGAGCCACTCGATAAGTGGGATAGCGCCCCCTTTGAGCCCGAAGTGCGAGATGGAAGTGTCTATGCGAGAGGAGCAAGTGATAATAAAGGGCAGGGCTTCTATACGATCACTGCAGTGCGCGCATTTTTAGAGATTGCGAAGCAGCGCAAGGTGAATATAAAAGTATTGATCGAGGGGGAAGAAGAGATAGGCAGTCCGGGATTGGAAGAGATCGCTGAAGAGAGACGCAGGGAGCTTCAAGCTGACCATCTCTTCATCGTCGATCTCGATATGTATGATGAAAAAACACCTGCTGTCACGCTCGGAACGCGCGGCGTTGCAATGATCAATGTTACGGTCCGTAATGCAAGAGTAGATCTACACTCAGGCTTCTTTGGCGGCGTTGTTGTTAACCCTGCGCGTGCGCTCTCCACCGCTCTTGGAAAGATCTGGGATGAGAGAGGACAGGTAACACTACCCAACTTCTATGAGGGGGTGAAGCAGTTCACAGAGGATGAGCTAGAACTCCTCGATTGGAATATCGATATGCGAGAGCGTCTCTCTCCTTTTGATGTGAAGGCTTTTCAAGGTGAGGGGGAGTTCTCTCTTCTTGAGTCCAATTTGATTCGTCCGACAGTTGAAATTAATGGAATGGAGAGCGGTTATACGGGGAAAGGAAGCAAGACAATCATCCCAGCCGTGGCGATGGTTAAGCTCTCATGCCGCTTAGTTGAAGGGCAAGATCCCGAGAAGATTCTCGACTCTATCGACTCTTTTTTGATTAAAAACCTGCCAGAAGGTATAGAGGTAGAAATTGAGAGAGGAGATGGGACACGAGGTATGATCACCTCTCCCCATTCCAAGTCGGTAGATGTTGCTGTTGAGGCGTATGAAAGAGTCTTCCGGGAGCCATGCCGGCGGGTTCTCTCTGGTGCAACCATCCCTATCGCACCGACCCTCTCCAGGATTAGTGGAGGAGAGCTTGTTATGATAGGTGTCGGACTAGCAACAGATGGGATCCACTCACCGAACGAATGTTTTGGACTCGATCGCTTTGAAAAGGGCTTTCTATCCATCACGCAGATTTTAGAGATTTTCTCGAGCGGAGGCTAAGAGATGGTTATAAAATTATTCAGTCAATGGTCAGACTTCTCCTCATCTGAGACGAGCCCCCTCTTTTGGATGGTGATCGGACCCCTCCTTCTGATGGCCACGATGATCGGTGCGTCGACTCCTCTTCTATCTCTCATCGCACTCATAGGAGTGATCGCAGCGTGGCGCTACCGCACCGGCGGATTTGCACTGAGCTTGACAGCCCTCCTGCTCTACCTCTCACTCAGCTACCTACTAGGTTACCGCGAGGCTTTTTTCTGGCAAGTAGCGTGGGGAGTCTCTCTTGCTTTAGGAGTGACCATCTCCTTTCTCTCTATGGAAGAGGTTAGAAGCTTCTTCTCCAAAGAGAGAGAGAGAAGAGAGAGAGTCCTCACTGATCTGCACCTCTCCCTCCAAAGTTCTGAAGAGAAGAACGTAACGGAGAGACGCACGCTAAGTGGGGAAGTAGAGGAGCTCAAGAGTAAGCAAAGAGCACTGCAAGATGAGGTAGAGGTGCTTTTGAATCTGATAGAAGGGAGCCGCATTGAGTCGGAAAAGGTCTTTGGCCGAAGTGAGACGCTCTCATCGGAATCCTTGGCGCAGCATCGAGAGATTGAAACCCTGAAACAGGAGCTAACTAGCGAGCAAGAGAGACTTGGAGAGATTCAAAAGAGCTACGGTAGCCTCTCACTCTCTGCTCAGGAACGGCTCAAGGAGCTCAACACAAAACGGGTAGAGCTCCACCAAGCAGAGCAGTTTATTGAGAGCTATAAAGAGCAGATCAAACGCGCACGCGACTATCTTTTTGCCCAGAAGAAGGGTGAGCCCGATCAGAGTGAAGTGGGAGAGGAGGTGATCCTCCAAAACTTAGAAAAGGAGAAAGGGGCTGTCAAGAAGAGCTACGACCAGCTTCAAGAAGATTTCTTAGCGCTTAAAAAGACCCATCAAGATGAGAGAGTCAAACTAGAGAGAGAGCCCGATGAAGAGCTCAGTGCAGAAGTGGAGAGGCTAGGCAAGCTAGCGAGCGAAAAGAAGAGAGATCTGGAGCAGGCTAGAGCCGAACTCGTCAGCATCGAGCGGGAGATCTTCATCACCAAAAAAGGACTCCAGGAGAGAGGCTCCTATGTGCATTGACCTGCAATTCTCACCATCTCTCGGAAAATCTTTCGCATCTGTGTTCCTACTCATCCAAGAAGCCCTTTCAGAAAGGTGAGAAACCTTCCCTTCAAGCGCTGTCTTGGCGACTCGAAAAACAGAGTGCGTAGCTTTTCGAGAGATCTGGCGAGAAATGCAGGTCTACGGAAGTGTCAGAATCTCATAATTCTCATCGGTGATCAGCACCGTATGCTCCCACTGAGCACTCGCCCTGCCATCCACTGTGCGCGCCGTCCATTGATCCTTAGGATCGACCACTCCTGAACGAACCCCTGCATTGATCATAGGCTCAATGGTGAAGGTCATTCCTGCCGCTAAGGGGATCTGAACAGCGTTATAAGAGTGGGGGATCTGAGGCTCTTCATGGAATTCAAGCCCCACACCATGCGCCACAAACTGGTGGACCACCGAACACCCTTCACTCGTCGCATAATCCTCAATGACCCTTCCGATCTCAGAGATGGGGAGACCAGGCTTTAAAATCGCAAGCGAGCGCATTAGACACTCATAGGAGACATCGACGACCTTCTGCCTCTCCTCCGAGACCTCGCCAAGAGTGACCATCGCGCTGCAGTCGCCATAGAAGCCATCCAAAATGCAGGTCACATCGATATTCATGATATCGCCTTGAACCAGCGGCTTCTCATTTGGAATGCCGTGGCAGATGACCTCATTGAGTGAAGTGCAGATCGCCTTGGGGAAGGGTGGAGAGCCGTAGCCTAGAGGGGCAGGAGTAGCGCCAGCTTCATCATGTAACATGACAGCGTATTCGTTGAGTTCATCAGTTGTCACCCCCACTTTAGCCATCGCGCACGTCTTCTTCAATATTGTGGCGGCCAACTTGCCCGAAACGCGGATTCCATCAATCTGCTCAGGAGTTTTTAAGACAATCTGATACCTCTTAAAATACTCCTCTTTCTCCCGGTCAAAGCCCATCGGCGCTTCAAAAGGATGGTGGCACCTCTTCCATTTTTTGCCACTCCCACACCAACAATAGTCATTACGTGAAATCATTGTTCTCCCATTTTGAATAGGATTATAGCTCAAGATCATGATAGAGTCTAGAGTATGGAACAAAGAATTTATCTACATCCAGATGGGGGAAGGTATAGCGTTGAGGAGCTAGAGCAGAAGCTCGGCTATAGACATCTCTCTAAGAATATTTTTGAAGAGCACGAGGAGATCTATCGGCTGGGGCTGGAGGCTGAAGTGAGTCCAGAGCAAGAGGAGTTAGGCAAGCGTTATATCGACCAGATTGAATCCGCCTATCTCCCTGAAATTTCCCTCCACGACCTCGGGGAGAAGGTGGGCTACGGTCTCTTTGCTGAAGAGAGCATTCCCCCTGGCGCCTATGTCGGAGAGTATACGGGGCTGGTGCGCAAAAATGATCGACGCTACTCAGCTCCCATGAATAACTACTGTTACGAATACCCCGTTCTGGATGAGTTAGAGCGCAGCTATGTGATCGATGCGACAGATGGCAACTTCACCCGTTTCATCAACCACAGCTATGATCCCAATCTCAAACCCGTCCATCTCTACCATCTGGGCTACTTTCATCTGATCTTCTTAGCGATTCGAGAGATCAAAAAGGGCGAGCAGCTCTGTTACAACTACGGAAAACACTACTGGTACGTGCGTCGTCCCCCAGTGTCTTTTCAGTTGAAAGAGAGAGACTAAGACTCGCGCCCATCCCTATCGACCCATTGTCTCTGTAATCTTAATAGCTCTCCGGAAAGATAGGAAGTCTCCGAGATAAACATCTTCTTCTCTATGCAATCAAAGAGATCCCTAAAAGCTCTATGGCACTGCGTCGAAAAGCGATTAGAGCGCGGTTTTAAGTGCATCCCAAACTCCTTAAAGAGCCTCGATATATACTTAAAGTGAGCCTTGCTTCCTCTTTTTTTGATCACACTCTTGAATACTTTTTGAGATATGAACTCGACATCAGAGCTCCCGACGTGATCCTTAACTAGTTCATGAAAGATCTTGCTAAGCTGATCATGGGCATCGATCTGCTTCTCCGTGAGGGTTTCGAACTCTCGGGCCTCATCATAGAACATCTCCACGCTAAAGGGACGGACTCCATAGTGGACGACTCCCATACGGCTCATGGTTCTAGCTCTCGGTACCATCTCTATGAACCTCTCATCTTGCATGACGCGCTCATTATGATTGTGCGCTCTCTTCAAAAAATTACTTGTCACACTATAGGTATGTGATTGATTGTGCCCTGCTTGGATTCTTCCCGACATATCTTCTCCCTTCATTATTTATTAACTATTAAGTAATTATTATAACATAATTAATACTTTAATTATATTATTATTATAATACTATATAAATAAAAGAAACTAAGGGGTTTAGGAAGTGGTTTCTCTGTAGATGACCCGCTTAAGCGTGAGTCCATGAGCAGGGGCGGTGATGCCCCCTTGGGTGCGATTTCGACCAGAGATGAGCGCTTCAGCCTCCTGAAGAGAGATCTCTCCCCTTCCAACATAGAGGAGTGTGCCAACGATGTTGCGCACCATCTTGTAGAGAAAGTGCTCTCCCTCTACTTCAAACCTTAGCCGCTCGCCCTCCTCGATCATATCGATCCGCGTTAGGGTACGAACGCTGCTTTTGGCGGGGGATTCATTGACATTGCAAAAGGCGGCAAAGTCGCGTCTGCCGATAAAAAAAGTGGCAGCCTGCTGCATTCTCTTCAGATCAATAGGGTAGAAGTAGTGCCAAGAGAAGTGGCGGTCAAAAGGAGATTGAATGGGCGACAGAGTGACAAAGTAGTGGTACTCCTTGCCGATCACATCGAGTGTGGGATGGAAGCTCTCCTCCTCTTCTTGAATCGCCCCTATTCGAATCGTCTTGGGAAGTATCTGGTTGAGGCTATACTTTACTCTTTCAAGATCCTTCTTCCTCTCAGTCCGGAAGTTGACCACCTGCCCTTCGGCATGGACCCCCCTATCGGTGCGCGCTGCCGCTTGCAACGTTATGGGCTCCTGATAGATCTGCTTAAGTGCGCTCGTTAGAACTCCCTCAATAGTAGGAAGGTTTAATGAATCCTGCCAGCCAAGGAAGTGGGTGCCATCGTAGGAGATAATCAACTTAATATTCATTGAGCGGATCACTTATGAAGAAAGAGGGAGGCGCCATCTAAGAACATTTGAACTGCCATGAGTGTCAAGAGGAGTCCCATGAGGCGTTCGCAGGCGATAATACCACTCGCCCCGAGAACTCTCTTAAGAAAGGGGGCGCTCACGAGGATGACCGTTGAAATCGCCCATGCGATGCAGATAGCGGAGATCAGAATCATATCATACTTGCCATGGGAATAGATCATTACAGAGGCGAGGACAGAAGGGCCCGCAACCAGAGGAATAGCTAAGGGAACAATAAAGGGTTCTTTCTGACCAGAGCCATCCGCAAAAGCATTTTTACTCCTCGGAAAGATCATCTTTAGGGCGATCATAAAGAGGATGACTCCTCCGGAGATCAAGAGCGTCTCAGTGCCAATATGGAGGAGGCTTAAGAGATACTCACCGACAAAGGTAAAGAGGATGATGACCGCAAGAGCGATCAAGAGCTCACGGATGATAATGATCCGCTGACGCCTAGGAGGGAGCTCACTTAAAAGAGAGACATAGATCGGCACATTCCCAATCGGATCCATCAAGAGGAAGAGAGAGAAAGTTAGAGAAAATAAGGTATAGTGCATCGTTTCCATATGGCTCTTGAATACATGTTCAAAGGGTAAAAGTCAATCAATGTGGACGGACCTTCTTCTAATTTTTTTTATTGTTTGGTTTAAATATTTACGTTGATCTCTGCTTAGAGGGGATAAGAAGAGGAGAAACTCTCTGTTCTTGGTGAAGGCTGCTCGAGTCCAATTTGCCGAGCCTAGAATAAGGGTCTCGTCATCGATCAACGCCCACTTGTGGTGGAAGAGCTGCGGCCCTCTGCTCAGGCGGACGTGGAGCCCTGCTTGAGAGAGCGCCTCAGCAGCCTTTTTACTGGAGCCGCGAGCTGTATAGCTATCTAGGGTGAGCTCAACCTGAACGCCTCGCTCATGAAGCTCAATCAGTTTTTCGACGATACGGGGGTGGGTAAAGGTAAAGAGCGCGAGGACGATGCGCTCTTGAGCTTGCTCGAGGACTCCAATCAGAGCATCAAGAGCTCCCTTGTTTGGGAGAGAGAAGTAGCGAATCGTCTGCCCGGCTACCTGGAAGGAGCGGTCACTGACGCGGGAGTCTATGAGGGCTTTGGAAAACTCTGGCGAGTAGAAACCTAAGAGGTAGTTGTCATGCATCTTTAACGAGGAGTAGGTCAGATTTGCAGAACCCAAAAAGATCTGGCTCTCATCGATGATCCAAATTTTCTCATGCATGAGCCCTCTCTCTTGGATAGGGTGAAAGTGGAGATGGGGCCCTTCGAGGCGATCGAGTTTGGGAGTGGTTTTTCTGTGGTAGAAGAGGTGAACATCGACCCCTTCGCCCGCTTTTTTCTTAAGGTAGCTCAAGATGGAGAGATCGGTGAGAGCGTAGGTGCTGAGGTAGATAGATTTTTCTGCCCCCTTCAAGGCGTGCAAGAGGGTGAGCTTAAGGTCGTCTCGGGTATGAGTTGAGTAGAATTGGATTTGAGATTTTGGCGTTGGTAGGGGAGTCCATAGAGAGTAGAAGATCAAGAAAAGCCCGGCTAAAAGTGCCGAGCAAACTAAATTAAATCTTCTGTCCCTTAGCACGGAGTTCCCGGATGATGGCAGCTAGGCCGCGTCGGTCGATCGTGCGCATGGCACTTGTGGCGAGTTTAAGGGTAATAAAACGATTCTCTTCAGAGAACCAGAAGCGTTTCTTAACAAGATTTGGAAGGAAGCGGCGCTTCACCGATCCTGTAATATTAAGTCCAATCCCTTTCTTCTTCTTAGCAATTCCGCGGGTCGTGTAGCTCTTACCACGACGCGTTTTCTTTCCTGTAACCTGACACACTCTAGCCATAGATATACCTTGTAATACTTTTTCTAGATAGGTTAACACTACCGCAGATTTCAATCAACATTGATTTAATAGTGACAACGTTGTAAAAATAAAAATTTATTCGAGAGGCTATTGTGGATGAGCTTTACGCAGATTTAGTGGTAATCGGATCGGGACCTGCGGGGCAGAAGTCTGCGATTCAAGCTGCAAAGCTGGGCAAGTCGGTGATGATCATCGAACGCTATCCCAATCCAGGTGGAGCGAGCCTCCACTCTGGGACGATCCCCTCCAAATCGTTGCGTGAAGCGATCCTTAATCTCTCCGATTTTTACACCAAGAGCTTCTATGGAAAGCGGGAGTTTAAAGAGCATAATATCTCAATCAACGACCTCAATTTCTGTCTGAATTTTGTCCTCGATGAGCAGATCAAACAGCTCCGCCGCCAGTTTGAGAAGAATAAAATTGTGATTATTCAGGGGGTGGCCCACTTTGAAAGCCAGACGCAGATCGCTGTATTAGATGAAAAAAACCATCTGACTCATCTAGTGACGGGGGAGAAAATTGTCATTGCAGCAGGATCGAAGCCGCGCAACCCGAAAAATGTCCCTTTCGACAAAGAGATGGTACTCGACTCTACACGCCTCCTCTCCATCGACCACGTTCCAGAGACGCTGCTCGTCCTAGGCGGAGGGATCATCGGGTCAGAGTATGCCAGCTTCTTTGCGGCACTCGGCACAAAGGTCACCGTCGTTGATAAGAAGGAGCAGATGCTCCACTACCTCGACAGAGAGATCGGACTGCACCTGCAGACAGAGCTTACTAAAATCGGCCTTAAATTTATCGCCAATAGAGAATTAGATGAGATCATCCGGCATAAAGATGAGGTGGAGGTGAAATTCAATGATGGAAGCTCCCTCAGGACAGAGATGCTTCTCTATGCTCTGGGGCGCGTTGCTAACGTCGACCACTTGCACATAGAAAATGCGGGGATCTCTGTTGATAGTAAGGGATATATTCCAGTCAACGCCCTCTTCCAAACGATTGTTCCCAATATCTATGCCGTAGGCGATGTGATTGGAGGCCCCTCACTCGCCTCCACAAGCATGGAGCAGGGGAGGCTTGCAGCGCGCCACGCATTTGGTGCTGAGACCCACCACTTCCCCACTTTCTATCCGATCGGAATTTATACAATTCCCGAAATTTCTTCCTGTGGTTATACTGAGGAACAGCTAAAAAATTTAGGCTTCCGCTACGAGGTAGGACGTGCACATTATTACGAGATCGCAAAGAATACTATTGCCGGAAATGACCCAGGAATGTTTAAAATCCTATTTCACGCAGATACACTGGAAATCCTAGGAATTCATATTATTGGAAGGAATGCGACAGAGGTGATCCACATCGGTCAAGTAGCAATGACCTTTGGTGCTAGGATCGACTATTTTATCGACCAAGTGTTCAACTATCCCACCTATGCAGAGGGATACCGGATAGCTGCACTCAATGGCTTTAACAAAGTGAAACATAAGAGGTAATCCCATGGCAATCTACGATCTATTAGAGCATGTCGAAAAACAGGAGGAGCTCTCTTACCATATCTCAGAAATGAAGCTGGGAGGAGATGATAGCATTCCTGAAAGCCATATCTTCTCCTCTATTGCCGCCCGCCTCTTCTTCTTTATGCTTCTCATCGCCGATATCGCCTGGGGCGCTGCTACCGCAGCTCTCTTTCTTCTCTCGTTAATCGGAAATCTGCTGACCGGATTTAAACTCTTTAAGCTGAAAAAATACTTCCTGCGTCGCTGGCTCAACCTCAAGCGCGCCTTCGTCTGCGGAGTCTCACTCTTCGTCGCACTCTTCACTCCCGCACTCGGAACGATGTTTGCCTGCACCTACTTCTTGATGTATGACAAGAAGGGGATCGATGAGGTTGTCCCCTCTGTTCTCCAAGACCAATTCAAAGAGTTCCTCAGCCCATCTCAATAGAAATCTTTTCCCTTTTCCCTGAACATCGATTAGAGTATGTTGTTCTTTTCAGGGTAGGAGCGCTGTTATGAAATGCTTTCGTTTCTTGCTTATCTTTTGTCTGCCGGCTTTTCTGTTAAGTCCCATCCCATCTTTTTCTCAAGAAAAAAAAGAGATAAGAAAAACGATCTTTATACCCAGAGACGTTTTTGGAAAGGTCTCTCCTTGGGAACTATTTAGAGTTAAAAACCTCTCAATCGATAGCTATTTTGATTTCATCGATCTCATTGAGAATGAAGCGTTTTTGGAAACATTGACAGAAGAAGAATTTGACAATGTCGTTGATTTCGTTACTTGGATTGTCAGATATAGTGTTCCCAACCATGATCCTGACCTCAAAGAGAGAATGGAATGGGAAGTTGAGGAGCTTCTTTCCCTTCTGTATGAAGAAGAAGAGCCTCATTTTTCAGTCAATCACAATACAGGTTTTGAGATCATCCCTGCTGTCGACTACGGCAATGCTCGAGTAGTGTTTTGTAAAGGATGGTTTAGTAGAAAATGGCATCATCTTGGCCATTGGGTAGGAAAGCATAAAAGACCTCTTATTGTAGGAGCCGTAGTGGTTGGTGCTGTTACTATTGCGGTCATAACAGGAGGTGTAGGAGCTAGCTCAGCAGTTGCTGTTGGTGGCGCTTTAGTCGATGCTACTACAAATGAAGATCTTCCAAACGCCCCGCCTCAAGTCAACAAGCCTGGTGAAGTGGTGTTTCTGGAGGATAACCCTCCCAGTTCTCCTCCTTCAAGTTCTGTGATGGCACAATCTCAACTTGCCCCTCCTCATTTAGAAGACGTTTTCGAAACAGTTTTGCAGCAAGCAGAAATCGCAAGAGTTCTGCTCTCAACAGAGCTACCAGATGAACCACTCAATATCTCAGAGAAGACGTTTTGGGAGGAAGTCAAAGAAGAAACAAGAGAGACTATCTCTTATATTGTTCATGCAACTTATGAAACTGTTGCTGAAATAGGAGAATATTGGCATAAACTTAATCCTTCCACAGAACCAGATACCCTTGTAGCTTATCGAGAACAAGTCGCTGCAGAACATGAAATAATCGATGAGATCTTTGGAACCCATCAAGCGGATAATTACACACTCGAAGCGAGAGAAAACGATTCTGCCATAAAACAGGCTTTGGCTGACTCTGGGATCTCTATGGATATGCAGGTCGAAGTTCTTCCTCCTCCAGGAAGCTTAGCAACCCTCACTGGAAGGGCCATTTCTGCTGCCAGATCTGCCGGAGTTGTGGGGGCAGCTACCATTGGTAAAGCAATAACCCAGCCTTCTAGCCCAGCTACTTTGACAGATGATTTCTCTATAGCTCATCTGACTGAGGAGGGAAAAGTGCCAGATCGAGGTGGGCTAACCATAGCTGGAAGAGCGTTGGCAAAGCATGGTGTAAGACCAGATAGTGGTTTTCCTAAGGCTACTGGGACTCCAGCACAGATTAATGAGCAAGGGCAGAAGATCTTAGAAGAAATCTTGAATAGTCCCGATAAAGAAATAACTCAAAAGTATGATAAAAGACTTGGTGATGTTATCGATATCAAAGTCTCAGATGGCGACGGCATAGGAGTCCGGTTTAAGGCTAATGGTGAGATGGTTGGATTTTTGGAGTCAAAGTCATGAATAAATTCGAAATCATAGTCTTGAGCGTTCCTTATAGAGAAGAGTTGGTCGCGCATATTTATTATAACAACCTCCAATGGGCTGAGATATCTCATGAAGAGAAGGAATTAATTGTGGAATTTTACTGTTACCCAAATAAAGAGTCATGGGAATTTCCTCTTGAGGAAGCACTTTCAGTTTTAGAAAAAGCAAAGCAAAGGATGATAGCGTTAGGTCCAAAGAACCCCATTCCGATAGATGAAAGATATAAAGATAACACGTAGGTTTTCGAAGAACATTCGTACACTGTACAGTGGTGCGGTAATCAAAGGTTTGTATTATGCCTAATTTGACTCCGGAGGAGATGAATGCTCAAGGGCAGAAAATTTTAGAGGAGATTTTAAATGATCCCGATAAGAAGATATACAGAATGTCAAATGGTAGCATTAAAATTTTTATTGAAGATGGAAGAGGAGCACATTTTAAAGATAATGATACCTTTTTAGGATTTATTGAAAGAGTCAGTATGAGTCAGAGCTTTACAATTGAACTATCTAGTAATGTAGATTTTGAAGGAATGGTCGTTTATATTAGTTCTGGCGAGCAAGAGTTTTTTTTACTTAATTATGATAAGGGAGTAGAGAATATAGAAATTGAACCACTTCCACATACAATAACCGAGAAAAAGCAGATCTTTCAATTAGAAGAATTACTGGATGCACTAATAAAGGCGAAAGAAATTTTAATAAAATGCGCTGAGGAAGATAAGACTAGAGAGAGGTATTAGCTCTTCTTCAAAGTAAGTTGGGAAGGTCGTCTGGGTTTGGGAAGAGCGTTCTGAGTGCGTGGTTAAGCCCCTTTAGGCAGTGGGGGGCATGGTTGCGCTGCGTTGTGAGTTGCTGAGCCTCTTTGAGGTGTTTCCACGCTTCTAGGTAGTGAAAACGATTGATGCAGAGAGTAGTCAGGTAGTACTCTACAACGGGGCTGGTGGGATCGAGGGTGTGATAGCGACTTAGAGTCTCATAGGCCTCCTGTCCCCGCCCAAGCTGCAGATAGGTGATCGCAAGTTGGAGGATACCATCTCGGAAGTTGGGGTATTTTTTAAGGACAGCTCGGAGCTCCTCCTGTTTGTCTAAGATCGACTGCCGACTCTCATCGACATGGGAAAAAACGGCTTTAATCCCTTCAGCATTCACTTTGCCATCGAGAAAATCTGCTGGAGTCACCTCTATGGCGACGGCGTGGTCGAAGGGACTATCTCGGATCTCTTGCAAAAGTTTTTTCCCCTCTTTTGTGCGTCCGACAAAGAGGTAGTTATATCCCAGCAGCATTTTTAGAAGGGGATCGTCAGGCAGGTACGGCAGCGCTTGCTCATAGAGCTCTATGGTGGTCTCATGCTCCCCTTTTTGCCAGAAGACGGAAGCTTGGTTGATGAAGGCAAGACCGATCACCTCTTTCATTGTGCGCCTTTGCAAATTGCGCGTATTGATCCCTAAATAGACCTTATCAGGAAGGTGAACACCTCGCGCTGTCGTCTCGATATTGAGGATAGACTCTCCTGAGTTGTAGCGAATAAAAATATGTCCGGGAGGTGTGATGATCTCGAGTGGCAGATCGAGGCGTTGCGCAATTGAAAGGTAGAGAATGGAGACTCCTAAACAGACACCCAGTCGGCTATCAAGGACAGAAGGAAGAAAGGTATAGATGTCGATATCCTTGGCCCAGAGTGAGTGGGGGGGAAAGCGAAACCGTTTTTCATGAAAGATAAAGTGGTTGATCGCCCGAATCTTCTCATCATGAGAGGCGCCAACGGGGAGTCGCGCTAAGATCTGCAGTGAGATCAGATCTAGGGTCGCTTCATACTGACGTACTTTGAGCGGCTCCTCTTTGAATTGATAGAGCAGTAGGGCGCGTGCTAGATCGATCTCCTCTGAGGGCATTGCGATGAGACGCTCCTTCTCCCAGAGAGGGTAGCCTCTGAGCCTGCGATTCCCTAGGTGGTCAGAGAGCGCTTCAATCATGGCGAGCTGATCATCATCGAGATGGATATCGGTTTCGAAGGGCTGCTTATTGACAAGAGCGATGATCGAATCGATCTCCATTGCGGGGAGGACAACCTCTCCCTCGAAATGTTTGATCTCCTTCCGATGGCGGTGCATCAGCTCCCACCCTGCGGCGAGGGCGCGCTCTCCCTGGGGAGTATTGGGATAGAGATGGTAGAAGGCGAAGAGCTGCGAAATCGACTGGGGATCGAGGCTGTTATAGAGCGTCGTTAATCTGCCTTCAGCAGAGAATAAAAGTAGAGGTAAAAAGAGAAGCAGGAGAGCTTTTTTAACCATAATCACATCATACGTCTCGAAGGAGTTTTTCGAACAGAGTCTTGAGTTTTTCGTTTTTTAGCAGGATCTCTAAGGGCTCTTTATAGCGGTAGCTCCAATTGGCCTCTGACTCTGAGCCGGGGAAGTTGATGCGCTCATCATCGGGGTTTTCCCAGGTGAGCTCGGGAACGAGTGCTAGATATTCCTGGAGGAGATTGACGTGGAACAAGCTTCCTGAGTGGTGGCTATCCCAGAGGATTTCAAACTGCTGCTCGGGGGTGAGTGTTGGGGAGTAGCTCCACTTCTTAAAGGCGGCGTATGCAGCAGCTTCATCAGGAAAATTTTTCCACCAGAGCCAGACCGTCTCCATGTCGTGAGTGGAGACCGAAGAGATGCTGATCGGGGTATACTCTTCAAAAGGGATAAAAGATCGATCTGTTTTCCACCGGCGGTAGCGGCGAAAAATTTTGGTTCCGGGAATGCCATACTCACTCATGCACTTGTGGACAAAGGGGGGAGGATCGCCGAGATCTTCGCCTATGGGAAGCATAGTGCTGAAGCTGATAAGACTTTTGAGAAGCGTGCGCCCCTGCGCTTCCATCAACGCCGGTTCGCTCGGGATAAAACGCCCCCTTTCGGGCGCATCTCCAGGGGGAATGGCCCAGATACGAAAAAATCCTAAAATATGATCGATCCGATAGATATGGAAGTAGTTTGAGCACTGCTTAATACGCCTTCGCCACCACTCGAAGTGATCCTCTTCCATCGCTCTCCAGTTATAGAGGGGAAATTTCCAGAGCTGTCCCTTAGGGTCGAATGCATTGGGGGGGCTTCCTGCCATTAGAGAGAGATCGAAAAATTCTGGATGTGCCCAGACATCGGCGCTATCCGGACTCACTAAAATTGGGATATCCCCCTTTAGAAAAACCCCCCTTTTTTCGGCGTGAGCCTTGACACTTTTCAATTGCGTAGCAGAGAGATATTGCAGTAGGAAGTGAAACTCGATCTCTTTTGCATGGGTTAGAGAGAGCTTCTGCCTCGCGGATTTTGAGAGGTTTTTTATCGGCGTTTCAATAAAGAGGGCGTAGTCGAGAAGCCACTCATTAGACGTGATAAACGCTTGGTACTCTGGCTCTTCAACTAGGGCAGCGCCGCTCCTCTCCACATAGCGATGCAGCCACTTCAATTTTTCGGTGCGAACTTGTGGATAGAGCAAGGTTTTTGTCTCATTGAATCTCCTTAAGCTCTTAAGCTCCTCCTCCAGATCTGTTGGAAGATGAGGGAGAGCATGCAGACTCAAGTAGATAGGATGAAGGGCTGTAGACGAGATGGCGTTGTATGGGCTAGGATCGTTCCCTGAATCGTTTAAGGGAAGGAGTTGCAGGAGATCGAGCTTTAGAGAGGCGCAATAGTCGATGAGAGGGATGAGATCTAGAAACTCTCCATTGCCACAACTATTTTCTGTCCTAATCGAAGCGAGAGGTATATTGATGCCATGGTGGTGGTGGGTGCCAACTCTCTTCCACGCCTCACCGGTAAGAGTATCTTCAAGCCTATACTCTAGAGCCACTTGCAAAACTCCAGATCCGTTGATTTTTGAAGATGTGTCGACAATTTGGCTCTTTTACAAGCAACCATCGGGAGTTTTGTAAGTGGCTCTTTAGATTCATAGAAGTTTATTCTCGTGGGTATGGTACTTGGCGGGAGAGGGAGTGCCCCTTTCGAGTGCAGCGCGCCACTCTTCTGACTCCTCGACGAAGAGATCCAAATGGTCAGATAGCTTCTCTCCTGAGAGGTTAGAGGTGGGAATGTATTGGTGGAGGATCAAGAAGTTGGTCTTCTCAAGATAGGCGAAGGAGCCAAACGGGTGGTATGTGCTATTCACTTTCATCGCATCTCTGAGTACATTTTCGCGGAATTTTCCAGGAGGAATCTCTGAGATAAAAGCGGCGATAAGGAGCTGCTCACCCTCTGCATCCATCTCGATCTGCATCTCGAGTTTCTCATCGAGGAGGAGCTTGCATGCATTATTCTTATCGATATGCAGAGGTAACTTAATTAGCTCCCCTAAATCCCAAAGTAGCTCTTGAAAACGATCCATATCACACTCTCTTCTTACTCGATGGTATCTTTTGGTTGGCGTGGGGGGGGAGATGCCTCATCCTCGTCCTGGTAGTCTATCTCATCTTCGAGATCGCTCAACGTCTCCATGAGCGCTAGGAGGACCTCTTGGCGGTGTCGCTCTGACTTAAAGAGCTTTGGTGAGATGTTCCGCATCGCATCGCGGTACTGCGAAAAAATAATGATCTGCGCTGCAAGCTCTTCTGCAATCCCCAAGATAAAAGCGAGCTTTAGAATTTTGTCCGGTGTAGGGTAGCGCTCCTGGAGAAGGGACATAAGCAGTCGGGCGAGCACATCGAAATTAAGGCGGCTAGGGATCGCTAGATCGAAACGGTTAAATTGCCCTTTGATCATCTTCATACGGCTATAGAAGAAGCGGAAGAGTCCTAAGATCGCCTGCATCGTGCGCGCTTGTCCAAAGAGACGCTGCAGCTCAGCTCTCGTGATCGAAGGCCCCTTTGCTTTCATATCGCTTCCTAGAGAGTGCATGATGAAGTCGATAATGTTCTTCATGTCGGAGAACTTGAACTTTTTGGTGAGCTCCTCGAATAGCTTGTGTGGTTCTCGTGGATTCCCTGTAATCTCTCGATATAGGTCGCGGAGGCCCGTTGCGCTTCCCAACCCCTGCTTTGAGAACGCTTGTGATTGAGCTAAAATGTTGCGTCCAGCACGAATGTCCTTACCGAACTTTGCATTGAAATCCTGCTTCGCTTTGATAAATTTACGTTTAAGTGCTTCTTTCGTCTGGGAGACATCGATCAGGAAGTCGATCGCTTCGTCAGCTAAAGACTTGTCGGTATAGATCTTCTGCAGCTTCTCGAGGATCTGCTCATGGTCATCTCCCGGCTTTATCTGCTGCTGAAGCATCATGAGCGTCTTCTTCTGGAGCTCAGGATTGCGCTGGAAGTACTCCTCTGCGATCTGCTCAGCAGGTCCCGTCTCACCCGCCTCAGCCCCTTTTTGCACTTCCGATTTTGCACTGGGCTTCCCTTGAGGGCGACTTGAGGCTTTCTCTTTGAGCGGTTGGAACTTTTTGTGCATATCTCTAGGATTGAAGATCATCATCTCTGAAGATTGCTCTAGGCGCGCTTCGCTTCCAACTTGACGTGCATCCATTCGAGCAACACGCTGTTGTGACTGAGCCTTTTGCGACTCTTGAATACGCGTATCTTGCGAGACCTTATCTACACCAGATATCTCTTCGTCACCAGCCATGAATTCTCCTCATCTTCTCATACGATCGTATCTCCTCACCATATCAGGTTAAAGTGGCTGGTGTCAAAGAGACAAAAAACTTTTGCGACTCAGCACTATGAGAGCTGGATTCTACCCAGTGGCTGGATGCGGATTTCAGGAACGATCTCCTGGTAGGAGACGACAGCGAGGTCGGGAAATTCTCCCTCAATGAGCTTGCGTACGAAGCGGCGGACATCGATCGCTGTGAGCATCACCGGTGGCTGCCCTCCGGGAGGAGTAGGCACGATGACAGCGCGCATCGCATGGAGGATGAGCTGGACAGAGTCGGGATCGAGCGCTAAGTATGAACCTGCAGAGGTCTGCTTGATCGCTCCGCGCACCATATCTTCGATTTCTGGATCGAGCAGATAGACCGAGAGAACAGTCTGCCCCATCGAGTACTTGTAGCTGATATAGCGTTTTAGCGATGAGCGGATATATTCGGTGAGCAGAATGGTATCTTTCTCTGTCTGAGCCCATTCACTGAGCGATTCCAAAATTGTGCGGAGATCTTTGACAGAGACCTGCTCTTGCACGAGACGTTTGAAGATCTCGGTAAGTTTTTGCAGCGGAACCAGACGAGTCACCTCCTTCACCAGATCGGGGAAAGATTTCTCCACAAACTCCAAAATTCCCCGCACCTCTTGGATACCGATGAAATCGGCCGCATACTGCTTATAAAATTGCGAGAGATGCAAGATCATCACATCGAGGGGTTGCCAAAATTTAATGCCCGCTTTCTTTAAAACTTCCAGATAGTGGTTCTCCACCCAGAGGGCTGCCTGTCCGATCGCATTCTTAGAGGTTGTGAAGGGGAGGTTATAGCGGCTGAGTGTCTCTTCCGACTCGTTTGTTAGAACCGAATTAGGAATGATGCGACCGCGCACGATCGGCACCTCATTGAGGGAGATAGAGTATTCATCGGGCTCTAGAGTAGGGGAGTCAGTACGGACATGCACACCAGGGAAACGCACTCCTAAATCTTGGTATAGGGCGTGGCGCATTTTTGGGATCATCTCCTCAACAAAACTTGTAGCGCCCTTCTCCTTGCGGATGAGCGAGGCGAGGGTCTTCCCCGTCTCTAAAATCACAGGCAGGGTGAGAGCATAACCATCCAACCCCCCGCGGACGACGGTATGCCCTTCCACATCCGTCTCCATTGTTGCGGGACC
>JAAKFF010000050.1 GCA_011065165.1 Chlamydiota bacterium
TCCTAAAGAAGTGGTAGAAATCTATTGGAAAAAGTTCAAACGGATATGCCACATACCTATTATAGGAGATCGGTTAATGTTGAGTTTATTAGCTTTTCTTATTTTATTGTTTTTAAGGAGAGGAAGCGTGGTTTTTTCTATAACCGGTATCTGCCTCATCTTTGTAGGGCTCTATCTTGTGCAGGGTGTTCTAGCTACTCCCACTGGCTATTTGGACCCTTATCTCTTCTTTTTTGTTATGATTCTGGGGGCATTCATTGAAGGGGGGGCCAGTTTCATCCTAGAAAGGGCAATGAGATGGAGTAGGAATAGGTTGCGAGTTAACTTTTCTGAGAAGTAAAATGGATCAATGACCTATTGGAATAAGAGAAAAGTTTTTGTAACAGGAGCTGGGGGATTCATCGGAAGCCACCTCTGCTCTCGCCTTGCGCAGCTTGGGGCGGATGTCACGGCCATGCTCCATTATAACTCGCGGAGCGATTGGTCCAATCTTGAATTTTTACCTAGTGATGAAAAATCAGCCCTCCGGATCGTCAGTGGAAACGTTGAAGATTCTGGCTTCATCGATCGTCATATCAAGGGGATGGATACGGTCTTTCATCTTGCTGCACTGATCGGTATTCCCTATTCGTATGATGCTCCACTCAGTTATGTTCGCACAAATGTAGAGGGAACGGTCAATGTACTCGAGGCGGTGCGTAAATTTGATGTCGAGCGGCTCGTTCACACTTCCACATCAGAGACTTATGGGACGGCGCAGTACACGCCCATCGATGAGATGCACCCCCTCCAGGGGCAGTCCCCCTATTCGGCTTCTAAAATTGGTGCGGATAAACTCGCCGAGAGTTACGCCTGCTCCTTCAATCTTCCTGTTGTCACCTTGCGCCCTTTTAACACCTATGGACCTAGGCAGTCTACGCGCGCTGTGATTCCTACAATCATCACTCAACTTCTGACATGTGATAGCGTCCATTTAGGTGATAAACGTCCTGTCAGGGATTTCAACTTTGTGGGAGATACCGTAGAAGGATTCATTGCGGCGGGAAGCAGCGCTGATGCTCTCGGGAAAGTGATTAATGTGGGTCATGGAAAGGGGATTAGCATTGGAGAATTAGTACGTTTGCTCCAAGAAATTATGGGGATAGAGAAGAGAGTCATTACAGATCCCGAAAGAGTCCGACCACAAAATAGCGAAGTCTATGAGCTAATTTGTGATTATTCCCGCGCAAGAGAGCTGCTACATTGGGAGCCTAAGACCTCTCTGCGGGAAGGATTGATAGAGAGCATTGAGTTTGTAAATGAGAACATTCACTCTTTCAAATCAGGAATTTATGCAGTCTAAGAGTATGCAAGCAATCATTTTAGCAGGAGGGAAAGGGACCCGTTTACGCCCCTATACAACGGTATTGCCAAAACCGCTGATGCCAATTGGTGATATGCCAATATTAGAGATTGTTCTTAGGCAGTTAAAATCCGCAGGGTTTACCTCCGTTATTCTCGCTGTCGGATATATGGAGCATCTCTTTCGCGCTTTTTTTCAGGATGGAGAGCGTTACGGCCTAAAAATAGAGTACTCCTTTGAAAAAGAACCCCTTGGAACTGCTGGTCCGATCGCCTTGATGTTGGAAAAGTTAGAAGACAATTTTCTTCTGATGAATGGCGATTTATTAACAAACATCGACTATCAGAAGTTATTTAATTCTCATAGAGAGTCACGTGCTGCAGCAACTATTGCCTTGCATAAAAGAACTGTGAATATCGCCTATGGCGTGGTAGACCATGATGAGAATGGTCGGCTGGTTCAATATAGGGAAAAACCCTCCTTCACTTTTGATGTAAGTATGGGAATTAATGTGATCAACAGAGCTTCGATTGAAAAGTTTGTTAGCCCCAGTCAATTCTTAAATATCCCTGACCTGATGATGAAACTTTCTGAAAATGGAGAGCTTGTCAATTGCTATCGAGAGGAGTGTGAATGGCTCGATATTGGCCGTGTCGATGATTACAAGAGAGCCATTGAACTCTTTGAAAGCGATCCCGAGAAATTCCTTCCGAATATGCTATGCAAGCGTTAGTTACTGGAGCATCGGGGTTTACCGGAAGACATCTGGTAGAATTTCTGCTCTCGCAGGGGTGCACCGTTCATACCCTTGGTCGCCAGAAAGTTCCCGGAGCAGAGCACCATCCCTTATCCTTAGATCTGCCATCTATCCAGAGCATTATCACCAAAATCCGGCCTGACTATCTATTTCACTTGGCGGGATGCGTGACTTCAACTTCCCTTTCGGAAATTTTCAATGTCAATGTGATCTTCGCTGCCCATCTCCTAGAAGCGCTTGATTTAGCAGGGCTCTCTGACCATACGCGTATTTTGATTGTTGGGAGCGCGGCAGAGTATGGCACTGTTTCAGAGCAGTCGCTTCCTATCTCAGAAGATTTTGCGCCTAACCCCTACTCATTGTATGGAATCAGTAAATTTACCCAGACCCAAATGGCTCTCAATTGGGCTCAGTCGCATCGAAAACTGTTGGTGGTGCGTCCTTTCACGATTGTGGGACCAGGGATGCCGGAGCATATGGCTATCGGTAACTTTGTGAGACAGATCAAAGCGATTATGAAGCAGGGGAGAAAAGGGAAGATTGAGACAGGAAATATCGATGTCCAAAGGGACTTTCTCTCTATTCAGGATACAGTAGAGATCTATTGGAAATTGATCCAAACTGAAGGCGCTTTTGGGAGGGTGATAAATGCATGTTCTGGGAGGCCAATAGCCCTTAAAACAATGCTCTCCTATCTTTTAGAAAAGAGTGGGGGCGAGATCGATGTTTGTCAGAGCGAGAGGATGGTGCGCTCTATTGACATGAAAACGCATTATGGGGACAATCGGCTCCTTCTTGATCTGGTAGGAGATATGGAATTGACTTCTTGGGAAAAGCCACTAGATTTAATGTTGGAGAGGTGATGACGAAGCCCTTGCCAACTCTAAGTGTAATTTGTCCTGTATATAATGAAGAAGAGGTGATCGAAACATTCCACGCCTCTCTCTCAAAAGTACTCAACACATTAAATGACAGATATAGTTGGAATATCTTGTTTGTGATGGATAGAAGTTCTGATCGCTCCCTAGATATTTTGCGGGAATTGGCCGAGAGAGATAAGAGGGTTCAGGCTCTGGCTCTAAGCCGGCGTTTTGGCCATCAGATGTCACTTGTTGCCGGCATCGACCACTCTGATAGCGACATCATCATCATGATGGACTCAGATCTTCAGCATCCTCCAGAGCTTATTCCGCTCATGCTTGAGGCGTACGAAGAGGGGAATGACCTGGTCTATACCATCCGTAAAGAGTCTCGAGATCAGAGCGCTTTAAAGAGGCTCGCCTCGAGAAGTTTCTACCGTGTGATGAATTGGTTTTCAAATGTATCATTAGCATCCGGTGAGGCTGACTTCAGGTTGATCTCTAGGCGCATTTCCACAGTGTTCAGAGAAAAAATCCGGGAGCGCAACCAATTCTTGCGAGGACTATTCAAATGGGTAGGGTTTCGAAGTAAGGGGATTGAGTACTCTCCCTGTGAACGGATTGCAGGCAGTAGCAAGTACAACTGGTCTCGCATGTTGACCTTTGCTTCATCGGGTATCGTCTCATTCAGTAAAAAGCCCCTGCAGTTCTCTATAATTATCGGAGTGATTATGGCGATTATCGGCCTTTTTTCTGGACTCTTTAGCCTCATTAACTTTTTTATTAGCCATAACACCCCCTCCGGTTGGACGACCCTCAGCATTTTGATCTCCATTTTTGGAGGGTTTCAGCTATTTTTCTTAGGAGTGATGGGAGAGTATATCGGAGCGATTTTCGACGAGGTCAAAGGAAGGCCTCTCTATCTTGTTGAAGAAGAGATAAATTTTAACAAACCGTAGTATCATATGACCGACGAAATCGTAGACTTTGACGAATATACCGATAATTATGAAGAGCTTCTTGAAGATCAACTCTCTTTTTTTAGCTCCTCACGTGACTATTTCTCTGCCTATAAAGTTCAGCTACTTAAACGGAGTTTAGATCGCACTCCTAAGAAGATCTTAGACTTTGGATGTGGCATTGGACTGAGCCTTCCCCATCTCCTGGAAGCATTTCAAGGCTCTGAGATCTATGGAAGCGACATCTCATTGAAGAGTTTGGAGAGTGCGCGGCAAAATTATCCCAAAGTTACAATCCTTGACACTCTTGAGGAGTCCTCGGAGAGCTTTGATCTCATCTTTTTAGCAGGAGTCATCCACCATGTGCCACCACGTGATAGGCCACTAGTGATGCAGCAGATTCAGAGCCTTTTGACTCCAGGGGGAGAGGTGTGCATTTTTGAACATAATCCCTTTAACCCCATCACACGAAGAATTGTATCCAACTGTCCCTTTGACAAAGGGGTAGTGCTTGTGCCAAAACAAGAGCTAAAGAGGTTGATGAAAGCTATATCGATCGAGCCAACAAAGAGCGAATATTGCCTCTTTTTCCCAGCTTCACTTCGCGCATTGAGAGC
Organism: Chlamydiota bacterium; assembly: GCA_011065165.1. GTDB lineage: Bacteria > Chlamydiota > Chlamydiia > Chlamydiales > Simkaniaceae > JAAKFF01. The sequence continues at coordinate 4,536 of JAAKFF010000050.1, forward strand.
TGCCGAGCGCTTCTTGAGTTGGCTTCCTCTGGGCGGACAATATTTTGTAATGGGCAAAAAGAGCGATGAGTAGGATTAATAAGGAGATGACTCTTCTAGGACGCTTCTCCCTCGTTGGAGTCTTGAATACCGCTCTGGGCTATTCACTTATTTTTTTTCTCATGTTCCTTGGTGTGGGGGCCTACCTGAGCAATGCTGGGGGGTATTTAGTAGGTTTCTTCTTCTCATTTTTCATGAATAAAAACTTTGTCTTTCGCTCAAAGGGAAGGTATCTTCAAGAGAGCCTGAAATTCCTCCTCTTCATGGGGCTTGCCTATCTGCTCAATCTTACCGTCTTGACTATGCTGCTCCGTTTCGATGTGAACGCCTACCTCAGCCAAGTCATTGCTGGCGCCTCCTATTCCGTAGCGATCTATCTCTCTTCACGAAAATGGGTGTTTTTGCAATCATGACTCAGAACGATTCCGATCAAAAGCGGCTATTTTTTGGAGTGGAGGTTCATGCCCCTTGGCCAGACGAGCTTCCAGATAGCCGCACCCTTAAAGCTACCCATCGCCACCTTACACTCGCCTTTCTTGGGGAGAGCTCCTACCAGAAGATTAAGGGGCTCATTCCCCGCCTTCCCCGCCCCCAATTCTCCGTTGGACCCGTAGGAATCTTTGACTCCTGTCTCTTCCTCCCCAGGCGTGATCCAAAGGTGGTCACTTGGCATGTGGAGCCCTTCGGTGAGGGAGATCCTATCGCTCTCTACCAAGAGCAGCTCTCTACTTTTCTCGATGAAGAGGGGTACGCACTCGACCACCGTGAATTTCTCAAACATGTGACACTCGGCCGCTCTCCCTTTCTGGCAAAAGAGTGGAAGAGGGCCTTCGAGCCCCTGCCACTATACTTCCAAAATCTCCATCTCTACGAGAGCCATAGCGGGCTATCCTATGAGCCGATCTGGACACTCGATCTCCTGCCCCCTTTCGAAGAGATCGAGCATGTTGCCGATATTGCCTTTAATATCAATGGAGAGAGCATCCAGCAGCTCTTTTGGAACGCCCAAATCGCCCTCGCCTTTGAGTGTCCAGAGCTTCTTCCCCATCTTATTCCTCAGCAACAGGTAAAAACTCTCGAGGAGATCATCATCCAGCTGAATGATATTGTGAGACGCGCGGACCAGGAGATGGGAACACCCTTTAAAGCTGTCAGCTTTCATGGTAGTGTGCAGAAGAGGGGTAGAGCTTTAACCTGGGAGATGATCGTCGATGTCTGATTTAGAAAAAATAGGGCCTGCTACCTATATCGTTCCTAAGGTTGGAGGGATGCGCGTGCCGGGGCTTCTCATCGCAACAGAGGAGCTGATTCAGGAGATGGATATCGAGCGGCCTCTCGAGCAGCTGCGCAATGTCGCCTACCTGCCCGGCATTGTTGGCTACTCTATCGCCATGCCAGATATCCATTGGGGCTATGGCTTTCCGATTGGTGGGGTGGCCGCCATGGATCTAAATGAGGGAGTGATCAGTCCCGGCGGCGTTGGGTACGATATCAACTGCGGCGTACGCTTAGCAATTATTCCCATTCCCTTCAAAGATCTTACCGACTCGATGAAGAAGGATCTGATCGATCGCATCCATGCACTCGTTCCATCAGGGGTTGGCCATGGACAGAGAGGAGCGAAGAAGCTCTCCGATGCCGATTATAGAGCGCTACTCCAGCACGGGTCGCGCTGGTCGATCGAGCAAGGGTTCGGCTTTCCCGAAGATTTAGATCACACCGAGAGCAATGGGTGCATTGAAGATGCCGACTTTGATGCGATCTCACTCCATGCCAGAGAGAGAGGAACCAAACAGCTTGGCACCATCGGCTCAGGGAATCACTTTGTAGAGATCGGAGAGATCCAAAAACTCTTTCTGGATGATATCGCGAAAGAGTGGGGAGTGGAAGAGGGGATCACATATGCGCTCATCCATTCCGGCTCACGCGGATTTGGCCATCAAGTCTGCCAGGATACCCTAAACAGCTACGTTAAAAAAGGGTACCATGAAGGGCTGCCCGACCGCCAGCTAGTGGCGGCTCCCATTCAAAGCCAAGATGGACAGAGCTACCTTGCTGCAATGGCCGGGGCAGCAAACTTCGCCTTTAACAACCGCCAGCAGATTCTTCATGAAGTGCGACAAGCCTTTCACGAGGTCTGCTCCATTCCCATGCAAGAGGTCAAGCTTCTCTATGATGTCTGTCACAATATCGCCAAGTTCGAAACGCACGAAGGCAGACGACTCTGCGTCCATCGTAAAGGCGCGACGCGCGCCTACGGACCCGGCGCCGAGGAGCTCTCCCCCCTCTTTAAGAAGACAGGGCAACCCGTTCTTGTTCCCGGCGATATGGGACGCGCCAGCTATCTACTCGTGGGTTTAGGTAATCCCCTCACCTTCTGCAGCTCCTGTCATGGGGCGGGTCGTGCGCGCAGCCGCGTTCAGGCGCTCAAGTCGTGGAGAGGAAAGGATCTTGTCACCCATATGGAGAAGCAAGGCGTTCTTGTACGTGCTAGTTCAGGCCGCACGATCGCCGAAGAGATGCCCGACGCCTATAAAGATGTAGATTCCGTCGTCGAGGCAGTCGAAGAGGCTAAGCTAGCCAACCGCGTGGCACGCCTAACTCCCCACATGGTCCTAAAAGGATAGAGCAGGGCTTCATTCCTCAATCTCCACCTCTTTCTAATTGGACTTTAGCCATTCAAATGAAAAAGTCACCGATAGGGGAGAAAAAAACCACAGAGATCGCAGAGATCACAGAGAGAGGTTAAATAATCAGGTGTTTGATCCCTTACAGACTTGATTTCTACGATCACCTTGTCTTCAACCAACAGATCCAAGGGGTCCGACTCCCTCTCTGTGATCTCTGTGGTAGTTAATTTCTGAGCTCTGCTCCTGTTACTCTTGTTTCTGATCTCTTAGTGCGACGATCGATCCGACGACAATCAATACCATTCCAACTAGGGCAGTGAGGGGGAGGGATCTATTTCCTGAAAAGAACTCAAAGAGATAGGCAAAGGCGACACTTGAATAGAGCAGAGATCCGACCTTCACCGCTTTTGCATGGCGGTAGGCGCGGGAGAGAAACATCTGGTAGATGATCGCAACGACTGCGATCACAACGAGGAGTCCCCATGCGTGGGGTGTGGGCGTCTGCCATGAGCCTGCCATAGGTAAGGCAGCGAGGGGAATAGAGAGTGCCATATAGTAGAAGATCGTGCGCTCTGGGGGTTCTGTCTTCGTCAGACGACGGAGGATCGTGAATGCGACGGCTCCAAACATCCCAGCACCTAGTCCAACAAGTGAGGCGACATGAAAGATCTCTTTACTGGGATCGAGGATCAGAATGACTCCCAAAAACCCTACTAAGAGCCCCACCCATGTGTTTGTCGTCCATTTTTTGCGGAACCAGAGATAGACGACAAGGGGGATGAAGAGCGGACGGGTGTAGGTGAGTAGAACGGCGTCAGTCAGAGAGAGATGGCGCAGCGCGAAGTAGAGGCAGAACATTGAGGAGAGAGAGGCGAAGGTACGGAGCATGTGGAGGGGGAACTCCTTAGTGCGAAGCGCTTTGAAAGAGCCCAACTTAAAAGGGATGATCGGAAGTAAAATCATTAGAGCGATCGCCTGCCGGAAAAAGATGAGGACGGCATTGGGAAGATGGTGCTCGGTGACCTGAATAAGATAGGCTAAGACAGCATAGGAGAAGGCCGCAAGTAGTGCGTATGTGATCGCAAGCCTTGTGCTCTCATATCTCATGATAGGAGTTTTGAGGGTTTGGCGTTTTTCCAATCCCTTGAGAAGCGCTCCAGCGATTCAAAGGTCTTGGGTTGATCGGCGATGAACGATTCAAAGAGCTCCTTCTTTATGGTGATACAATCGACTCCTAAATCGAGACAGTCGTCGATCTGTTCGACTGTTTTCAGCGAGGCCACCAGAAGTTTTGTATCGAAACCATAACGATCGAGCATGAGAAGAGTGGTCTCAAGTCGATCGAGAGGACTCTCCATCTTTGAAAAATAGGGGGCGAGATAGTCAGCTCCAGCGTGGCAGGCGAAGAGAGCTTGGCTCGTCGTGAAGATCGTTGTGGCCATAACTGGAATTTGCAGATAGGCGAGGGTAGAGATCGCTCTGAGCCCCTCTTGCGTGACAGGTATCTTTACGATGATGCGCTCAGAGAAGTCGCGCAAGGTCTCAGCTTGTTCAATGATCCCCGAGTGGTTGGGAACTGTGACTTGAACTGCCACGGGACCTCTCTGCAGAGCGAGAATTTCCGTTAAGAGCTCTTCGAGACTCTTTTCAGATTCAGAGATGAGGGAGGGGTTGGTGGTCACTCCTGAGAGAATACCGAGCAGCTCTCCAAATTGAACTGTCTTTGCATCTATGCAATCAAGCCAAATGTCCATGAGAGGTTAATTAATTTCCTTTTTGCGCGTTTTCTCAGTCTCTTCGAAATCCTTTTTGAGCTCCTTAAAATTGGAAATCAGCATACCAAAATCGCTCTTTTTAAGTCCTAAGATATCGACGGGCTCGAGGCAGCGAACAGTGGCAGAGCGTGAACGCTGATTGAGAAGGGCCATCTCCCCGAAATATTCCCCTTTACCAAGCTTGGCGATCATCTTTTCTTCTCCATCTTTAGTGGTGAAGACCTCCACCTCTCCCGTTACAATGATATAGAGATAGTCGCCCACATCTCCCTCATGGAAGATCACTTCACCCGGTTCAAAATGGAGCTGCGCGATCCCTTGAGTCGGTGTCATCTTAATCTGCACAGCTTCGATGGGGATCATCGTATCGAGGATCCAAGTGAGCGCCACTTTTAGTTTCCTTCCCGTTCCTGGGAGTTTCATCCAATAGATCATCCGCCATAAGATCCAAGCGAGTATTCCTGAAAATTTAAACCTCCCAAAGAGTTCAGCGACTGCTGAGTGGTGGCCGAGCGCCCCCATCATTCCAAGAGCTTTAAACCGGAACTCCTTCTTCTCTCCTCCTATGATGCTGCTTGCGATGTTATGGGCGAGAATTTTCGCTTCTCGAATGGCAAATTGTGCAGTGGGAGGGCAGATACCCTTCCCCTCTAAGTTCGGAATGGCTGCGCAATCGCCAAGCGCCCAAAGATCGCTCTCTCCTTCCACCTGCATTCCTGAATCGGTGACAATTTTTCCTCTCTCTAAGTGCAGAGGAAGCGTCTCCAGAAGAGGGTTGGGAGAAGAGGGGACCGTGGAGATGATCGTTTTAGAACCAATTTTTTCTCCCGAGTCGAGAAGAGCTTCTTCAGGTGTTGCTGAGATGAGATGGGTATTAAATCGGATTTCAACGCCTCGTTTTTGTAGCAGTTTTCCGGCGTAGTGGCTTAAAGATTCGCCAAGTTCCCTCTCCATGAGCCGATCTTTGCTGTGGATGAGGATGACGCGAACCTGCTTAGGGTCGATCGACGGATAGTGCTTCACTAAATTGCGTACTAGGTCATTCACTTCAGCAACCACCTCTGTCCCGGAAAATCCTCCACCCCCCACGACGAAGGTGAGGAGCTTCTCTTTGAGCTTCGGATCTTCTTCGCACGCGGCACTCTCCAAGACCTCGATCACTTGATTGCGAATGACGATGCTATCGGCAAGATTTTTGAAGGGGAGGGCGTGTTCATGGAGTCCTGCTAGCCCTCGAAAATCCGTCACAGTTCCCAGTGCCAAGACCAGATGGTCATAGTTGAGTTCTTTATAGGAGTGAGAGTATTTAGGAGAGAGGGTGATCTGCTTTTTCTCTATATCGATAGAGTCCACCTCTCGGATAAAGAGGTTTGTATTGGGGAGGAGCTTTCTAAGAGGGTTGATCGTGTCTAGGATACCTAGCGATCCTCCCACCACCTCAGCAAGCATCGGTTGGAAGACAAAGTAGTTTTCACGGTTAACGAGAACGATCTCGAATGCATCCTTAGATCTCTTCAGATGTTTTTCTAGATACATCGCCGTATAAGCGCCGCCAAATCCTGCTCCCAGGATCACAATACTTTTTTTCTCTTTCATCAGTTAACCTAAATCATTTGTTCGAGTTTTTTCAGTCTGTTCGAAGCCCTTTTTTAGCTCATCGAAACTGGAGATTAAAACACCAAAATCGCTCTTTTTAAGAGCCAAGAGATCGACTGGGGCGCTGCAGCGGACAGTGGCAGAGCGTGAGCGCTGGTTGAGGAGAGCCATCTCCCCGAAATATTCACCCTTACCAAGCCTCCCCATCACCCTCTCCTCATCATTCTCAGTGGTGAAGACCTCCACTTCCCCGTTTACGATGATGTAGAGGTAGTCTCCCATATCTCCCTCACGGAAGACCTCTTCGCCCACTTCAAAGTGGAGGTGAGCAATTCCTTGGTCCGGCGCTGTTTTAATCTGCACAGCTTCATTTGGAATCATCGTATCGAGGATCCAGGTCAGAGCGACCTTTAGTTTTCTATCCAATCCAGGCAGTTTCGTCCAATAGATCAAGCGCCATAGGAGCCAAGCACCGAATCCTGAAAACTTATATCTGCCAAAGATCTCAGCGACCGCAGAGTGGTGTCCTAGCCCCCCCATTATTCCGAAAGATTTAAAGTGAAACTCACTTCTCTCTTTCTCAT
>JAAKFF010000051.1 GCA_011065165.1 Chlamydiota bacterium
CGGCCCTCCAACTGCAAGAGCAGCTCTCTCTTCAAGAAAAATGTAAAAAAATAGCCACATTCATCGATCAAGTTGACCCCGATGATAAAGGTGACTTTCTATCAGATCTATCTATAAGAGTTGCCCCGTTTGATTCTAACTTAGCACTAGAATACGCCTCTCAGATCGAAGAACCAATTTGGCGTTTTATATGTGGGCTTGAGCTCTCAAAGTACCAGAGTGATGAAGAGGCTCGTCAGACCCTTTTAAATCTTAGAGAAACATGCCCCGAACTTATCTCTGACCCAATGCTACAAATAATACTAATTGAAGAAGAACTGAGAAGGGGATTCTTTCAGGAAAGAGGGGTCAAAGAGCTCCCTGCCACTGAAGCTTATATTTATGGAAAGCTAGGAAAAATAGATGAAGCAGTGAGAGCTTTGGAAAAAGTTTTCGCGAACTATCAAGCAAGTCGAGAAGTGCCCGAGGCTTATAAGTATGAGCGGGAAGACAAGCTTAGAGCCATGCTCTATGTTGCAGCTACCTATCAATTGCCCCAAATAGATAAAATTCTGCAAGCCTATCGAGACAGTACTGATGAAGCTTCCAAGCGAAATACTCCATTTTTAGTTGGGTTAAAACTCATTGAAGTTGAAACTAAATTTTCACATCTACATGGACACCTCGATCAAGAGGTCAAAAATGTGATTGAGATCCTCCATACTCGGGATGATGCATATGCTAACCCTGACTTAATGTTAATTTTCGGTACACTCTTACCTGTTAGGCCAGACTTGGCAATTGAGCTGCTCAAGGCTATCCCTCAAGATTCTGAGAGAGTAGTTAATTGGCAGATCAATCCAACAGTTCGGTATTTTGAATGTTTTCCAGATAGAGAGAGTTTAAACGCCTTTATTGTAGAAGCAGAGGAGAGAAGAAATCCTGATCTCTTCTTAGTGCTCTTCCGAGCAATAGAAAAGGAAGAAGGGATCGAAAGTGCACTTCCCTATCTAAATAGAGCAAAAGAGTTGGCCACACACAGATGGGAACATTTCAGGATTATAGAGACTGAAATCGAGTACAACCTCCCATATATAAAGAGGGTTGTGGAAGATAAATCAACTATCATTGATATTTTAGAGTTTGAGATGAAGAACAATCTTCCCAGTTCTAAAGAGACATTAAACCGGATCTATCAAATGATGGAAGAAGAGAATAGCTACAATCTGTATGCTTTTATCGATGCATTTATTCTTGGAGAGTTCCCTAACTTCTATAGTGGACCAGGAAGTCCATTGGTGAAAAAAGTGGAAGTCTCTAACAGAAATCCAAGATGGGTGTCTTACAAATCTATAGAAGTTAACCATTTCGGGCTCGGGGTTTAACGCCTCTTCTGCCAGGGGAAGGGGGGCTTAGGCGGGGGGACGTCTGACTGGTCATCGGCGAGATCGCCGATGGCGCCAAGGACTTGGCCCCAGATGCCTGCCTGGGGAGCGATCTGCTTCCTTGCGATAAGGAAGGCGATCTTTCCTGAAGCAGCGCCGCTATCGATCTTGACATTCCCAAAGGGACCTTCGACGGGCACTTTGAGGACGTAATTGGGGCTAAGTCCTGAGATGCGCAGCGCTGAGCCGAGGGTCTGTGCCGTGAGTCCAAGGGTCATTTGTACATAGCGACGAACGAAGTTAACTTTTCCCCATAGACAGACTTGGTAGGCTTGGTTGTAGAGGATTTCGGTGCGGTCGACATACATCTTTCCTGAGCGCATGTTGAACTCCATGGGAGCAAACCAGAAGGAGCTATGTTTAGTGCCATCTGTTTTGAGCAGACTGCTCACATCTGAGGCGCTCCCGCTATTTTCACAGACGATCTGCCCTAGATCGAGCTGGCCATAGTTGAAATTCATATTACGGATGTGGAGATCTTTAAGCGGTACGGAGAACCCTTTTGGGTTGATGTGGAGGAGAATGGGTTTCTCCATTCCGACAACGATAAGGTTGGCGCTCTTCTCTAAGATGCGATTAAGCTGCGGCGTCACGGTGAATACAGCCTGGATCGGTTCACGCAGATAGAGCGTTCCATCGGAAACTACTCCTGAAAAAGTTCCGCGGCAACCGGTCGCATCGACATCCATCGAGATCGACCCTTGGCTCTTTTGAATGTCAGCATCAAAGGTAGCGTTCATAAGGTCACCCAAAAAGGCTGAAGGGGGATAGCCGCCATTTTGATCGAGACGGGTCAGCGCATCAATGAATAGGGTTGGAAGATTTTTGATAGTAGCGTGGATCTCTGTCGTCACATTACTTAGGTCGAAATGGCCCTCTGAGGAGAGAAAGTTTTCAAGCTCGCCCTCTCCTCTGACCCGTCCCGACTGCCCGCTGGAATGGGTGCGGAGTGAGCCATTAAATTTGAACTCCATAGGAGTGTTCCCAACCGCTTGCTTTGCAATATTGAAGTCAAAGCGACTGAGTGTCGTCTCTATTCTCTGTTTAAGTGTTAGGTCATCGATACGGAGATGGACATCGAAGAGCGATTTGAGGAGATTAAAGTCCAATTTAGGGATGCCCTTCCCTCTCTCTTTGACAGGAATGCTAAGGGGTGAGACCTCAATTTTTATCTTAGAGCGCCCTTCAATTGTAAAGAGGGGATTATTGGGCGTCTCAGCTACTCCTGGTCGCTGCCATCTTTGGAAGGCGTCATACGCCTCTTCGCTGATATTCCAGCCCATTTTAAGAGCTCTGCGGGGCGTTCTCAGCTCAAGTTGATCACCTACGGTAAAGGCGCCCTCCAACGAGAAATCGGGGCTGTCGATTTTAAGGTCTATCTCCTGTTTATCACCTTTCGTAACCATCTGATAGTTTAAGTTGAGTGTCGCTCCGATCATATCAGGAAGTTGCCCTCGCATCCCAAAAAATGCATCGGCGATTTGCGAAGAGAAACCCTTCACTATCACTTTGACTTGAGTAGGAGTTTTAATCTCCAACTCTATCTGACCGCCACTCTTTCCGTTCTCCAGAGCTCTTGCCTCGAAATGGATCAGCCGCGAGTCACGCTTCCCATCAAAATCGAAATCAATGGCAACATCTTCAAAGTTGAAGGCGTAGCCATTTACCGGGGAGTACATTGATAAGTTGTCGATATGCCCGCTTCCCTTTAGAGAGAGTGAGGAGAGAGCCGTCTCACTTAATGGTAGACGACTTGGTCTCACTTCTAAATGAAAGGGAGTCGCTTTTGAAAGAAGGGGGATGTTGCCCTCTTTCGCTAGGATCGAATTGACTTGCTCTGGTTCGAGAAGGAAGTCAACTATGAGAGGCTTTTTTAAGATCAAAGTGCTCTTTTCAATGGCGCCATCGAGTGTCCCTTTGAACTTCTGACCATCAAATTCCGCTAAAAGGGGAGAGATTTCTACCTCTCCATCCCATTTGAGTCTGCCAGAAAGTTTGACCCCTACCTCTGAACCGATGAGTGAGATTCCCAGAGTCTGAGGAGAGAAATCTAGGCGGCTCGTTCCGTTAAATTGGATATTACTGAGTGTTTTGGCCTCTAAATCCAAGTTGATAAAGGGGAGGGTGAGTGTGCCAAGGGCGAGTAGATTTTGAACTCCTACATTTTGCGCCTTTAGCTGCAGGTTGAAGAGTGCTTTAGAGAGCTCCAACCTCTCTCTATCCATGGGAATGGAGAGAGAGTTTAGTCGGCCCGTTAACATCACAGGGCGGGTAAGCTGGTCATAGAGCGTCTCTCTCAACTGATAGGTGAGCGATATCGGATTGATCAGACGCGCTGCATCGGTGATGATGAACTCTGCTTCTGGCATATTGAGAAGGGGAGTTGTTGCTGAGATAACCATTCGCTCATCGGACTTCATCACCCTTCCGCTCACACTCTGCCCAAGATATTTCACACTCTCACTCTTCATCCAACTATCGATAAGGGCGACGGGGAAGTTATCAACTCTTAGGTCGTATTTAGGAAAAAATCGACTCTTTTCAAGGGGATTTCTAATAGTGACTCTCCCCGTTCCTTGCGCCTCTGATGAGGAGGCGGTGCTGATGCTACTTCGGAAGGATAGATCGACTAACTCTTTTAGTCTATTCGTCTGAAAATCGCAGCTAAGTTCACTGATGAAAATCGTCTGCTCGATCTCCTCAAAAAAGAGGCTTCCACCTGAGAAATAGAGGTTACCATCTGCACTGAGTTTTTCTAGATTTTTTAGGGGGAGAGTCGCTGATTCAAGACGGATCTCTGCTTGAGCATCATTTTTCAATTGAGCTCCATCGATAAGGCGATTAAAAATCTGAGGTTTGACCGTCCAGGCGATGCGCCCCGCTTTTGTGAGGGTTAGAGAGGAGTTTTGATAGGTTGTATCGATATCTATGAGAAGGCGCGGTGAGCGAAGATTTAAGCTCCCATTACTCAAGTTCACATTGAGAGAATCTCCCAATGCAGCAAGGAGTAGACCTTGATATTTCGGATTGAAGAAGGTGACCAGTTGGTCTATCCCTTCAATAGGGAGTCTGTTGACAGTGGCGACTCCCTCTATCCACTTGTCGATCTTAATATCGATATTGAAATCGCCATACAGAGCATTCTGCTCCGTTCTGCCTCGTGCAATCAATGTGTAGCGATCCGAATCGGCGCCAAATGCTAAATAGAGATCTTTTATGGAGCTATTAAAAAGGTCAAAACTGCCCTTTTCAAAGATGATCTTCCCACTGAAATTAGACCAGAACTCGCCAGCTTTCTCCTGCTTCTTGCCACCTTTTACCACACCGGTTGGCTGCTTCACTGAGGGTCTGGTCTGAAAGTTTACCCAGGGAGCCTGTAATCGAGTCTCACCTACGCTTCCGCTTCTAAAGAGGAGATTCCAGAAGGAGCAGCTGCTAACAAGTTGGTCGAATCCGAGGCGTACCCCCTCTCCATCATCATATGTGAAGCGATCGATCTTCTGATCGCCCATCCAGCTAAAGGAGAGCTCCTCGATCGTAACTTTAGCTCCACTCGACTTTTCAATAAGAGCCGTGACGTAGCGCTTACCTCCTCCTGTGGAGAGGAGCGTTGGGAGTAGCGCGACAGAGGTGAGAAGTAGCCCGAAGAGGAGAATAATCGCACTATAGATCCATTTTTTTGTTCGACTCATTCCGAAACCCAAGTTATGCTGTTCTCTGCTATCAGTTCATCATCTTCAAACATGGCTGACCCCTCCATATAGACCATCGCTTCTCCAACCCTTCCCCGGAGGAGGACTCGATCCCCAGCGCGAACTATGAGAGCTAGATGTTTTAGGTCGATGGTTCCCTCCAGCAGACTCTCTCCCTCTCCACCCATCTCAACCATTAGACTTTCTCCCTCCAATCGATCGATATCGACAGCAACACTCCCTTCTAGGTGAATTCTCTTCAGATCTCTTACGATAAGTTTTCCCTCTACCCCCTCTGCCTGACTCACTGTTAACCTGCCCTGGTCGATCTCTACCTCTGCCCGATCTCCCTTGAGAATGAGTAGATTTTTCTCGCCCTGCTGAATCTCAATAGATCCCGATCCCTCAAAAGTAAAGAGCTCTAAATCAGGGAGATCAAAGTGGCGCGTGTCATCCTCAGCAAAAGATTGAAAAGAAAAGAGATAGAAGAATAGACATAGGAAAATTCGCATACATTTACCCCAATGAATAAAAATCCAACTCTATCCTCTCAAACAAATTCTCGCTACAAATATCTTGGCTGCTATAAGAAGAGAAGGAGGGGGGGATGAAGTTTCGAACGAGATTATTCTATTCGTTTATTTCTCTAGGACTTATGAGCGCTCTGATCGGTCTCTTCATCATCTATGGAGAGGCGTCTCGCCTTATTCTGGACGGGATTCGGAATTCAATGCTCTTAGTTGTCAATAACTCCGAACAGTTTATCGATCCAGATCAAGTAGAGAGATTCATAGATAGTAAGAGAGATCGCTTTTCACCTGCATTGAGAGGGATCTCAAATGAGCTTCAAGCTATACGCAAATCGATCGAGAAGTCAGATATCAACGTTGAGTATGTCTATCTGCTTACCCAAGATCCCGACTCCCATTACGAGCTTCTCTTTCTGAATTTCGATTCGAAAGCGGAGGAAGAGATGATCCATTTTGACGAGCTTCACCCCGAACATATGCAGTATCCTACAGATATCACTGCTTCCATTGTCCCCATTCAAATCTTTTCCGATCAATCCGGAACTTGGGTCTCAGGATACGCTCCTATCTTCGATAAAAGTGGTAAACGAGTCGCCATCTTAGGGATCGATGTACGCACAGAAGAGATCTATTTAGAGCTGGAAAAACTGCTTCTCTACGGACTCATTGCATTTCTAATCTCCATCTCTATAGGGGTCGTTTTTGCCTATTTTCTCTCCACCCTCGTCACCTCCTCCCTCGCAACTCTATGCAAAACCGTTAAACGACTTGGAAGAGGAGATCTCTCTCACCGTTCATCCCTCCATACACATGACGAGTTCGACGAGCTCTCCGTAGCAATCAATACGATGGCTAATGGTCTTGAAGAGAGAGAGCGACTCAAAATGGGATTCACCCGCTATGTCTCAGAGCACGCCCTCGAGGGAATCCTCAAACAAGATAGACCTATTTTCCTTGAAGGGGAGCGCAAAAAAGTCACCCTCCTCTTCTCTGATATCCGGAATTTCACCAGTATGGCGGAGAAACTCCCTCCAGAAGAGGTGCTCAAGCTGCTCAACGAATATTTCAAAGTGATGATCGAAGTGATCTTCAACTATGGGGGAACCCTAGATAAATTTATCGGTGATGGTGTGATGGTGGAGTTTGGAGCCCCTCTTGAAGATGACGAGCAAGAGCTCCACGCCGTACTAACCGCCATAGATATGCAACTGCATCTAGAGAGACTCTCCGATAAGTGGGAGAAGGAGGGGAAACCGCGTCTTAAAATGGGAATAGGCATCCATACAGGTCTTGCTGTCTTAGGGAATATTGGATCGGAGAGACGGATGGAGTATACTGCAATTGGGGACACCGTAAATGTCGCCTCTCGTCTAGAACGGCTCACCAAGAGAGTCAACAAAGCGATCATTATCTCCGAGAGCGTCTATGAAAAAGTGAAGGATCGTTTTACCTTTGAAGATCTATCAGAAGTGGAAATTCCGGGGAGGGAAGAGGCAATTCGAGCCTACTCCATCGATCCTTTCATATCAAAAAAAAAGCTCTCTTAGGTTGAATAGAACCTACTTCGATTGACTTCAAGGGCTTGTGTATACTATGAGAATATCATTGTCCAGCATGGCAAGATCAAAATTGGAACAAATTTCTAAGTATCAATATTGATCCGATAGAAAAGTCGCTAGAAATTGGTCCATGAGTGGTTGAGGGCATTGCCAATGCGCATGAGGTAGGGGTAATGCTTTTTGGCGAGAGAATGCACTTGTGGATTGAAGCGGCCGAAAGGGTAGACAAAAGTTTGGATGGGGGTATTAAGTTTTGATTCGAGCACTTCTTTGGAGGTCGCGAGCTCATTTTTGGGATCTATCTCGGGGGAAGTGAGGGGGAGGTGGTGCGCGGATTATGATTCCGTTGCTCTACTAACTGAGCTATGCCGCCCAATCTATCTCATGAGTTAGCGTAGGAAAATTTAACAGGGGGAGGAGTCGAACCTCCGACCTTTGGGTTATGAGCCCAACGAGCTAACCACTGCTCCAGCCCCGCGCCATCTAGAATGAGTAGAGAGAGCTTGGAATTTCTTTTGCAAGACCTTTATATCTGGAGGCTTTCCCTTGGCGAATCGCAAAAGAGACTGCATAGCTTTTGTTGATGTTGACAATTACTAGTTTATTCATCTATTAGTTTGGGTACATGGAGGATCAGTGTATGTCAATAAAAAAGCAATTTTCATTCTTAATGATTGTGTTTTGTCTTATTGGTAGCTCTGTTACTGCTGCCACATGGGAATGGGTTAACCTCTCACTTTCTTCAAACAATTGGAATGATCCTCTTAATTGGATTCCTCCAGTTGGCGAACCTTTTTCAATCCCTGACGCGGATGATGCAATGGTAGAACTTCCAGGCTTTGCTGTCACTCCTTCAACACTTGTGGTAGTCGATGGCACTTTTAGTGTAGATACTTTACTGTTTGGGGGGGGGGCTGGGGGTAATAAGAGTTTTCTTGTTACAGGTGGTACGCTTGAAATGTCTGGTGGGATTACCGTCGCAGTGCCCCTGGACAAGCATGAGCTTAATTCTAATCTTGCCTTGGTGAAAGACATTTTCATCAATCAGTTCACATCATCGTTTCTCATTTCAGGAAACATTTTTGGTAGTAAAAGCATAGAAATAAAAAGAAACTTTTCAACTGAAAAGGGACAACTTGTCCTGTCCGGAGTGAACGACTCCTGGGTTGGCAAAACAATAATTTCTGGTGATATGATAGATTTGGTATTATCTGGAGCTGGCACACTTGGAGTTAACCCTGATCTTCAAATCACTAATAGTAGTGCAAGTTTAATTCTTGAAACAGGTATTGGGACTAGATCAATAGATATCCTCAATGGGATAGGCAGAATATTTTTAATAAATAATAACGTTAGGATTATGGAGGGATCGTATTCAGGGATAATTTCTGGAACAGGGTCACTGATAAAGAATGGGTCCGAAATCCTTATCCTAAATGGAGCCAATACCTACAGTGGAGGGACGACGGTTTCTGCTGGAACGCTTGCAGGAACGACAGCCGGTTTGCAAGGAACCATCTTAAACAACGCGACAGTGGAGTTCGACCAGAACACAAATGGAACCTATTCTAGCGTGATGAGAGGAGCAGGTGACCTCATCAAATCTGGAACCGGAACCCTCACCTTAAGCGGAGCTAATACCTATACCGGAGCAACCACAATTGATGATACAGGGGCGATTCTGATATCAGCAACGGGCGTCCTAGGGGTCGCAAGTAACCTCACCATTAATAGTACTGGAAGTTTTGAAATTGCATCAGGTCAAACGATTGGAACGCTTAATGGGGCTCTGGGCACAACTGTGAATTTAAATACCAAGACTCTTGAAACTGCAGGGGGTGGATCATATGCTGGAGTGATTTTAGGCAGTGGAGGAATCACCAAAAGTGGCACTGGAACCCTCACCCTAAGTGGAGCCAATACCTATACTGGAGCAACGACAATTGAAGATACAGGGGCGATTCTGATATCAGCAACGGGTGTCCTAGGGATCAAAAGTAACCTCACCATTAATAATAGTGGAAGTTTTGAAATTGCATCAGATCAAACGATTGGAATGCTTAATGGGACTCTGAGCACAACTGTGAAGTTAAATGCCAATACTCTCACAACCTCAGGAGATGGCTCTTATAGTGGAGGGATTTCAGGTAGTGGAGGCATCATCAAATCTGGAGCCGGAACCCTCACCCTAGGTGGAGTCAATACCTATACAGGACCGACAACGGTTGCTGCTGGAACTTTATCATTGAATGGTGGAAGTCTAGAAACTTCGAGCCTTACTACCATTGATGCACCCGGTACATTCACTGGAAACGGAACTCTAGGTACAACGATAAATAACGGAACGGTAAATCCAGGAGCATCGGTAGGGATCATCAATATAATTGGAGACTTTATCCAAGGTCCAAGTGGAAACTTGATTATTGAGATTGATCACGATGGAAATCGTGATCAATTACTCGTGACAGGTACAGCCACCCTTGCAGGAACATTTACTGCGGATCCTCAACCCGGCCATTATCAGGTCGGAGACAGGTTTAAATTTTTAACAGCAAATTCAATTAGTGGTGTATTTGATTCACTCCCATCAACAAGTCCATTGCACTATTTTATAGATTATCAAGACACCTTTGCCGAACTTATTATCGAGTTCTCATCATCAGTCTTGCCTGTTCCAATTGGCTCTTTGAAGGGGAATGCAAGAGCTGTTGCAGACTATTTATTTTGCCCTGGTATTGTCCAAAAGGACTTTTCAACTGATCCGGACTTCATAACTGTTTTGAGGCTTCTATTAACTATACCTGCCGATCAATTTGCTGATAACCTGCCACGCCTCAGTCCTGTGTTATTTGGAGCTTTGCCTCTGGCAAATTTACACAACCAAACACTGGTTGCGGATACAATTGCGGAAAGTTCTGAGAAATTTTTCTGGTGTGATCGATGTAAGTTTGATCAAAAGGATAAAGAGCAATGTGTATTGGACGTGACTCATACCAGGCTTTGGCTAACGCCTATTGGTAACTTTTATCGACAAGAGAGGGTCCAAGGTTCAATTGCCAATCTAGGTCAATTTGCCTTTAATACAGATACTTATGGTTTTACATTAGGGGGTAGTCATCTCTTCTTTAAGGCATTAAACTTTTCAGCTGGTGCTGGTTATACTCATTCGAAGATTCAGTGGAAGGAGCAGGTAGGAAAGGGAGATTGGGACTCTGTTTATATAGGTCCATCTATTGGATGGATACAAAATAATGCATATGTAAACCTAATTGTATTAGGTTCTTACAACCATTATATTATAGATAGAAAAATCAAATTTCCGGGGCTGAGTAGAACTGCCAATAATCATCATAACAGTTACGATTTGTTAACGAGGATTGATGGAGGTTATAAGTTTAAGGTGTATATACCAGGACACAAAGATTATTTTTTTGTTTTACCTGAGATTCGCTTAAGCTATTTGAATATTTATGAAGGGAATTATACTGAAACGGGAGCAAAGAGTCTGAACCTTGTTGTTAACAGCAAGCATACAGCTTTTTTTAAGCCTTATGTACTCATTAAGTTTTTAAAGGACTTCTATCCATCGAAATATTGTATAACTCCAACATTGCAAATAGGATGGACATCAAATATTCCGCTATCATCTGACAGATACACATCGAAATTCAATAAACTAGTGGCATGCGAACCAGATTTTACAGTTCAAAGCTTTCGCAAGGCAACGCACCACCTTTCATTAGGAGCTGAATTAGTAATCAGAAAAATAGATCACTTCTTGTTGGAATTTGGATATGAAGTGAATTTTTTTGATAATATCATTGTCCAGCATGGAAAGATCAAAATTGGAACAAATTTCTAAGCTATCAGTATTGATCCGATAGAAAAG
>JAAKFF010000052.1 GCA_011065165.1 Chlamydiota bacterium
GTGGTTCATGGTGGGGAGAGTTTTAGCGAGTCGGTCAAAATCGACGCTGAGGTGTTGAATAAGATTAAGGAGTGCAGCCACTTAGCCCCTCTGCACAACCCGATCAACGCTCTGGGGATCGAAATTATGCAGGAGAAGTTCCCGGAAGTACCGCAGGTGGCTGTCTTTGACACGGCGTTCCATCAGACGCTCCCAGAACATGCCTATCTCTATGCTCTTCCATATGAATATTATGAAAAGTACCAGGTGCGCCGTTATGGCTTCCATGGAACGAGCCACCGCTATGTGGTGAAGAGGGCAGCAGCAGAACTTGGAAAGCCTTTGGAGCAAACTACTTTGATCAGCGCGCATCTGGGTAACGGCTGCAGTCTCTGCGCTGTGAAGGGGGGGCGGAGTGTCGATACGAGTATGGGCTTCACCCCTCTGGAGGGTCTTGTAATGGGGCGGCGCTCGGGAGATCTGGACCCGAGCCTCATCGCCTTTTTATCGGAGAGGCTTGAGCTCAGCGCGGAGGAGGTGACGACGATCTTGAATAGGGAGAGTGGACTCCTCGGTCTCTCTGGGATTAGTGAAGATATGCGCCTTCTGCTAGCACAGCCGGAGAATGAGAGAGCGCAGCTGGCTATTGAGATCTTCTGCTACCGGCTAGCTAAGTATATCGCCTCCTATATTGTGCCGCTTGGGGGGTTGGATGCGCTGATTTTTACGGGGGGAATTGGGGAAAATGCTGAGCCGATCCGCAAAAAAGTGGTGGACTATCTGGCGCCCTTGGATCCTAAGGTGCTGGTCATCAAAGCGAATGAAGAGCTTCTTATTGCTCAGGATGCCGCGGCTATTGTGAGGGGGGAGAGATGAGACATACGCTCTTAATGGTGCCGATAGGTTTAGGTGTGGGGCTGACCACGGTCTCTATAGGACTCGTCCACGCGCTCGAGAGCCAAGGGATGGATGTGACCTATCTCAACCCTTTCGAGGGGGAGGGGCTTGATATTGAGAGAGTTGAACATCTGCTCAGCCAAGGCAAGGAGGATCTCATTTTAGAATCGATCGTCGCTCAAGTGGAGGGGTGCAGGGAGAGGGAGGGTATCCTTGTGATTCAAGGGTTGACCACGACGCATTTTCGTTCATACGCGAGCTCCCTTAACCAGAAGATTTCTAGGGCGCTCGATGCAGAGGTGCTCTTTGTTCTCACTCCAGGGGGGCGCGCTCTGCCTGAACTGAGGGAGCAGATCGAGATCGCATCGAAGCCCTATGGGGGTCTTAGCGATCCTCAACTTGTGGGGTGTATGATCAATAAGATCGGAGCTCCGTTCGACAGGGAGGGCATCGCTCGGATCGACCTCTTCGACCTCCCTGAAGAGAGTGTTGAGGTGAGCTCTTTTGAACGGCTCTTTGATGAAGCTACTTTTAAAGTTCTAGGCTGCTTTCCGTGGAAGCGGCAGCTGATGGCTCCCCGCGTGAGTGATGTGGCGGAGTATTTGGAAGCTGAAGTGGTCTCTTCGGGGAGAGCGTCTGACCTTCGGGTGAAATTTTTTGTGATGGCGGGCGCGACGATTGAGAACATGACAGCTCTCTTCAGATCTGATGTGATGGTGATCACGCCCTCTGACCGGTCGGATAGCATCGTCGCCACCTGCGTTGCATATTTGAGCGGAACGAAGATCGCTGGGCTTCTTCTCACTGGAGGCTATGGGCTTCAGCCTAATACGATGAAGCTCTGTCAGCGCGCAATTGAAGAGGGACTCCCCATTTTTACGGTGAAGACGGATAGCCTACGTACGGCTATCTCTCTGCAAAATCTCAACACGAAAATTCCTAAAGATGATGTTGAAAGGCGCACTGCTTTGAAGGAGTTTGTAGCGGGGCATATCGACGAGGAGTGGGTGGAGAAGATTCTTAGCACGCAAGTTGAACATAAGTTATCTCCTGCTGCATTCCGCTATCAGCTGATCAAAAAAGCGCGCAGTGCAGATAGACGGATCGTCCTTCCTGAAGGGGAGGAGCCGCGCATTATTGAGGCGGCAGCGATCTGCGCAGAGAGGAAGATCGCCCGTCTTCTGCTTCTGGGAGATCCTGAAAAGGTGCGTAAGATTGCCGAAAATAATGGGTTGGAATTGGATCCGTCCATTGAAATTCTAGATCCCGATCCCCTGCGCGCCAACTATCTGCAGCCGCTACTCTCTCTCCGTAAACATAAGGGGCTCACTGAAAAAAATGGGATAGAAGCGCTTCAATCTAATATCCTGCTCGCGACGATGATGGTTGCGGAGGGAGAGGTTGATGGACTCGTTGCGGGCACGTTGCATACGACAGCTGAGACGATCGGTCCCGCTCTCAAGTTGATCAAAACTAAGGAGGGGGCGCGGCGCGTCTCTTCTATCTTCTTCATGTGTCTAGAGAAGGAGGTGCTTGTCTATGGAGATTGCGCGGTCAATCAGAACCCGAATGCTGAAGAGCTCGCCGATATCGCCATTCAGTGTGCCGACTCAGCAGAGCGCTTTGGCATCACGCCTCGTGTTGCAATGATCAGCTACAGTACCGGAACATCAGCGGGGGGCAGTGAGGTTGAAAAGGTGAAAGATGCGACAGAAATCGCGTTGAAGCTGCGTCCCGATCTCATCATCGATGGCCCGCTGCAATATGACGCAGCATTCAGCCCCGATGTTGCAAAGAAAAAAGCTCCCGATAGCCCTGTTGCTGGAAGGGCGACCGTCTATGTCTTCCCCAACCTCAATACTGCAAACACCACCTATAAAGCGGTGCAGCGAAGTGCCGATGTTCTATCGATCGGTCCGATGCTACAGGGATTAAAGAGACCGGTAAATGATCTATCGCGCGGCGCCCTTGTCGATGACATTGTTTATACAATTGCAATCACGGCCATTCAAGCTTATTGAACCAAACTCCTAAAAGTGTTATCAAAGGTAAAAATAGGTCAATTATTGGTTACATCATGATGAAAAAACTCTTAAAAACGTTAACTCTACTCGCTCTTATTTTTATCGCTACGGGTTGTGATACCAGCACAGATGTGGTCAGTAATATCGAAGAGAAAGAGGCGAACGTTATCCTTGTCTTACTTGAGAGCAAAGGGATACCTGCGAGCAAGGAGGTCTTTTCAGCGGGGGGTGCAATGGGCGCTGAAACCACGACAAAATATTCAATCATTGTCCCAGAAAAGTACTCGATCGAAGCGATCGCCTACCTCAACCAGAACGGCTTTCCCAGACAGAAAGGAACGACACTACTCGAACTCTTTGCAAAACAGGGGTTGATGACCTCTGATAAAGAAGAGACGATCCGCTATCAAGCGGGTCTGGCGCAGCAGCTCACCAATACAATCATGATGATCGACGGAGTGATCGACGCCTCTGTCCTAATCTCCTTTCCCCCTGAAGATACGGGGCTTGCAGCGATGGGAGAGGAGCAGAAGAAGATCACCGCTGCGATCTATGTTAAACACCAGGGAATCATCGACGATCCTAACATCCATTTAGAGAATAAGATTAAACGGCTGATCTCAGGGAGTGTCACGGGGCTTGATATCAACGACGTCACTGTCGTCTCCGACCGTTCGCGCTTCACTGATATCACCTTGGAACAGATGCCTGAAGCTCTGGGCGGAAGGCCCGGTGAGTATGTCAGCATCTGGTCGATTGTAATGAGTAAAGGGTCGGCTAGCCGCTTCCGCTTTCTCTTCTTTTTTATCACCTCCCTCGCCTTTATCTTAGCAGCTATTCTTGGATGGCTCATCTGGAAGTTCTACCCTACACTCAAAAAGAAAGGCGCTTTAAGGGAGCTCTTTAGTCCCATTCCTTTCTTGAACCTCTTTAAGAAGCCTCCTCCAGGTCCACCAGGAGAGGGAGGAACCTAAAGGATGAATACCGCTTCATGGATCGCCTTTCGAGATCTGCTTGAAAGGTGCGAGAGAGATAAAAAAGCTGCCTTGATGCACTACCTTTCACGCGAAGAGCAGGAGAAGCTGGGAGAGGTTAGCTCTCCGGAGCAGAACCCCTTCGTATCGTGCCTCTCCACAGAGCAGCGCATCGCCAACGTCCATTGGTCTTGGCTGATCCCTTTTCTGGAGCCCTTTGCTGAGAAGGACAAGCTGCTCATTCTCTCTGCCCTAGATAAGGTTCCAGCAGAAAAACTTCGAAAACAGTTCAAAATCAGCAAGCCTCTCCCCTCTCCAAGCTCCCACGGCTTAAGCTACTTGCACAGCGCCATCTACCATTGGCTTATCTCCGACCAGAAAGGTTTCATTCCTCTAGAATTTTTGCCGCAGCACCCTCTGAATGGTCTCTTAACCCTTTCAAAATCAGAGCTCCAGATCTTAATAAACTATCTGGGCCTCCACGATCTAGCCGTTGAGTTTAAACATATAATCAAAGCAGAGCAGATCAAAAAGATCCAGAAAGTGCTCACTACGGTGCAGCAAGATTTTCTTAAATCCCTTCTTAAGGGAAAAGAACCCCTCTCCTTTACTCGCCTCAATTTAGATAGTTGGAATGGCGATGAGGAGAAGCTCAGAAGCATCCTCCACTATCGAGGATTTAACCGCTTAGGAAAAGCTCTTTTCGGATGCCACCCTTCCCTTTTATGGCATATCTGTCATACATTGGACACAGGGAGAACCAAAATCCTGAAAAAGTTCTTCACGGATATTAATAACATGAAGATTCAGGAACTTCTGGTGAAGCAAGTTCTTGAACTTATCCCAATGGTGCAGAAGAAAAATGAGTAAGTACTTTTCGTTAATTTATTCTGGAGAGATCCGCCAAGCAGGGGAAGAGAAGGTGATCCCTGCCGATGAGTTTAGTGAGCTCCTCAAGGCTTCTGATATCCTAAAAAAAGCAAAAAAAGATGTCAAAACCTACCTAGATAATAACAAGGAAGAGTGCGCGAAACTGCTAAAAAAAGCAGAGGAAGCGGGTTTTAATCAAGGCTTGACAGAGTTCAACAAACAGATCCTCCACTATGAAGAGAAGATCAAGCAGATGGAGCACGAACTGCAAAAGACAATTCTCCCCCTCGCTCTTAAGGCAGCAAAAAAAATTGTGGGGCGTGAGCTAGAAGCCAAGCCTGAGACGATCGTCGACATTGTGAGGCAGACCCTAAAGCCCGTGACACAAAATCACCATATCCGAATTTTTGTCTCCAAAGAAGACAAAGAGATCCTGGAAAAAAAGAAAAAAGATCTTCGAGAGATTCTCGATCAAGTTCAGACGTTTAGGATTGAGGAAAGAGAAGATATTCTATCTGGGGGTTGTATTATTGAAACAGAAGCTGGTATCATTAACGCGAGTTTAGAAAATCAATGGCGTTCACTTAAGTCCGCTTTTGAAGCGTTTATGAAACGAAGTTAATATGACCAGAAGAGTTCCCCTTCTCTTTTTATTTTTTTTCGCACTTCTCTTTGCCCCCGTGCATGCGCAGGAAGAAGGGATAGCAGATGCTATTGCTAAAATCACGCAGAACGTAGCGCAGCAAGAAGGAGCGGCAACTGCTCCCTCACTGAAGGGGGTGGCTGCTGGCACTTCGGAAGAGCCCAATTTGATCACCATGATGGCGGTCATCACCCTCGTAGCTCTCCTTCCCTATGCCATTATCCTCTTAACCTCATTCTTGAAGATCGTCATCGTTCTCTCACTGCTCCGCAACGCTCTGGGCGTCCAGCAAGCGCCCCCCAACCAAGTTCTAACGGGAATCGCCATACTCATGAGTATCTACGTGATGTTTCCCACATGCGTTGCGATGTACAACTCAGGGAAAGATTACATAGTAAACGAAGCGCCCAAGGAGCTCTTCTCTAAGAGTTCCGCCCTCTATATCTATAATGTGGTAGATAAGACCAAAGAACCGCTCAAGAAGTTTCTGATGTTGAATATGTCCAGTGGCCACCAGCGCAACTTCTATCAGTTAGCCTATAAGAGTATGCCTCAAGAGTTTAAAAAAGATCTAAAAATGGACGACTTCATAGTTTTAGCGCCAGCATATATCACCTCTCAGCTGAAAGGAGCCTTCGAGATCGGTGTCCTCATCTATCTCCCCTTCTTTGTCATCGACCTTGTCACCTCGAATATCCTCTTAGCGATGGGAATGATGATGTTATCCCCCTTAACCATTGCCCTCCCCTTGAAGCTCCTCCTTATCGTGATGACCGATGGGTGGACCTTGGTGATCCAAGGGCTCGTACAAACCTATAAACAGTTGTAGGGAGACCACTATGTATCAATCAGAGATCTACCAACTCTCCTACCAAGCTCTCCTTCTTATTCTTATTCTCTCTGGCCCCCCGATCTTAATCAGTATGATCTTTGGCCTCTCTGTTGCTATCTTTCAAGCAGCAACGCAAATTCAGGAGCAGACTCTCTCATTCACTGTAAAGCTAGTCGCTGTGATTATGACCCTAATACTCATGGGAGGATTCCTAAGTGCTCAGATCATGCAATTTGCTAGCACCATCTTTGAAAACTTCCCCAAGTGGAGCTCATGAACTATCTTGAGTTCTATGCAAACCTTCCCAACCTCACTTTCTCAGGTGTTATTACAGCTTTCTTTCTGACTCTCATGCGGATTGCCCCCATTATGGCTATGGCACCCTTTTTGGGAGCAAAGTTGGCTCCCGGCATCGCACGTATGGGCCTTGCGATCTGCCTTACCCTCGTCTTTCTTCCCTTTATCGCAGTAAATATAACGGGAACTCTCGCCTTCAACAACGCATTTTTAGGCTACGCTTTAAAAGAGATTCTTATCGGGTTCATCTTGGGATTCTTGGTCTCAATCCCTTTTTATATCGTTCAGACCAGTGGTATCATCATCGACTATCTAAGGGGAGCGTCTATCATGCAAGCGCAAGACCCCACCATGCAATCTCAAGCCTCCCCCATCGGGATTTTATATAACTACATCCTTATCGTCGTCTTCTTTCAAATCAGCGGCCCCTTCCTCTTCTTCGATGCACTGCTGCAGTCCTATGATGTCGTTCCAATCAATGGCTACCTCAACCCCCTCTTTTTTTCGCCCCATAACCCCTTCTGGAAGATCGCGATAGATATAGTCAATCGAGTCGTAACTATCGCTATTCAGCTAGCCGCTCCTCCACTCGTTGCTATTCTGATGGCAGAGATGTTTCTAGGGATTGCCAATCGCTTAGCCCCACAAGTCCAAATCGCTTTCTTAGGCATGTCCATTAAATCCCTTCTAGGGCTGGGGCTTCTCTGGGCTTCCTGGTTTATTATCATAAGGCAGTTCTCCATACAATCCTTCGACTGGCTCGAACTAATAAACAAGTTGATCTACTACATGAAGCTCATGGTTCCATCAACTTGAAGCGCAATTTTTCAGAGAAATTTTCGTCACTCTTCACTGTTTAGTTTTTTTTCTTGCAAAAGAAATACTTATTAGAGTTTCATGTTAAACCAAACTGCAAAATGCTCTTTACTGAGATGCGTAGAATGTTTGGCTCGAAAGATTTTAAAGAATTTTTCTTGCATAATTCTAGCTTAGTCAGTTAAAAGAGAAGACAAGTAGAAATAATGACAAATTTTATCATTTCTGAACAGGGAGAAACGAAGTAATGGAAATGAAACTAAAAAAACTCTGGCCCATAATTGGGGCGATGAGCGTTCTTTTGGTTGCACCAACATTCGCTGATAACTATCAGCAAAATGCAGGCATGCAGCAAACGAAATCAGGACAAGGAACCTACCAACGTGGTACGTATAGAGAGATCACACCTAATGCTGGACCACGTGTAGCAAATGGTGCTGATGTTTTCATTACTGCAGACTTTATCTGGTGGAAAGCTGTTCAAGAAGGCACAACCTTTGCAACATCTGGATTTCAAAATTCTTTTGCCACCGATCTAGATGCTCCAAGAGGGAGAGTTGCTGAAGTAGGTAAAGAGTGGTCTCCTGGATTTAAGGTTGGACTCGGACTCAACTTAAATCAAGATGGATGGGATATCTATGCTGAATATACATGGCTACAATCCAACAACCGTAATAGCATCTCTGTTGTAAATGACCAAACTAATGGCCCTTCTTTCTTCCTTCAGCCCACTACAGAACTTGTAGCGGTGTCGGGCGTCTTTGAGGCCGAATCGGTAACCAAGGCTAACGCTCGTTGGCACCACCATCTCAATGTGATAGATCTAGAACTTGGACGCAACTTTTATCTAAGTCAATACTTCACAATGAGACCTTTCATCGGTTTGAAAGGTACATGGCAGGATAATGACTACAGAGTAAGCTTCTTTCAGTTTGATGGTGTCGATCTTGAAGTTGGCCCTTACCGCATGAGAAATCGTAATGATATGTGGGGAATTGGTGTACGTGGTGGTTTCGATATCGCTTGGTACATGACAAAGAACTGGAGCTTCTATGGAGATCTAGCATGGACCGCTATGTGGGCTGACTATGATGACATCAGAAGGAAGGATACTCTCACTCAAGAAGATCCTAATAATGAAGATGCTCTTATCAGTACTGTCCTCTTCAATACCCACTACGATAGCCACTACGCGGTTAAGTTTGTCGGAGAACTTGAGCTCGGCGTACGCTGGGAGATGTGGTTCTACGATGACAACTACCACTTTGCTGTTCAAGCTGGATGGGAAGAACAAGTTTGGCTCAACTGGAATACGTTCATCCAAATTGGTGACATCGATATCTGGAGCGACCTAAACTTTCATGGTCTAAACCTAAAATTCCGTTTCGATTTCTAAATAAAATCTTCGGAATTTTGACAAGATTGACTGAGCACTTCGGTGCTCAGTTTTTTTTTGCTTGCAAAAGAACTCCTTGATAGGGTTTCATGTTAAGCAAAATTAATCTCTACACAAGGGAGACTGAGCGTAATGAAACTAAATCTCAAAAACATCTTGCCTCTAGTAGGTGCGATGAGCGTACTTTTATTTGCAACTGCTGTCGCTGATAATGGTCGACAAAACGATGCCATGCAACAATCGAACTCAGGGAAAAGAACCTACAAACGTGGAGCAAGTAGAGAGATCATGCCTAATGCTGGACCTCGCGTAGCACACGGCCTAGATTTTTTCGTTACCGCGGACTTAATCTGGTGGAAAGCTGTCCAAGAGGGCACCACCTATTCAACATCTGGATTTCAAAATGGATTTAGGACCGATCTTAATGCTCCAAGTGGAAGGGTTGCAGAGGCCGGTAAAGATTGGTCTCCTGGATTTAAGTTAGGAGCTGGTTTCAACTTCGACCATGATGGATGGGATATCTATGCAGAGTACACATGGCTACATTCTCATAACAATAGCAGCCTCACTACTCTACTAAACAGTGATGTGAGTTTCACTATCACTCCCTCTTTTGAGCTTGTTAGCTCGAGTGACTTTAACTCTTCATCGATAACTGATGCGGATGCACGCTGGCATCACCACCTTCACGTCATCGATCTAGAGCTTGGTCGCAACTTCTATCTAAGCCAGTTCTTAACAATGAGACCATTCATCGGTTTAAAGGGAACATGGCAAGAAAATGACTACAGAGTAAAATTCATTTCGATCAATAATGGGGAGCTAGAAAGCGGCCCTTACCGCATGAAGACCCATAACGATGTATGGGGAATTGGTGTACGTGGTGGTTTCGATAGCGCTTGGTACATGTCAAAGAATTGGAGCTTATATGGTGATCTCGCTTGGACCGCTATGTGGGCTGATTATGATGATATCACGAGAAAAGATACGCTCACCTTCGAAGATCCTCAGGATGAAACTCGTATCCTATCTAAAGTTCTCTTTAACAACCACTACGAGTCCCACTATTCAATTAAGTATCTTGGAGAACTCGAGCTCGGCGTACGCTGGGAGATCTGGTTCTACGATGACAACTACCATTTTGCTATCCAAGCTGGATGGGAAGAACAAGTTTGGATCAACTGGAATACGTTCATCCAATTTGGTGACATCGATACCTGGAATGACCTAAACTTTCATGGTTTAAACCTAAAATTCCGTTTCGATTTCTAAATCAAATCATCGGAATTTAAACAAGAGAAACTGAGCACTAAAGTGCTCAGTTTCTTTTTGCTTGCAAAAGAAATCCTTGATCGGGTTTCATAGTATGAAAAATTAATCTCTACAAATGGGAGAGCCTAAGCGATGAAACTAAACCTAAAACAGATCTTACCTATTGCAGGATTGATGAGCATATTCTTATTTACATCTGCTTTTGCAGATAATGGTCAGCAGAAGAGTACCATGCAACAATCAAAATCAGGACAGGGAACCTACCAACGTGGAACGTATAGAGAAATTACACCTGAGGCAGGACCACGTGTGACAAGAGGTGCTGAGGTTTTCATCACTGCAGACTTCATCTGGTGGAAAACCGTTCAAGAAGGATCTAGCTATGCAACATCTGGCTTTCAAAACTTTGCGCGAACAAATCGTGATGCTCCTCGAGGAAAAGTTGCGGAAGTTGGTGAAGATTGGTCTCCAGGATTTAAGATTGGCCTTGGCTATCACCTGCCTCATGATGGATGGGATCTCTATGCAGAGTACACATGGCTACACGCAGAAGATCATAACACCCTCTCTGTAGCTCATGACGACGCCAATAGTATCCAATTTCACATAGAGCCGACAACAGACCTTCCAGGTTTTGACTTCTTACCAACCAGTGCTCATGCACATTGGCATCTCCACTTTAATGTCATCGACTTAGAGCTTGGTCGTAATTTCTACTTAAGTGAATTCCTTACAATGAGACCTTTCATCGGCTTGAAAGGAACCTGGCAGGAGCAAGATTATCGTATAAGATTTCGATTGGTTGATAACCTTATTACAGAAGAAGGGCCCTATCGCGTCTTTAATCATAACGATCTCTGGGGAATCGGAGTTCGGAATGGTTTCAAAACTTCTTGGTACATGGCAAAAAATTGGAGCCTATATGGCGAACTAGCTTGGACCACTATGTGGACTGACTATAACGATATCAGAAGAAAAGATACGCTAACCGATTTCGATGATAACACCACTATTGACCAGTTTAATACCCACTACGATCACCACTACTCTGTTAAGTACATCGGTGAACTTGAACTCGGTGCGCGCTGGG
>JAAKFF010000053.1 GCA_011065165.1 Chlamydiota bacterium
AAAAAGCCATCTCTTCAGCTTGTTTGGGGGAAGATCTCGAGCTTTACTTCGAGGGTGCTGCGGGTGAGTATGGGGCTCTGGGGGGAGCGAGCAGAGAGCGGCTCGATGCAGAGGTAGCTGCTGCCCTCTGGGTGGTAGAGTTGGCAGGAGATCTCCTTATCTGACGCGCTATTGAAGTCGAGATGGAGGGAGTAATCTTCTGTATCGAGGATCATCCGGTAGTCGTGGTCGTTGATCGTCTTCATGGCAGGGATGAAGCCGAAGTCTGCTTTTTGGGGGAGAGAAAAATGGAGGCGATTTTTGGAGCCATTCGTCCACTCTTTGGGGAGCGCTTTCCATTCATCTTGATCGCGATAGGTAGGCTGCACCTCTCCGCGCACTAGCCCTCTGCCCCGCAGAGCGTAGTAGGTGTGCAGACCGACGACGGAGGGGAAGGCGCTCTCTATCTTCAGTTCGATAAAGAGGCCTCTCTCCAGTAGGCGCGCTTCGTAGCTCATCTTAAAATCTTGCCCCTCCAACTCTGCGAGTGACGTGCCCTTATAGAGGTCGCTTCCATGCAGGTGCGCTTTGATCTGGGTGTCGCTACTTACATATTTCCAAGGAACATAGCGGGCGATTCCGTGGGAGAAGGGTTCAATAGAAATATTTTGACGGTGGTGAAAATGGGGCCCAATCAGAGCTCCCAAACCAGCCATCCTCTCCTTAAAGAGAGGTTTGGTTTTCTGATCGATCACCTCAATCTCACCTAGGCGGTAGCTAATCAGGTTCATCCCCCCCTCGGGGAGGAAGGTAGCCTGCAGAGGCTGGCCCTGTGAAGAGATATTTTTAAGATGTACTTTTTTCATTTTTTTCTTTATTATTCTCTCAAAATGAAGGAGATTTTATGATAATATCGGGCCCAAGTGCATTTTACAAACAGGACGGCTATGATGAAAAGACAGAAGCGGAGCTGAAAGCAAGCTATCCTCCAAGTCCACCTCTCCACATCTATGAAAGCGGCAACAGGTGGGTCCGCATCATCCTAAAAGACTTTATTATAAATGACCTTTTTTTCCATGGTTCTTCTATTGTTTTAGTCTATACCATCGCGACTTTTTGTCTAAAAAAGATCTCCAGAAATCGCCTAGCCCCTCCAGCGCTTCCAATGAGTACACTATGGATTACCCTTCCTGTTGGCTTCTATAATATTGCCTATATTGGTACTGGTTGGGTCGTTCATGCACACTCGTACCCGCTGTTCCGTCCCGAATATGACCTGGATGCCGAGAGAGGCACTTACCAGATTGCGAAGTATGAGTGGAGTTCTATTAGTAAAGAAAGAAAGTTGAAACGGTTCACCATTCAAGCAGATGGATACGTTATTGATGCCTTGATGGTTGGAAGAGAAGAGAATCTGGGAAAGCACAACTTTATTATATATTTACATGGAAATAGCGAATCCTATGAAATGCTAGATGAAAGAAAATTAAAACTTGCTGACGAGCTAGAAGCTATTGCCGTTTTTTATAATTATCCTTCAACGATAAGAAGCAGCGGTTGGTTTCCCAATCTCAAGGCGATGGTTGCCTCCCATCAAGCGATGCATGCATTTGTAAAGGAGCTTGGAGCGGAAGTAGTTATCGATTTTGCTCATTCCATTGGCTGCGGTGTTCAAGGAGAGAGCCTGAAGCGTTATCCCCTCAACGATGACGTGAAACGCGTGGTTGTGAAGCATAAGACATTTGGAGAGCTTGCTACGCTTGTTAATGACCTTATGTTCTGGCCGCTTGGAACTGTTGTTCGGCTTCTAAGGTGGAATTATTCAAGTGTAGAGTCTTCCAGAAATTCGAAGGATCCTGAACTCATTATTCAGCAAGGAAAAGACATTGGCGAATACGTTCCCTTCGAGCAGATAACGGATTCAAAACGTTTAGTAAGTGATGGTTTGATTACAGCTAAGGGCTCACTTGCTAAAGCTCTATTGGATGATCCCAACTGTCCGAAAGACAACAAGGTCTTTATCATCGTGAAGGGCCACCAAATGGAAGTTGAGACTAAGAGTGGCCTCAAGAAAATGGTCGAATGTGGTCATCATATGGGGATACAGCATTATAGAGAATATGCGCAGCTTATCAAAACCCTACTGACTGAAGATTAATGAAGCGCCCTCTCTGTCACGGGAGTGGCCGAGGAGCAAGAATTAGGAGATTTTATGACAAGCTTAGATCCCGTTTCCCGACTACCTTGCCACGATCTTGGTGCAAGTTACGCTTCGAGGAAGCCAGTTCATACCTATGACAACCGCAATGCGTGGAACAAGATCTCGCCCCTTCTTTTTCCTGGCACTTCTATCGTCTTAGTCTATACCATTGCGGTTTTTTGTCTAAAAAAGATCTCTAGAAATCGCATAGCCCCTCCATCACTTCCAATTATAACCCTCGGGATTACCCTTCCCATTGTCCTCTATAATATCGCATATATCATTGCGGGGTGGGGGATTCATAAACACTCATCCCCCAATTTCTGTGATCCTTATCAGGATGTACTGAGAAATCTCCTGCAAGATGGGAGAGTTGCCAAACGCGTCAGTGTTCTAGCAAACGGATACCTTGTCGATACCATGGTTGTTTGCTCAGAAAAGAATCTAGGAAATGGTCGTTTTGTTATTTATTCAAATGCGAATAACCAGCTTTATGAGGGTAGCTCCGATATGATTTTAAACCTCGCTGACAAGCTCGAGGCAACTGCCGTTTTATATAATTATGCATCCACGGGGAGAAGTAGTGGTCGACTTCCTAATCGAGAAGCAATGGTTGCTTCTCATCAATCGATGCACTCATTTGTAGCGACTCTTGGGGCGAAAGAGATCGTCGACATTGGTCTCTCCATTGGCTGCGGTGTTCAAGGAGTGAGCCTGAAGCATTATCAACTTAATAAAGATGTGAGGTATGTCTTTGTGAAGATTCAGCCATTTGCAGATCTTTCGATGTTAGTTGGTGAGATATTGTCTCGGCCGCTTGGATTTGCTCTTTGGCTTCTAAAGTGGAATTATTCATCTATAGATTCATCCCGAGCTTTGGAACATCATGAAATCATCATTCAGACGGGAATTCTCGAGAATAATAATAATAGCTATGAGGAGATAAAAGAATCTTCCAAGGTAATAGGAGATGGAGTGATTTCTAAGCAGGGAGCTCTAGCTACAGTTCTTTTGGATGATTCCACCTGTTCGAAGGAGAACAAAACCTTTCTTATCATAAATGAACTTCATGGTCATTTCCCGAAGAATCTTGCGGGGCCTATCAATGAGCAGTTGTTAAAGTTGAATAAGGCGGCCGTGGCGATCGCGGGAGCGGCCGAGGAGTAGGGTGATTAGGTCGATGAGTTGCCAGACGTAGAGTCCACCGAGTGTCAAGAGCATGAAGATGCCGCTTCGGGTCTTTCCTGCGTAGAAGCGGTGGATGCCGAGCGACCCTAGGAAGAAGCAGAGCAGCAGCGATGTGATATAACTTTTAGGACTTCTTTCCATCTTTTCTCAAACTCATTGGTAGTGACAAGAGTAGCACGAGTGCAGGAATAATTTCTAGTCTTCCGATCCACATCAGAAACATAAAGATGCACTTTCCAATGGATGAGAAGTCAGGGTTGACAATGCCGCTGGTGAGTCCGACGTTGGAGAGGGCGCTAGTGACATCGAAGAGGGCGTCTAGTGCGCCTCCATCTGGCACCCATCTTAATATGAAAAACCATCCTAAGAGTAGCGATGTCGTCCATAGTGTAAAGAGGACTCCTGCGGTGAAGAGGCGCTCGCTCTGCACGGTATGGGGGAGTATCGTTCCTGCTGGCTCCTCTTCGGGATGTTCTTTTGAAACTTGCTTGTCGCGAATAGTCGCTCTCTCTTTTTTCTGAGTGAGGGAGATAAGTCGCAAAAAAATTCCAGAAAAGAGATAGATTATCCGTCGGATCTTCAATCCACCTGCTGTCGATCCTGTCGCTCCACCGATAAACATTCCGATGATAAGCATGAGTTTTACCATGGGAGAGAAGAAGGAGAGGTTTATGGCGCTATACCCACAGGTGGTGAGAGCTGAAACCCATTCGAAAATAGAGTCGGAGATGTGGTCTCTGCTCCCATTCCAAAAATTAAGAAG
This sequence comes from Chlamydiota bacterium, assembly GCA_011065165.1. Lineage (GTDB taxonomy): Bacteria > Chlamydiota > Chlamydiia > Chlamydiales > Simkaniaceae > JAAKFF01. The sequence continues at coordinate 4,131 of JAAKFF010000053.1, forward strand.
GAGGATTAGAAGGCCGCCCCCTATCAGAAAGAAGTAGAGAAGGCGGTGCTGCATGCTTTTCCATAGGACCATCCAGTTGCGCTCATGAATCACCTGAAAATGGAGGGCGAAGCTGATCGTTCCCACTATCATAATAAATAGCGCGCTAATTTGAATTGCGGTGTCATAGTTCTGGAAGTTACTGGGGGTTAGAGTAAAGCCTCCCGTTGAGATCACGGTCATCGCATGGTTGATCGCTTCCCAAGAGGGCATTCCAAGGGTCAGAAAGAGAAGGAATGCGATCGTTGTGTAAGAGAGGTAGATCCCCCAAATCCAGTGGGCCGTTTTGGTGATGTTACTCGACATCTTCTCAGTGTGCGCTTCAGCGTAGTAGAGCTGGTAGCCCGACCGATTTAGGTGGGTGAGGGCGAGTACGAAGACGACGAGTCCCAATCCTCCCGTCCACTGCAATAGGGAGCGCCACCATTGAAGGGCACGTGGAAAGGGTCCCTCATGCTGCATCATAGTAAGTCCTGTGCTAGTAAATCCAGAGATAGACTCGAATAGTGCATTGAGAGGCTGGGCGAAGACGCGCATCACCTCGGACTCGACTCCTCGGCTTAACTGGATGTGAGAGATCCAATAGATAGGAATCGCAGCGAGCAATGAGCAGAAGACCCATCCGAGTGCGGCGATGATCATCGCATCCCAAAGGTGGGCGGCTTTCGCTTTTAAGCTGAGGCGATAGAGGAGCTGCCCGAGCCCAATGCCAAAGAGCCCTATCAGAGCAAAGGGGAGGATGGCGTACCACTCTTTGAAGAGCGCGCAGATCCCGATGGTGATCAGCGCCATTCCTCCAGGCACATGGAGGAGTAGCCCGATCTGTCCGAAGATCGCAGACCAGTGAATTTTTTGTTTTAATAGAGACAAAATTCCATCCTTATTAAATGTTTTAATATCTGATCGATTCCATCGTGTCAATAAATAGAGGGATCTGATACTCTTTAAGCTATATGTACGCTCCAAAAAAGATCCGCAACATTGCCATCATCGCCCATATCGACCACGGGAAGACGACCCTTCTCGACTGCTTGCTCTCGCAGGCTGAGGTCTTCCGCGCTAACGAAGCGATTCCAGAGCGCGCGATGGACTCTTTTGAACTGGAAAAAGAGCGGGGAATCACCATCTTCGCCAAACATACCAGCCTCTTCGTCGAGGGGTACAAGATCAATATTATCGACACCCCAGGCCATGCTGATTTCTCCGGCGAGGTGGAGCGGGTTCTTGGAATGGTCAACTCCGTTCTTCTAATTGTCGATGCGGGCGAGGGTCCGATGCCTCAAACGCGCTTTGTCCTCTCGCAATCGCTGAAGATGGGGCTCAATCCGATCGTCATTTTGAACAAGATTGACAAACCGCACGCCGATCCCGCAAAAGCCCTCGATGACACATTTGATCTCTTCGTGGAGCTAGGAGCGACCGATGAGCAGCTCGATTTTGCCTACTGCTACGCTTCTGCCACCGGTGGATACGCCTTTTTAAACGAGGGAGATCCGCACGAGAATATGCAAGCGCTCTTTCAGCTAATTATCGAAAAAGTACCTCACCCACCAGGGAATCTCGATCTACCCTTCCTCATGCAGGCGAGTACTCTCTCCCACAGCGACTTTTTGGGGAGGCAGGCGACGGGCCGGATTTTAGAGGGAAAGATCAATAAAGGGGATCCATTCACCGCTATCGACCACTCTGGACACCCTACGAAACATAAAGTCACACGTATCGATGGATATCTTGGTCTCAAGAAGATCGAAATGGAAGAGGCCGGTGTGGGCGATATCGTCAGCATCTCTGGCGCCCCAGAAATCATGATTGGAGATACCCTCTGCGATCCGAACCATGTAGAGCAGCTCCCCTCTATTGAACTTGGCGAACCGACACTATCCGTTGAGATCTCCGTCAACTCTGGCCCCTTTGTTGGGCGCGACGGAAAACATGTCACGATGAATAAGATCCGCGATCGCCTGATTCATGAGAAGAGATCGAATGTCTCGCTACGCGTCGAAGAGGTTAGTGGACGCGAAGATGCTGTGCGCGTAGCAGGAAGAGGAGAGCTTCACCTCTCTATCTTGATCGAATCGATGCGGCGCGAAGGGTATGAATTTCTCGTATCGAAGCCGCAAGTGATCCTCAAGGAGAATAGAGAGGAACCTCTCGAACATGTTCATATTGAAATCCCTGAAGAGTTCTCTGGAACCGTGATTGAGGAGCTCAATCGCAGGAAGGGGGAGATGCAGAACTTCCACACCAATGAGAACAAGATTACCACCCTTGAATTCCTCCTCCCCACTCGAGGATTGATCGGCTACCGCAATACCTTTTTGACTGTGACGCGTGGACTCGGTATTCTTACCTCGATCTTCGACTCCTATGGCCCCTTCAGAGGGGAGATTGCAGGAAGGAAAAATGGCGCTCTAGTCTCCCTCTCCCAAGGGAGATCTACAGGGTACGCCTGCTTCAATCTGCAGAGCCGAGGCACCCTCTTTGTCAAACCTGGAGAGGATATCTACGAAGGGATGATCGTGGGTGAAAATAGTCGTCCCAAGGATCTTATCGTCAATATCACCAAAGAGAAGCAGCTCACCAACGTGCGCGCTTCGGGCACCGATGATAGCCTCATTCTTACTCCGCCCACCACTCTCACCCTCGAGCAAGCCATCGACTTCATTCAAGATGATGAGTTTGTAGAGGTGACTCCCCTTCATATTCGACTCCGCAAGAAATATCTTAAAGAGAACGAACGAAAAACCAAGAGCCGCTCCTCATAAAAATGGTGCTACTCACTTATTAAGGAGGGTTCTTCTTCCTCCTCTTCAATTAGATGCTTCTCCTTCCATTTCCCATGGAAGAAGCGCGCGATTAATAGGCTAGAAGACATGACGCTGTAGAATATCCATATGTAGAATGCTAGCTCGATAGATGCTTTGGGGCGTACGACAAGAAAGTATGTCGGCACGAGCATGAAGAGCCAGATCGAAGTGGATCCCGTTATCATTAGGAAGAAGGTATCGCCTGCTGAGGTTAATATCCCACTAACGAGCCAGCGTATATTTTCAAGAGTCATATAGACAATAAGCAGGAGGATCGACGTGCGAAGGGCTCCCTTGACTTCCACCATCATCTCGGGAGAGATCCCGAGTGTGGAGCTACTCAACGCCTCTGGATTGATAAAAAACCACTCCATGATAGTGTCTGAGAGGCCTCCTAGAATAATCAGAAGAAAGAGGGAGAAGAGGAGGGTAAGTTTAATGCCAGATTTAAAGACGTCTGTTACCGCTGCTAGTTTGTTGGCGCCGATCAAGTTGCCTGAGACGGCCGCCGCACCCTTCTCTAAGGCAAAACCGAAGAACATGAAGAGGATCAAGATGCTCTGTGTGACGCTTGCAACCAATATATGTTTGGTGCTGATACGCTCCATCATCATGTAAAATGCTGCCCATCCTAGCAGCTCAAAGAGGACAAAGATCGCAGGAGAGATCCCAACCCTCAAGCAGCCGAAGAACGCTTTGGGGCGAAATTTCGCATTGCCTGTCCCAAAATCCGCTTGGTTTTTAGGATGGAGGAAGAGGGCGTATAGGATGACGACCTGAACGACAATTCCAACCGCAGTTGCGATGGCAGCTCCCTTGATGCCCATCGCAGGAATCCATCCATCCACTCCAAAAATTAGGAGGGGATCTAAGATCATATTCACGCCATTTCCTAAGAGTCCCATCCACTTAATAATAGATGTCTTTCCCTGACCGATATAGAAAGCAGAGAGCGCAGTGAGGAGGATCCAGCAGGGTGCAAAGTAGCTATTCCAACGGAAGTAGAGCGCTTCGTGATGATTCATGAAGCCGCTCTCCATAAAGTAAGCGCTTCCAAAATGGGCTAGAACGAAGAAGAAGAGGCAGGCGATTCCTGCCAGATAGATCATCTGCCATACTGGCTCCCCCAGCTTCTCATAGCGCTTGGCGCCGTTATATTGAGCAACGAAGACTTCAGCCATCGCCGCTAGAGTGATCCACATGAAGTTTCCTGCCCAGAAGAGGGTGCCGGCGCTCGCCGCAGCACTAAGCGCATCCGTGGAGTAGTATGAGAGGAAGAGACGATCGACAAACATCATCGCAACCATCGAGAGGAAGGAGATCATAAGGGAGGCTGAGACCTTCCAGAGCTGTCTGACCGATCCCTCTTGTATTTCATTAGTAGTCATAAATGGCCTTTAGAGCCCCTTGCAAAACTCCCGATGGTTGCTTCTTGATCTCTTTCACCAACTTGTCTCTTTGATGTAAATTCTTTTGCCTTGAAGGGTATGTGACTTTGCATCAAAGAACCAATTTGTCAAATATCTTCAAAAATCACCTGATCTGGAGCTTTGCAAGAGGCTCTTTAAAATTAGTATTTCACACCTCAAGTGGCTCTAAACTATGATTATCATCTTTTTCATAGATTTTATGAATGGAAAATCTTTTTTTTTATCTTTGCGTGAAATAGAACATTTCTTGTATCTTTTTGAGATTGTATGGGGGCTTAGCTCAGTTGGTAGAGCGTCTGATTTGCATTCAGAAGGTCAGGAGTTCGACTCTCCTAGCCTCCAATTATTTTAATTTTGCGGTTATAGCTCAGTTGGTTAGAGCGCGACACTGATAATGTCGAGGTCCCAAGTTCAAGTCTTGGTAACCGCACCATTTCACCAGCTTCAGAATTTTAACCCTCAACTGGAGCGAGCTTCTCTTTCTTCTTAACGATATATCCCTGTTTGATCTCGGCTTGGTAGACAATGAAGAGGCCAAGAGAGACGACTGAAGTAGACAATAGAATCACCCATGAGGGTCTCTCTCCTAGGAGGATCCAGCTATTCATCGATGCAAAGATGGGGCTTAGTAGTCCCATAAATGATAGGAAAGTCGCCGTATATTTGCGTAGCATAAAGCCGTAGAGGTTGTAGCAGATGATGTTTGAGATCAGTGTCATCATGAGGATCCCTTGAGCGAAGGGTAGAAACTTTCCTGCGGCGATCGGGACAGGGCTCCAAGAGTCGACGAAAAAGGACGTAAGAAAGGCGAGACTGCCTCCGATAAGCATGCTATAACCATTAGCATAGAGAGGGGAGAGAGTCTGGCTCTTTACAATGATTCTCAGAAGTACCCAGCCGTAGATTGAGAAGAGGGCGGCTCCCATAATAGCAAGTTCAGGCCATGAGAAGAAGCTAAAGGCGCTAAAGAAGTCTTCAGATCCCGTCTGGAGCATAAGGACAGGGACAAATCCAGCAAAGCCGATCAGCATACCGACCATTTTGCGCCTATTCATCTTCTCTTTGAAATGGATGTATGAGAAGATCGCAGCGAAGAAGGGAGAGAGTCCGTAGATAAAACAGGTCTTTGCTGCTGAGAGATGTTGCAGTCCCCAGAACTCTAAAATATTAGTTAAGTATATACTGAAGATCGAGAGGGCGAGGATGGGAAGGATCTGCTTCTTTCCAATTTTCAGGCTCTTGCGATTCTTGAAAAAGAGCCATGTGAGCAGAATGATCCCCGCAAAGACCATCCTAAAACCCGTCAGAAAAATGGGTGGGCTGTTCACAAGGGCCATCTTCCCTAGCGAAAAGATGCTCGACCAAGCTGCATACATAAAAATAACTAGAAAGATGCTCATAACATTTTTTTTATTTGATGACTGAAAGCGAAGTGTAGCAGAAGGATTTGCTATCGGTCAATGGTTCAATCGAGCCATTCTCTAGCCTCTATTTCTCACCATCATTAGAAAAATCTTTTACATCTGTTTTCCGAAAAGAGCTGCAGCTCGCCACCGGATTCATCCAAGAAGCTCTCTTGGAAAGGGTTAAAACTCTCCCCATCGAGGCCCTGAGTATAAGGTGATAGTCTAAAAGTTTCTGCTAACCCCTGAATGCGTTTGAAGAGCCTCTAAGAGCCGAGAGAAAAAATATCTTACGTGATAAAAATCTAGAATTTCTCTATATTTATACCAAAATTACATTATGGAGATAGTATGAATACAGCTTCACCTATATCAGCCAGTCAAAGGGTCATAGAGTTCCTTAAAGAGGCAGATCTATCTGACGAGATTGGGCCTAAAATGCTTACTGATGAAAGAATTAAGCAGTGTCTTACCCGAGATGGGTGGTTCTTGAGTGAAACGCTCCTGGGTCAAACCAAGACCTATACGTATTTGATTAGAACTCGTTCTAATCCAGATGAGAACAATAAGCTCATAGACGTAATGATCTTCGTCGTATGCAAAACTGATCAGGCTTACCTCGTTTACCGAGCTTTTAAAATTCAACCACTTAATGTCAATCCTCAACGGATTACTATTCGTATAGACACTCGTGTCTTGGGGAGAAGCCGTACGAGATTTTATTCTGACGATATTCCCAAGATCTTGGGGAGTGTATTTTCTGAATGGCCCTTACCTCTCCATGAAAAATATAACGTCGATTCTTATGAATACAAAAATTTTTCTGTAGGTTATCAGTTTATAATCAGGCCCACGGATAATCCTATCGAGAAAAGAGTGGGACTCCCAGATGTGTCTATAGATGAAGAGACCCGAGGGAAAGTCAAAATTTTTTTTGCAGGTTATAGAGATGTTCAATATGGAGACTACTGGAAGAATATCTACCCACCACAAGAGATCGAACCAATCGAGAAGCCTGCTATTGTATCTGAGGAACCCCCTGCTATCCCAATGGGACAACTCTCTGGAGGCAGATCTACCGGT
>JAAKFF010000054.1 GCA_011065165.1 Chlamydiota bacterium
ACGACATCATCGCAATCATTGAAGCATAAGAAGGAGGAATCATGGCACCTAAAGACATTAAATTTAAAGAAGAAGCACGACAAAAAATTCTAAAAGGAGTGAAAACTCTTGCCGCCGCCGTTAAGGTCACGCTAGGACCCAAGGGTCGCAATGTCGCCTTGGACAAAGCCTATGGCCCCCCCCACATCACTAAAGATGGGGTGACTGTAGCTAAGGAGATTGAACTCGAAGATAAACACGAAAATATGGGCGCTCAAATGGTCATCGAAGTGGCCAGCAAGACTGCCGATATGGCAGGTGATGGAACCACTACAGCCACCATCCTTGCTGAAGCGATCTATAGTGAAGGGATTCGTAACGTCACTGCTGGCGCCAATCCTATGGAGATCAAGCGTGGTATCCAGCTAGCTGTCAATGCATTAACCGAAGAGCTCAAGAAGATGAGTAAGTCGATTCAAAACCGTAATGAGATCGCCCAAGTTGCTACGATTTCATCAAATAATGACAAAGAGATCGGTGAGATTATTGCTAAAGCGATGGAGCAGGTCGGAAAAGATGGCACCGTCACAGTGGAAGAGGGTAAAGGCTTCGAAACCACTCTGGAGATCGTCGAAGGAATGAACTTCGATCGCGGCTACCTCTCAGTCTATTTCGTTACAGATGCTGAACGCCAAGAAGCAGTCTATGAAGACGCCTATGTTCTGATCTATGACAATAAGATCTCATCGATGAAGGACTTCCTTCCCGTTCTTCAAGCAGTTGCTGAGAGTGGACGTCCCCTGATCATCATAGCCGAAGATATAGAGGGCGAAGCGCTTGCAACACTCGTTGTCAACCGCCTGCGTGCCGGCCTTAAAGTATGCGCCGTGAAGGCTCCCGGATTCGGTGACCGCCGCAAAGCGCTGCTCCAAGATATCGCCATACTAACTGGTGGTGAGCTCATCAGTGAAGAGATCGGCCTAAAACTGGAAAATGTTACCCTCGAGATGCTGGGTCGCGTGAAAAAAGTAGTCGTTAAGAAAGAGGACACCACTCTTGTTGCAGGCGCAGGTGATAAAGAGAAGATCAAAAAACAGATCGCTCTCATCAAACATCAGATCGAGGAGGCTACCTCAGATTACGACCGAGAAAAACTCGAAGAGCGTCTGGCAAAACTCTCCGGCGGCGTTGGCATCGTCCGCGTCGGTGCAGCGACAGAGGTGGAGATGAAAGAGAAGAAGGATCGCGTCGACGATGCCCTTCAAGCGACCAAAGCAGCTGTGGAAGAGGGTGTTCTTCCCGGTGGCGGAAGCGCCTTTATCCACTGCATCCCTATCCTTAAAAAGCTTGCAAACGAGGTCAACGGCACTACAAGAGTAGGCTGCGATATCATCATAAAAGCGATCACCTCTCCTCTACGTCTAATTGCTGAAAATGCAGGACAAGAGGGATCGATCGTGGTGCAAAAAGTGATGGCAATGAAAGTCAACGAAGGATGGAATGCTCATACAGATGAGTATGGCAACTTAGTTGAAATGGGCGTTATCGACCCCACTAAAGTGGTGAGACTCACCATTGAACTGGCGGCATCGATCGCCTCACTACTGCTCACAACTGAAGCGATCATCACTGATGACGTTGAGGCAAGCAAATCTGCTGCTCCTGCAATGGCAGGTGGAATGGAGTACTAGACCACTCCACCCAACTTTCTCTAAAAAGCACTTTTCAAAATGAGAAGTGCTTTTTTTTTATATCCAGATCCTATATCGGTAGGGATATGAAGAAACTACTGTTTATTCTCTGCACCATCATCGTCATAATTGTTGGAGTCGGCTACTTCGCATTTGCCAATTCTGCTCTGATCGTGGCACAAATTGTCTCTCATAAAACAAAGACTCCTGTAACGATCAGTCGCATCGACTTTCATAGAGAGTCCTTCGTTGTCACCGGTATACAGATGGGTAACCCAAAAGGGGCTCGACTGCCCACAGCATTGAAAGTCAAAACCATTGACGTCCAAGCTCCCTACCGCAGATATTTCGAAGACCCCATCAATATCGATCAGATCCACGTAGCGGATGTCTATGTCAATATCCAACTCTACAATAAGGAGCAGACCAGAGGGAATTGGCAGACCATTATGGAGACTATGGTAGAAGAGCATAAGAGCCCCCTCTCTAATGAACGTGTAACAATCATCAAAAAACTCATCCTTACCAACATCACGATCGACCTCATCCTCGCTGACGGCAGCGTCCACCACCTCTCCCCAATTAAACGACTCGAGTTTGATGATGTCCGTTCAGATAAGGGAATCCCGATTCAGGAAATTTCAGAGATCATCATCACAAAGATGGTCCACTCAATATTCCTAGAAAAAGGGCTGAAAGCGATCATTGAAGCGCCAATTAAGATAATTGAAGGAATTTTCCCATTCCTCTAGAGAGCGAGTATAGACTATGACACACCATCCGATTTCACCAAGTAAGCGACATGGCGTGCGCACCCTCTTCTATATTCAGATCTTTTCGACTCTAAGTTTTAGCGTCCTCCTCTCCACTCTTCTCATTTTCATTACCAAAAGGCTCCACTTAGATCCAGATCAGGCCATCGCGATCACAGGAGGCTTCGTCGCTTTCAACTACTTCCTCCACCTGCTCGGGGGCTACATTGGAGGAAGGTTTTTGAGCTATCGCCTCCTCTTTTGCATAGGAATGCTCTTCCAGATATTCGGATGCGCGATTCTCTCACTGACAACACTCGAGACGATGTATTGGGGATTGGCCGCCTTTCTTACAGGATGCGGACTCACCCTTACCTGCATAAATTGTATGCTTATACAGCTCTTTGATCCGCACGATAAAAACCGCGAGTCAGCCTTCCTCTGGAACTACAGCGGCATGAACATCGGATTCTTTATCGGTTTCACGATGAGTGGGATCTTCCAGCTCTCTCACTCCTTCACTCCCCTCATTCTTTCAGCGGGAATTGGAAATCTTATCGCACTATTGATAGCGCTGACGAATTGGAAAGTTTTGAAGGATAGAGAGACCTACCTTTCGCATAGCTCCTCAAAAAACAATCTGAGATTGGGGATTGTTGGAGTCGTGATCCTTCTTCTACTCTGCCTCTCTCTGAGATGGCTCTTAAATCACTCAACTTTCAGTAATGATTTCATCCTGATCATCGGCATCATCATGTTAGGTGTTGTCGTCTGTCTCGCTTTTCAACAACATACTAAGGATGCCGGAAAGAAGATTTGGGCCTTTTTCATTCTCCTTCTCTCCTCTCTCATCTTCTGGACTCTCTATCAGATGGCGCCCATGGGATTAACGCTATACTTTATCCACAACGTTGATAGGACGTTCTTCGGCTTCACAGTTCCTCCACAATGGCTGCTCAACGTCAACACGATTGTTATTATTATTGGTGGGCCCGCGATGGCCTATCTCTTTAGAAAACTCCGGGAGCGGGGTTATATCATCCGCATCCCCCTCCAATTTGCCCTTGCCCTACTTCTGATCGGTATCGGCTTCGTCATCCTTCCCATCGGTATCTACTTCGCGGATGCGAGAGGATTGACAGCATTTCCCTGGATCATCATCTCCTATCTCCTTCAAAGTCTAGGTGAGCTTCTCATCTCCCCTATTGGCTATGCGATGATCGGACAGTTGATTCCCGCAAAAATGCAAGCTCAGATGATGGGAATTTGGCTCATGATAATTGGAGTTGCCGCCACGCTCTCTAACTACTTCTCGCAGATGGGTATCGACAGTGCAACACTCGATCATCCTCTTGAAGCCAACGCTGCCTTTTCAAAGACATTCAACATCTTAGGATGGAGTGCGATCGCCGGAGGGATCCTCCTCTTCACTCTCATACCCTTCTTGAAGAAGTTAATCCAAGAGCGAAAACCTCACGAGACCCCCCATCCCTATAACGCTCCTGAAGAGCCCCCTGAATAACGATCATCCGTTGGTGGTGAATCCTGGGAAGAGGGTCATTCCGCCATCCACGAAGATGCTCGTTCCATTGATGTAGTCGGATAGATCAGATGCGAGCCAGACAGCTGCACTGCCAATATCCTCAACCTCACCAATCCTCTTATAAGGAATCACATTCATCAACTTAGCGTAAGCTTCAGGGCTCTCCCACGCCTCCCTATTAATAGGCGTACGGATAGCTCCCGGACAGATGCTATTTACGCGAATCCGCTTCGAAGCATACTCCTGCGCAAGACTCTTCATCATCAACATCACCCCCCCTTTGGAAGCAGCATAGTTGGCATGCCCCGACCATGGAATCACCTCATGAACCGAACTCATGCAGAGTATCTTTCCAGCGGCCCGTGAGATCTCCTTCACCACTCCCCGTTTCAAAAACTCACGAACCGCTTCGCGCGCACACAAAAACTGCCCCGTTAAATTTATACCGATCACTGTGTTCCACTGATCAAGAGTCATCTCTGCGAAGCTCGCATCTTTCTGAAGTCCAGCATTATTGACAAGGATATCCACCGTTCCCATCTCATCAACCATCTGCTTGAATAGCGCTTGAACATCCTCCTCATTAGAGACATCGGCTCTGATCACCATCACCTTCCCCCCAAACTTAGAGGCCTCCTCTGCGGCCTCTTCCGCCTTCTCCTTGGATCCCGCATAGTTGATTACTACATCGGCACCAGCCTGGGCAAAAGCGATCGCCACTCCCTTTCCGATCCCTGAGCTCGATCCCGTCACAAGCGCTTTCTGTCCCATTAAAAGTTTAGGTATTTCTATCTCTGCCGGTGGCTGCTGCATCACGTACTCCTTGTTATATTTTCCTCAATACCCTATTTCCAAAAAAGAGTCGAATGTCATAAACTGGCTCCCATGAATATCATCGAGCTCATTGTTAGAGTCTGCAAATTCTTTCCTAACTTCACAACAGGATTTCTCCACTACGGCTTGCTCTTAGTCTATTTCTACCATCTCTTCTGCTCCTCTTCCCCTCTCAACACCACCTTCGAACAGGCCCACGGAATCGAATGGGCTGCCAATGCCGTCCTAGCTCCCGTCCAATATCTATGCAATGGAAAGCGCATCTCCTACGATGAGAGAGCAGATAAGTTCATCCTTAGTGAGCGCTACCATTATGAGAGAGATAAGATCCTCTACTCACCCATCGCCCTCACCCTTCTCCCTTCCAGCCTTATTATTGGGGGAACGCTCAAAGCGATCGCCCATCTCTCCCCAGAGGTCCGCACCCGTCATAGCGCCTTCAAGAGACAGATGCACTCCCTCGATGTGATCTCAAACAATGAGACCTTCCGATCGATGAAGATCGAGGTGAACGATTGGAAAAAAGGAGAGAAGCTCATCTCTCAAGGGTACAAGAGGCGTCCCGGAGATGAAAAGACCCTCCACGCTGACAAAGAGGCGCTGAGTGCGATCGCACAGATCCTCACAAAACGCGAGATCCCCTTTTGGGTCGACTGCGGAACCTGTATCGGCACCTATCGCTACGCAGGAGTCATTCCCTGGGATAATGATATCGATATCTCCATACTAAAACCCGACTTTCAAAATTGTAAAAATGCACTCAATGAGCTCGACCCAGAGAAATTCGTGGTTCAGGATTGGTCAGGGCGCGGCAAACCCGGGAGCTATATCCGTATCTACGTCAGAGAGAGCCACAACCACATCGACATCTATACCAACACGATCGATCTGGAGAACAATACAATCAGATATAATATCGCTCACATAGATAGCGCATTCATGTCGGAGAAGTGGAAGCAGCGTGAAACCCTCCAAGCCGGTCCCATCCCCTTCGATGTCGTTTTTCCATTAAAATTGGGGCTTTTTGATGGCATCGAGGTGCCTGTCCCCAACAAAGTCGTCGCATTCCTCACCATCAAATATGGCCCAGACCTCAACCCCCCCAGGATCTATAGCGAAGAGACCGGCAACTACGAAAAGGATCTCTCCCACCCCTACTGGCAAGTCCCCCTCGCCAATTAAAAAAGCCATATTGTCAAAACATCTTCAAGAATCAACTGATCTGGAATTTTGCAAGTGGCTCTTTTGGCAAAAAAAAAAGCCCCTCGTGTGAGGGGCTCGAGACTCCGGATGCTGGATTCGAACCAGCGACCAACGGATTAACAGTCTCTTTTCTCGCAATCATCCACAACTGTCCACAAAACATGGCAACAATAGAATTAAAAGTTTATGAATTTTTCATAGTTGCTGAGATTTGCCGATTTTTGTGGATATTTACCCCCGAGTGTAGCAAAAGTGTGGCAAAAAGTTGTTTATGGGATCTAGAGAAATGATTCTGTTTATTGCTCTTTTTTGTATGCCAGTGGTCTACTGGAATTGTCGTATAGCTAGGTGAGCCCTATTGAAAAAAAGCAGGATAGGGTGATTTTGGTGTAAAAGAAAATTTTAGGAAGCGCGGGTTTTTACAAGTCCTTAAATATGATAATATTGCATACACAATCGAATATCTATAGACATCTTTTAATCCTAAAAAATTTTCTCTTATGAGATATTTTCTCTTTATTTGTTGATTTTTATTGCAAATAAGTTAAAATAAGGTTGTATTGAGAGAAAATATCTCGAAAAGGAGGTTTTCACATGTTGATTCGATTTTCGGTCGAAAATTGGATGTCATTCCAAACCAAAGCAACTTTTTCATTGATAGCCAGCCGTGAGCGTCAACACGGAGAGCGTATCTCTAAAGTAGGCAAGCTCAAGCTAAGAATTTTACCTATTGCTGCCATGTATGGAGGAAATGCCTCTGGAAAGACCAATTTTTTTCAGGCTCTTCACTTTGCAAAAGATCTTATTATTAGAGGAACTCAGCCCAATAGTCTAATTGGTGTAGATACTTTTAGACTTGGAAACACCCAAAAAATCGAACAACCTGCGCATTTCGAATTTGAACTGCTAATCGATGAGGCAGTTTACGAATTCAGCTTCTCTGTGAATCGCAAAACTATTTTAGAAGAAAAATTGGTTCATATTTCTGGAAATAGCGAAAAGACGTTATATCATCGAGTATCAGGAAAGCCTAACTTTGATATATCTTTGAAAGATGATCAATCACTCCATTTTGCTTTTAATGGTACCCGCGATAACCAACTTTTTCTTACCAATTCAGTTTCTCAAAAAATAGATACCTTTAGACCTGTGTGTAATTGGTTTGAAAATACACTAAAGCTCATTGCACCTGATTCAAGGTTTGGACCGTTTGAGCAATTTTTGGATGAAGGGCATCCTTTATATGCGACGATGAATAAGAGGTTATCCCAGTTGGATACTGGAATATCCCATCTTGGCGGTGAAGAAATTCCCTTTGAGAATCTGCCATTCCATGAATCGATCAAAATGAAATTGAGAGAAGAATTAACAGAAGATATGACTGTCAGATTATTAGCCGATAAAATGAATGAGCGTTTCGTTGTCACTCGAAAGAATGGTGAATTAATCTCAAAAAAGCTAGTCACATATCATTTAAATTCTGATGGTTCAGAAATAAAGTTCGATATGAGACAAGAATCGGATGGTTCGCAACGTGTCATCGACCTTCTTCCTGCTTTTTTAGAATTGTCTAAAGACCAATCCAAAAAAGTCTTTGTGATCGATGAAGTAGACAGGAGTTTGCACACGCTGCTGATCAAATGTCTTCTGGAAGACTATCTCGCAACGTGTTCTCATAATAATCGCTCTCAGTTACTATTTACCACTCACAACGTGTTATTGATGAACCAGGATTTGTTGAGACGAGATGAAATGTGGATCGCAGAACGAAATGAGCAGGGTGTTTCGAGTCTACTTTCCTTAAGCGAATACAAAGACGTACGTTATGACAAGGACATTCGAAAAAGCTATCTCCAAGGACGATTCGGGGGCATTCCCCGTATCCTTCTGCAATCTACTTTCGCTGAAGGAAATGACTGATGCCAAGAAAGACGCGAACTTTTCAAAGACCCTTAGGAGAGCGTCGGTATAAAAAATTATTTGTTATTTCAGCAGAGGGCTCTAAAACTGAACCGCAATATTTTACCCTTTTCAATCAACCACACTCGATCGTCTTAGTGAAATGCCTCAAGAGAAAATCCACAAACAGCTCACCTACTCAGGTGCTTAAGAGAATGGAAGGCTATTTGCGGAAAGAGTCTTTAAAAAACGCGTATGAAGCATGGCTTGTTGTAGATAAAGACGATTGGACCGAAGATCAACTTCTAGAACTTTCAAAATGGGCAAAGAAAAGAGCCAATTATAACTTTGCTCTTAGTAATCCGAATTTCGAATATTGGCTTTTGCTCCATTTTGAGGAAGGGAAAGGGATGAAACAGCCTCAAGAATGCTCGATTCGCCTAAAGCGTCATTTACGCAACTATAAAAAAGATATCGATGGCAAAAATTTCACACTAGAACGCATGAAAAAAGCAATTCCCAGAGCAAAACGGCGAAATGCGAATCGAAACAATGATTTGCCCCAAATGTGGAGTACAGACGTTTATAAGCTAGTAGAAAGAATCCTCAATCATCAATAAATAGTACTAGATAGAAGAAGGGGTTATGGAAGTTAAGTTCAGGCAGCTAGACGTTGATGTTCTTGTTAAAAACAGAGCCAAGTACTAGCCTTAAATTTCGGCTTTTCTTCTCACTTTCTCAAAGAAAATTTTTCTGACTTGTAAAAGTCATTGCTTAGCCAATCAAAGTCATTTGCTGTTTTGTTGTGGAGGAGTGGAGCATTTTTGTAGCATTAGCCTGAGAGGCACCCAATTTAGAGACTCATTGAGAGCCTCTAATTGGATCTTAAGTTATTGATACAAAGAGATCAAAAGAAAATCTCCGGATGCTGGATTCGAACCAGCGACCAACGGATTAACAGTCCGTTGCTCTACCGCTGAGCTAATCCGGAACAAGAGAAGCAATCATAACCATCTAGAGGATTTATTTTCAATCGCAAGAAAAAAATTCGAGGATGGACAAGCCTACATTGTAAGCCAGATCTTGTGAAAAGCTGCGCCGCTCTGTTTTTAGCCTGCGTTTCTCTCCAGATCTGGGGAAATCTACGCAGTCTGTTTTTCGAGTCGCCAAGAGAAGTCTCGAAGGGCAGGGTTTATCCTTGGCGAGAGAGCTTCTTGGATGAGTCGGAGAACAGATGCGAAAGATTTTTCTAGAGATGGTGATACAATGTAGGCTAAAGTGTTTTCATGGATCAGCTTAGTGGATTTATCGATTCGATTGTTTTTGCAAGTGAAGAGACGGGCTTTACTGTAGCAAAGCTAAAAGTACCGAAATTGCCCGATCCCATCAATATTATCGGGGTGATGCCAGAGGTGAATCCGGGTGAGACGATGCACTGCCGCGGAGTGTGGAAACACCACTCAAAACATGGGAGACAGTTCGAAGTAGAGAGCTATGAATTGACCGCTCCTGTCGATATCTTAGGCATTCAAAAATATCTTGAGTCGGGAATGGTCAAGGGAGTCGGTCCGGTCTATGCTAAGCGGATTGTCGAGACCTTTGGAGTAAAAACCCTCGAGATCATCGATAAATCGCCTGAGCGGCTGACAGAAGTGGACGGTATCGGGGAGAAACGGGTGGAAAAAATTGTGCGCTGCTGGGACGAGCAGAAAGCCGTGCGCAGTGTCATGATCTTTTTGCAGTCGCACAAGGTGCGCCCCTCTTTTGCCCAAAAAATCTTTAAGACCTATGGTGAGGAGAGCATCGACAAGGTCACTGAAAACCCCTACCGCCTTGCAAAAGAGATCTACGGTATCGGCTTTAAGACAGCTGATGAGCTCGCCCAAAATCTTGGAATTGCCTCAGACTCCCCCCTCCGAATACGCGCGGGAATCGAACACGTTCTCTGGGAGCTCTCCAGTGATGGAAACGTCTGCTATCCGAAGGAAGAGTTCATTCCTAAAGCAGAGACAATGCTCGATGTAGAGGGCGATTTGATCTCTGAGCAGCTAGAATATTTAGAGTACGACGGCCAGGTCGTCGAATCGAAGCTCGATGAAAAGCCTTTTATCTGGGTAAAACCCCTCTATATGGCTGAGATCGGGGTGGCACGCGAACTGAAACGCATTCAGGAAGCTCCCTGCAGAATCCGCACCATCGATAGTGAGAAGGCGATCAAATGGGCACAGGAAAAGCAGCGGATCCGTTTTGCCAAAGAGCAGAAGAGCGCTATCGCCAGCAGCTTGGAAGAGAAAATCCATATTATTACGGGTGGCCCCGGGACGGGAAAGAGCACCATCACCCGCGCCATTCTCTCCATCTCCTCGAGGGTGACCGATAAGATCACCCTTACAGCACCGACTGGGCGCGCAGCAAAACGGATGAGCGAGATCACCTACAAGAAGGCCTTCACCATTCATAGCTTGCTTGAATTTGATTTTAAGAAGGGAGGTTTCAAGCGCAATAGAGAGAACCCCTTAAACGTCCGCCTCTTGATCATCGATGAAGCGAGCATGATCGACACGCAGCTGATGTACCATCTTCTAAAGGCGCTTCCTGACGAAACGCGTATCATTATAATCGGAGATATCGACCAACTTCCCAGTGTGGGTCCTGGCAATGTCCTCAAAGATATGATCTACTCAGAGAGCATACCCATGACACGGCTCAAGCGGATCTTTCGTCAAGGGAAAGGCTCCCGCATTGTCTACAACGCTCACCGTATCAATGCAGGATATTTTCCCGTCATTGAGCATGAGAAGGGAAGTGACTTCGTCTTCTTCGAAGTAGAATCTCCCGAAGAGATCTTGAGTAAGATAGTCGAGCTCATCGAACATCATATCCCCGCACATTTTGACTTCAATGCGATCGATGACATTCAGGTACTCTCTCCAATGAAG
>JAAKFF010000055.1 GCA_011065165.1 Chlamydiota bacterium
GTGTGGTTTTTGAGGGGAGAGGAGGTGATGGTTTGATCGGATGCGATGAGGGGCAGAACGTCGACGATTGAGGGCTGCCACTTCACACCTTTGGTATAGACGAGGCGAGAGGCGATATAGCATGCTATGATCGCTTTTTTATTGAGCATGGGCAGCTTTTGAATGATGCGCTCGCGGTATTTTTTTGATAGAATCCCGGGGCAGAAGTTGAGAAGTGCTTTGACTAGGGGATCGTCGGGATGGGAGGGGAGGACGAGGGTGTCGAGATAGCTCAAGAGTTCATAGGTGAAGGTGTTGATCTTTTCTGAAATTTTGTCGGAGAGGTCGGTGAGATACTCTCCGGTCTCATCATGCGTTTTTAAGAGCAGCTGCGCTTCGTTTCGCGCCTTTTCTGCGATGATGGCGAGGATCTCAACCATGAGTTCGTTCTTTTCACTCAGAAACTCCTCTTCTGTCAGAACGAGCCCCGCTAAGACTTCCATTGATGAGCAGATCACACCCCCTTTGTTTGCTGAACTATCTTTAATGATCAGGACGCCTTGTTTCTCAAGTTCTCGCCTTGCAAGTGGGGTGAGATAGAGGTTGGCACCTTCGATGATTGCGCGCGAGGTGGGTTTGCCTTTGCTATCGATAAAGTCGTTGTAGTTATGATCGTTAAGTGTTCGTGGCCGCCCCCCTGCAGGGATGAAGATGTCAGATTGTACCTGGTGCAGGTTGTGACGGTAGAGGTGGTTCATATCACTTCCTGATAGCCACTCTTCAACGAGCTTTCCCTTCTCTTTTCTCCAGCAGAGCGTCTTGGTGGTATAGGCTGTCTGCTCTTTTTTTGTCTGGAGGTCGAGAAGAAAGCCTCCATCATTGAGCTTCTTGGGGGGGTAGGCAGCGAGGGGTTTGGAGTCGTGAAAGAGTTTTGCTAGGATGGAGAGGTCGAGTCCTTTTGGATCAAAAATTGTTCCTGAGACGTCGGTGATGGCAAGAAGTTGTGCTGTTTTGGGGTAGAGCTTATAGAGGTTAAGGATCTGATTTCCTGCGACATCTCCATCTGGACCGCCTGACATCTTTATGGTGAAGATATCTTTTTTCGGATCGATTCCTAGGTGCTGCAGCACCTCTTGCATGCAGACGTTCACTCCAAGTGAGGTGACGCCATACTCTTTGTGGTTGATTCCAACTGTAGGTTTGCTAGAGATGAAGGCGACGCCAGGTTTATAGCCGCAATGTTTACTATATTCGGCGATCCATTCGATCATAATGTTGTGCATATTCTCGTCGGGGCCGAGATAGAGATACTCGGGCTTTTTCCAGTAATCGACTACATCTTTTGCCTTTAAGCTGCCATCATCGTGGCAGTTGACGAGGGTGAGCAGGGAATGGATAAAGGCGCGCTGCATCTGATAGAGATATTGGATCTTTTGCTCTCTCTTGAACTTTGCAATCGTCTCTTCTATATCCCTCTCTTCGTTGCCCGCAGCTTTGAGCTCTTTCCGCAAGATCTGCGCTTCTAATAGGAGCTGTTCGTAGGGCTCGAGGAAGAGGACTCCCTTTGCTCCTCCTTCGGGAATATCTTTATTTTTCTTCTGCTGGGTAAGAGCGAGGTTGTAGCACTCTGAGAAGACGTTGTCTCTCTCGGCGATCATCTGCTCATGACGTTGAGGAAAGACGGTTCGAAGTCCCCCTCGAGAGAGATCTTTGAAGCGGATGTGAAATCCAATAAAGTGCAGCCCTTGAATAAAGAAGATTCCAAAGGGAAGCTCTGGAAATTTCTCTCTCCACTTGTAGGGGACAAAGTTAAGGTATCTTGGGTCGAGGCGAAAACCGAGGGCACTTTTATTGTGGCGATAGAAGTTAGTCTTTAAGGTGAAGTCGACGAAGTGCATCATCTGTTTTAAAATGTTTTTGCGGCGCAGATCGTTGAGCTCGTTTCCAGTATCAAGATGGTCGACAAGCATCATGAACTTCTCTTTTTCGCTCCTGTACTCTTCCAGATCATTTTTCTCAGGGTGGAACTTGAGTTCAAAGGCTTTACACGCTAAGACAGTGAGTTCGGGATGGCGACAGAACCCTTCTTCGATATTATCATAAGTGTAGAGATTGATATCGGCGTGCACGAGTGTTTGATGTACAAAACTGGCCATGGCTCTTAATAGATTCCCGATATTTCCGCGTAGGAGTCCGGGTTCGATAAATACCTTCTCGATTAGATCTGTGTCGGGAAAGTATTTTAGAGTGACCATCTCTTGTAAAAAATCTTGAATATCCGCTTCTTCCCATGCAGCCTTCCCTTTTATTCCATGAAGTCCTAAGGACATTATTAAGATACTGTTTTTCCCGTAAGGATTGATATAGGTCGCATTGACCTTGAGGATCTTTAGATTGTGTCTATTGATCATCTTTGCGAGACGAAAGAGGAAGCGGTGTTTTGGGGTGTTGCGCCATGCAAAGACAACTCTGAGTGAGGGGGCCTCTCCCTTCTGTTTCTTCCAATCTTCATTGCGGCGTACTTCATATTGGCAGTAGTCGCGTGTGCGCGCTCGGAAGAACATTTTGAGCGCTAGAGTCAGCCGTTCGATCGATAGAGAGCGCAGGAAGAGAGTGTTCATCCCCCAGATAAGTTTATGGAACTCCTCTTTGGAGACATCTAGCCCCTCTTCATTGAGCTTTGCGTAGACCTTCTCTAGTTTCTCCTTGGGAAGGGATTGCTCATACTTTTTAGGCTCAATGATTGTTGCACTGCTTGTGAAGTAGATGGTGGCGATCTTTAGCTTCTTTTTTACTCCAGGAAAGGGGGGAGGGGCGTCAGATGTGAAGGTTTGGTAGTTCTTGATCCCAAACATGTTAAAGTTCTTAAGGATCTTGACATCGATATCGGGAGTATCGAGGGCGAGAACAAACGCTTCATCTTTTAGCTGAATCTGGCAGAAATTATCTTGCAGAGAGAATCCCATCAGATAGTGGGCGATAAGCATATACTGTTGAGGATCAATCTCCTCAAAGAATCCGTCAGGCATATGTTCTTGAAGCCAAACGTAGTACTCCTCAAACTGCCGGCTCTCGAATTCGACCGCTTTCTTCTTAGACTGGTCATCTTTCTTGTTGGGTCTCTTCATCCTATCCCATTCAATATCAATAAACTTGAAGGGAACCGTTCGATTCTTTCCCCCCTTCAATCCTACAATACAAATTGGCTTATTTTTTTAAAAGGCGGAGACTGTTCAAGCCGACGAGGACGGTGCCGCCTTCATGAAGGATGACGGCTAGCCAGAGGGGGATAAAGCCTAGAAGAGCGGGCGTTGTGGCGATAAAAATTACTCCAAGGGCGAGAGTTAGGTTTTCACGGACGATGCGCATCGTCTTGTGCGCTCTCTTATGGAGGTAGCTGATTAGTGAGAGATCATCTTGAAGGAGAACGATATCGGAAGCATCGACCGCTGTGGCGCTTCCGATCTGCCCCATCGAGATCCCGACGCTAGCTCGAGTGAGGGCGGGGGCATCGTTGATGCCATCTCCCACCATTGCAAGGGGTTTCTCTGCTGAAAGGTTGGAGACGGTCTCTAGTTTATGTTCGGGACGGAGGTTGGCGTAGAGGCGCTCTATTCCCACCTCTTCTGCCACTTTTCGTGCGCTCTCTTCATGGTCACCTGTAAGCATGACGAGCTCTAACCCTTTCTCCTTGAGCTCTCTTACTGTGGCGGCAGCCTCGGGGCGGATCGTATCGAGAAAGATAAAGGAGAAGAGCGTCTTCCCGATGAGCAGATAGCTGACCATCTCGCTCCTCTTTTCGAGCGGAATCTTAACATCGATGAACTCATCATTCCCAATCTTGACCTCTCTCCCATCGACCTCGCCTACCAGTCCAAAACCCGCTACCGACTGAAAGTGGGTGAGGGCGGTTGGCGCTATCCCCTTCTCTGCTGCAAAGGTGCAGATCGCTTCGGCCATGGGATGGGTGACATTTCTCTCCAAGGAGGCCGCGATAGCTATCGCCTGATCGATCGTAGTTTCAGGATCTTCTGATAGGCACTCGATTCCGCTGCATGTGAGCGCTCCTGTCGTGAGGGTACCGGTCTTATCAAAGGCGATCATCTTGCAGCTGGCGAGAGCGTCGAGTGTGATCCCACCTTTCAGCAAGATCCCTTTTTTTGCACAGGCGCTGATCGCACTTAGGTAGGCTGTCGGTGTAGCGATGATGAGAGCGCAGGGGGAGGCAGCGATCAAGAAGGTGAGGGCGCGGTAGATCGACCCCTCATTTCCAAAGAAGGGAATCACTAAGATAAAGGGGAGGGTCAGTGCAAAGAGGAAAAAAAGTGAGATGATGGAGATGGCGTACCACTTACTGAATCTATCAAGAAAGCGCTGGATATGGGGCTTCATCGTCTGCGCTTCATTGATGAGCTGGACGATCTTGGAGAGGGTGGATTCCGCACTGCTCTTGGTGACGCTTATCGAGAGCGTCCCATCTAAATTACGGCTCCCTGCTTGAATCTCATCCCCCACTTTTTTAGATAGAGGGACGCTCTCCCCAGTCAGGTGGACTAAATTCACAAACGAATGGCCGTCAACCACGGTGCCATCAAGAGGGACGACTTCGCCAGCCCTGACGAGGAGGCGGGTGCCGACGTTAATTTCGCGGACCGATCGTTCAACGAGCGAGCCATCCTCTTCGATTACGACACCGATAGTGGGGGAGAGGTTGTTGAGGTTATGGAGCGCTCCTCGAGCCTTGCGGGAGACGGCAGCTTCCATTGCACCCGAAAAAGCGAAGAGGACCAGCAGAAGTCCTCCCTCCATCTGACTTCCGATTAAAAAAGAGAGGAAGGCTGCCATCGCCATTAAAACATCGATGTTGATCTCTAAATTTCTGAGATCTTCAATCGTATTCAGGAGGGCGGGCGTTCCTGCTAAAAAGTAGACGAGTAGTAGGAGTAGGTGAGAGAGATCGGGCGAGTAGAAGTGAGCGACAAAGGAGGATAGGAGAAAAAAACCTGCGAGGAGCGAGCTCTTTAAAGAGAGGTTCTTCGCCCAGGGGCGGGAACTCCTCTTCAAGAAGGGGCTGATGCTCTCCTCCAATCCTGAGGTGAAGAACTCATCAAAGATATAGGGCGACTCGAGAGTCATGAGGTCACCCAACGCGTTAGGAGAAAAATCGTTCCGACTGCTAGTGCGCCAATAGCTAGGTTCCAGATGAGAGATTTGATCAGCTCATTTCCCTCTCGCTTACTTGAGAGGAGTGTCGCTGCAGAGAATATAAGGGCGCTAACGACGGCTCCACCGAGGAAGCCTCCGAGAAGAAGGGCAGAGATTCCAGCGAGGGCAGCTGCGAGTGTGCCTACGCCTGCTCCGAGCGCTTGCTTTAGCGGATGTTCATACGATTCCAGTGTCAATCCTAGCTCCTCTTCCAACATAACGCGGAGGAGTCTGTTGTCATCGGCCATCAATATTTCGATGACTTGATCGAGAAGTTTTCCTGAGAGCCCCTTCTGTCTATACATGGCGCTGAGCTCCTCCTTCTCTTGCGCGCGGTGGTGCTCGATCTCCCACCTCTCCTGCTCAATTAATCGATGGAGTCTCTCGAGGCGCGCCCAACCAAGTAGGCTGCTACGACCCACCTTCCAAAAGAGGTATCCAAGTGAAAAGATTCCTAAGATCCAGAGTGGATGCTCTACTGAGAAAGCGGAGAGGATCAGCCACATGCCGAGGAGTAGGACCGCCATCTCTTTTGCGCTATCTGCCCCTGCAAAGATATGCCCCGGTGTCTCGGTACCGTGCACCTCTTCGGTAGCCTTCGCTCCTTTTTCACGTGCCGCTCGCAAATGCGCGATGGCATCTTCCCCTTCAAAATGAGTGTGATTCGTCGTCATGGACAGATGTTACCATCCAAGTAGAGATTTGAGCAATGTGCCAAAAAAGTTTTTACTTTTATCCAAGGAAAAATTAGACTCTATTGTTTATTACCTCAATTCCTAGTTCTCAAAATGGGAGGGAAACATGATACCTGCGATTCCTAATCTTAACTCACTGCCAGGTTATGCTATTTTCGCCATGGAATATCTCAATCCATCCCTTCATTTTGCAGAGAGTATGGACAAAGACATTAAATCAATCATGGGTAAATACACGAAGAGTAGTGCTACGGTAAAAGGAAGGGATATTTCCAACTTGGTTATGCATACATTGGAGCCGATCAAATATCTCTTTGTCTTATCGGTTGTGATTACAGCAGCAAGTTTTCTCGCTGTAAAGTATACCCCCATATTTTCTTCAATTTTTAAAGTGATAGTGGTTTTTTCAGCAGTCGTTACCTTTGATATGTACGTGATGCATTCCCGCATCAAAGATGAGTATAACTTTTATAAGAGACAATCTAAGAATACGATCACTTTTGACGACTTTCGCGATAGCATGGCTGATTGTGGTAACGACATCTACGCGCACACATTTCTAATCTCCTTTAGCTGGATATTAAAAGATGATCTGACTGAAGGGATTTATGAACTTATAGAGTCTGCCAGCGATAAATCTCTAACTCCTAGAAAGGTGAAACAACTCCTTCCAGGATTTTATGAGATGTTCCGCCGTATTCCAGAAAGACAGACTCAGGGAACTTCAACTAGGAATTAGCTCTTTGACTCCATCTAGATAGGAGTGCAAAATGGGGGGGAGTCTGACGCTGCCATCTTCTTGTTGATTATTCTCAAGTAGGGCGACCATCAAGCGAGAGGTTGCAAGGCCAGAGCCGTTCAATGTATGGACGAGCTCAGGTTTCTCTTTTCCTCTCTTAAATCGGATCTTTGAGCGGCGCGCTTGGAAGTCGGTGCAGTTGGAGAGAGAGGAGACCTCATAGTAGCGATCCTGCCCCGGAAGCCAGACCTCTAAGTCGATCGTCTTTGCAGAGGCAAATGACATATCTCCTGTCACAAGCAACATAGAGCGATAGTGGATGTTAAGCGAGGTTAAGATCTCTTCTGCGCTCTTTAGCATCTCTTCGAAGAGCCCTTCGCTCTCACTTGGATGGGTGATGCAGAACATCTCCACCTTATTAAACTGGTGGGTGCGGATGAGCCCGCGCTCCTGCGAACCCGCCGCCCCCGCTTCTCGCCGGAAGCAGGGAGTATAGGCAGTGTATTTGAGAGGAAGCTGATCGGAGTCGAGGATCTCATCATAGTGGAGGCCATTTAGGACCGCTTCAGAGGTTGGGATGAGATAGAGAGAGCTCTCATGCTCCTCAACTTTGTAGAGTTGATCTTCAAACTTAGGGAGATGTGCACTGCCAAGCATGATCTCTGAGCGTCCCATGAGGGGGGGGATCCACTGCTCAAAACCGTTGGCTCTGTGAGTATCGAGCATGAAATTGATGAGCGCCCACTCCAGCCGCGCACCGAGCCCTCTGTATGCTGGCCACCCTGCGCCTGCGATCTTTGCTCCGCGCTTAAAGTCGAAGAGCCCCAACTTTTCATTGAGCTCAAGGTGGTTTTTTGGGGGGAAAGAGAAGGAGGGTCTCTCTAAGGTTGTCTTGAGGGTGACGTTCTCCTTTGGATCGAGTGAGACTTTTGCATCGGGGCAGGGAAGGTTGGGTAGGTAGGAGAGTTCAAATTTAAGGCTCTCTTCTAGCTGGGCGCTTTGGCGATCCAGCTCTGAAATTTCATCTTTGACGCCCTCCATAGCAGCTTGGAGAGCAGCGACATCTTCTCCCTTCCGTTTGCGCTCGCCAAACTCCTTGGCGTTCTGGTTGCGCTCGCCCCGTAGCTGCTCTGCTCGCCCCTTTAACGTCCGCACCTCCTCATCCAGTTTAAGAATTTTTTGAAGGGAGAGCTTTGGATCTTTCGTTCTCAGTTTTCTCTCTATCTCGTCGGGATTGTCGCGGATGAGCTTGATATCTAACATTTTCTTTTCCTAGTTATAAAACGGTGACTCTATCAAATCGCTCGTTTTTTTTCCATGAAACTTGAATAGTTGAGTTTTTTTTGATAGACTATTGCCTCTCAAGTGAAAGGATTTTTTAATGGCCAAGACAAAAAAACAACCCAAAGCACAAAGCCCCCTAATATTGCGATTTCACCGGCTGATGGACGCCTTTGCAAAGTCGGACGATGAGCGCGATTTTTATCTCGATCTAGTCGAGGGATTTATCATATTCGCAGACCTAGACAAAAATCTTGAGGAGTTAGATCTCTTAGAGAAGGAGCTTATGGAGAGCAGAGAGCGCTACCGTCTAATTCCTAAGATGACTTTCTATGAGACTAAGAAGTTCATGGAAGGGTTTGTGAATGAGAAAGTCTATGATATCGATACGAAAGAAAAATTGCTCGATGTCATCGCCTCGAAGGAGGCGCGGGAGAATTTCTTAGAGTTCATCTACGACCATCTCACAGAACTCGAGAAGTGGCAGCAGTACTACCATGAGCGCTCCCGCATCCGCGTTATCGAGTGGTTGCGTAACCATGAGATCCAATTTGTCTTCGAGGAAGATCTCGATATCACAAAAAATGTCCTTGAAAAAGTCAGACACCAGCTCTTCGATGTAAAAGTTCCGAAAGATGTTCAAAATGCACGCGAGACGATCGTCACCAAATCTAAGACCTACTACTCCAATGAAGCGCTCAATCCTCGGCCGAAGCGTGGGCGCCCACCTAAACAGGCGGCCAAAGTGGAAGTGGAGCCTCAATATACTGTCGATGTCTATAAAACTGTTCCTGCTGCAGTGAGGCCCTATCTCTTTATGCCCGACTTCACCAGCACATCAGTGACCTTCTCTGCGAAATTCGACACTGTTGCCCAGCTTATCGCCAGTCTGCGAGGAAGCTCACGCGTTAAGATCGATTCAAAACTCGAGGCGCTCTCCCAACGCCTTGAATCTCTCCGCCACCTCTCCGATCGTTTAAAGGCATCGGATGGTCTTGGAATTGGAGATGAGGAGCGCATGATCGATGCAGTGAGCAGTCTGAGTGAGACACCTGCTACGCCCAAGAGAGGAAAGATCTCCGATATTGCCAAAGGACTTCTGCCGAAGAAGCGCGGCCGCCCGCCTAAAGAGAAGGCAGAGATCCAAGAGCTCATGCAGAAGAAGCGCAAAGCGGGAATCAAACAAGTTACCCAGATCAAACGCCCCGCAAAAGGAAAAAAGGAAGAGTAGAGAATGGGATCTACACTTCTTGACCCCCCAATTCTACCCTCTATTCTTGCCCTCGAAGCTATCTATCAAGCGCGCTTCATGGATGAGAAGATGCAAAAACTCGTTCGCCAGAATAAAGGAGGCTCCTTCCATCTCTGTGGAATGGGCCACGAACTCGTCGGTGTCGCCTGCGCCCACGCACTCCACCCTGGAAAAGATTGGGGATTTCCCTACTACCGTGATCGCGCCTTCGCGATCGGCCTTGGCTGCGCTTTAGATGAGCTCTTTGGCGCCTTTTTGGCACGCGACGTTCCCAACCACTCAGGTGGGCGGATGATGCCCGAACACTTTTCCCATAAGGCGTTGCGCATTCCCTGCCAATCTAGCGTTGTCGGCTCCCAGTTTCTACAAGCCGTTGGCGTTGCAAAAGCTGCGCGCCTCGCTGGGAGTGACGAAGTCGTCTACGTCTCGGGTGGAGAGGGCTCAACTTCACAAGGAGACTTCCACGAAGCTCTCAACTACGCTTGCATCCATCAACTGGGTCTGATCTTTGTGATTCAAGATAATGGATGGGCGATCTCAGTTCCGAAGAGCGAGCAGACAGCCGGTGGGTCGATCATCCATATGGCAGAGGGCTACTCCAACTTAACCGTTCATGATGTCGATGGGGGCGACTACCAGCAGCTGACCAGCGCTTTAGAGGGTGCCGTTCAAAAGGGCCGCGCTCTCAAAGGGCCCTCACTCATCGTGGCGAGGGTGCCCCGTATTGGGCCACACAGCAGCAGCGATGATCCCAAAAAGTATAAGAGTGCAGCTGATGTCGAAGAAGATCAGCGCCTCGATCCTCTCCCCCGCTATGAAGAGTGGCTTCTCAAGGAGGGGGCGATCACCCAATCAGAGATAGAGACGCTGCGTCAAAAGGTGAGAGAAGAGATTGAAGTCGCTGCCAAAAAAGGTGAAACGTATCCACTGCAAGATAGCCAGCGCGTCCTCGATCATATCTATAAAGAGGTTGAAGTAGAGAGTGTCGAAGAGGGGGAGCGTGGTGAACCTGTCGTGATTATGGATGCGCTCAACCACGCCCTCTCAGAAGAGATGGAGCGCGACCCTCACGTGATTGTCTTTGGGCAAGATGTCGCCCGCGGTAAAGGAGGCGTTTTTGGCATCACTCGCGGTCTCACCGAAAAGTTTGGAGAGGAGCGCTGCTTCAATACCCCCCTCGCAGAATCGACCATCGTCGGCACAGCGATCGGACTCTCTATCCATAGCCATTTCAAACCTGTAGCCGAAGTGCAATTCGCCGACTACATCTGGACGGGGATCAACCAGCTCTTCAATGAACTATCGAGCTTTCACTACCGCTCCAATGGTCAGTGGAACTGTCCCATCGTCCTACGTATGCCTTCCGGAGGCTATATTCAGGGTGGGCCCTACCATTCACAGAGCATCGAAGCCTTCCTCTGCCACTGCCCAGGACTCAAAGTGGTGATGCCGAGCAATGCTGCCGATGCAAAGATGCTCCTCAAGAGCGCCATCCGCGATCCCAACCCCGTCCTCTTTCTCGAACACAAAGCGCTCTATCGCCAGCGCGTCTACTCAGCAAGGCCCGAGCCGACCGAAGATGAGCTGCTCCCCCT
>JAAKFF010000056.1 GCA_011065165.1 Chlamydiota bacterium
AATTGGGAGCTATCGATCGAGTCGAAGAGAGAGGGATAGACAGAGAGAGATTTGAAGGTGGAGAGAAAGAGCTCCTGAACTCGGGAGAAATCCTCTTTAAGGCACGCTGCCGTCTGAATTATGACGTGGCCTGCGTGGAGAGAGATAGCTTGGAGGATGCGGATCTCTCCCCATTGATTCTCCATCTCTATCTGTAAAATTGTGGCTTTTCCCAGCGAAGTATCTAAGATGCCGAGTTCTCGGCAGCGGTTGCTGCGATCGGCTCTGTAGTGCGTCTTTACGGCTTCGAGGTAGTTTTTTAGGTCGATATCTCCAACAGACTCAAGGGTGAGGCTGATTGAGGGAGAGAAGAGCCTTCTCTTCGATTCGATGAACCCCACTTGGACGCCCTCTTCAAGCTTTGATGGATCTGCAAGGAGCCAACCCGTAGGAGGAGTAAAAATCGGAAAAAAAGGGGGCGAAGCTGAAAGAAGTGAGGTGATCAATAGAGAGATGAGGAGAAGCGCGACTTTCAGGGGAGCTATCATTTAACTACTGTCGCTACCAGAAGTGCTGCTGCTGCTGCTGCTATCACTATGAACCGCAGCGCTCTGATGAATGACGCCAGCGACTATCGCAATGGCGGCAGCAAGTCCGAGTCCCCAGCCCAGCATAGACATACTAGTCGTAGTGGTAGTGCCTTGGTAAGATCCGTAGCCTAGCGGTTTACGTGTCTCGCATTTTCCATTCCCATCATAGTCGCAATCTGAGAGGGCTTCGCTTGCGCAGTGAAGGGGAGAGCTCAACAACAAGAGGGAGAGTGCGATAACAATGGAAAAGAGTCTCTTCATTCAAAATTCCTTTTTCTTCTTTATTGTGCAGAATATTCAAAACAAATTCAATAGGAATAATCTTCTTCATCTTTTTTCATACGTAGAGTAACCTTCTTTTAACTTTATTTTGGAGTATGCATGGAGATTGATAGTGACGAGGAACTAGTTCGCATTCCTACAGCGAGCGATGTTGCAGCCCTTGAATATCCACCCTTTGAGTGGCCTGGTAAAGGCTTTATTAAAGCGCTGATGGAGATCTATAAGTATACCATTTCCTGTCTGGTGCAGCAGCTTCGTATGTGGGAGTTGAGATGGCAAGCTAATGTTGTGGGAGCGCTTTTCTGGGAGCCCCTCAAGTCGATTCAAGCGGGAATATCCTTGAGTGAGGGGAGAGAGAGAGAGTTTCACCACTATGGAATGAACCCGCTGACCTTGACTGAGGAGCAACGCGCGCGCCCTCCTATCCTTGCACTTCATGGGAAGAATGGGACGCAAGGAACCTTCATATCGATGGCAAAGGCCTTTCAAAAAGCAGAAGTGGGGCCACTCTTCACGCTGAATCTGCATTCAGGAGAACTCTCGATGGAGGATAGCCTCTTAATCGATGCCAAAATCCAAGAGATTAAGGCGCTCTACAACCGAGAAGTAAAAGTCGATATCATCGGCTACTCACGAGGCGCTGAGATGGCTCTCTACATGGGCTTACAGCAAGGTTCTTGGCATATAAAAAAGGGTGGCTATTGCATCCAGGATCGCGCTTGGGATGTGATGCGCCCAGATATCGGCCGTATCTTCCGCATCGGCTCCATGACACTTCCCGAAGAGTGGGAGAAATTACCTGAAGAGTACAGAGACAAACTTTTTGAAGCGCGGGGCAGTGAAGATATCTTAATGCCAGAAAAATCTCTAGCTTACCATCAGTTTGAACTCTATGAAGGCCACGTTGGTCTACCGGATTCTGCGCACCTACACCAATGGCTCATCCACAATCTTAGCTCTTGAAGTTTTTCACTTTTTTCGCTATTATGCTTCTTTACAGCCCGAAGGAGAGCGATGAAATCCGTTGATACAGGAAAAGATAAAGTCAAAAAGATCTGCGAAGTCTTAAAAAAGGAGACTCTGGAGCCTGCTAAGAAAGAAGCTGACAAGATCATCGCCCAGGCACGCTCTGAAGCCGAAAAGATTGTGCAAGCGGCAAGGCGTGATGGTCAGAGGGCTCAAGAAGAGGCTAAGAAAAAAATTGAAGAAGAGCGCAATGTCTTTCAGGCTTCGATCAACCTCGCATGCAAGAAGAGCCTAGATACCTTAAGGCAGGAGATCGAGAAAAAACTTTTCAATAGTGAGCTAAGCACCTTCATCGGTAGAGAGATGAGTGACCCTAAAATTCTAGCAGAGCTTATCTCTGTCATCGTAAAGGGGATTGAAAAGGAGGGAATCGATGCCGATTTAAGGGCTGTGATCTCACCTGCGATCTCGACCGATGCTGTCAATCTAGAGCTGGCAAAAGGCGTTGTCGACCGTCTACAGAAGAAGAGTGTGGAAGTAGGTGAAATTTCGGGGGGAGTGCAGGTTAAGATTGTCGATAAAAATCTGACCATTGATATGACAGATGAAGCGCTAAAAACGCTCCTTGCGAGTTTTGTAAGAGAAGATTTTCGATCGGTAATTTTTGCCGTATCAGAGTGATTGAGCCAAAAGATGGGTATGTACTACTTTTTAGGGAGCGTGCTCCCACAACTCAAGCTTGGAGATAAGCCCGATATTCTATTCGTCGAGCTGATGGAACTCTTTCGCGAGAATATGGGGGAGTCCGACTTAGAGAAGGTCGCTAAGGTCCGCCAATATATCGACCTCAAAAATGTCTGGCAGCTCTTAAAGAAGCAACCCTTGGATCCTCGAGGGAATTTGATAGAGAAAGAGCTCGATGAAGCTCTAGTGAATCGAGAAGGACTACCAGAGTATCTCTTCGACCACTTCGATCTCTATGATTCAGAGGAGGAGAGGCTGCGCCATTTTTCGAAAGTTTTCATCCTCTTCTTTAAGGAGATGGATGAGACACGCACCGGGTTTTTGAAGCTCTACTTCAATTTTGAGCGAGAGCGGCGACTTATTCTGGTGGGGGTGCGAGCAAAGAAGCTGGGAGTAGATCCGGCAAAGGCGTTGCAGTATGAGGATTTTAAAGACCCCTTAGTGGCGCAGATTATCGCCCAAAAAGATGCCGCTTTCTTCGAGTTTCCCTTCGGATATGAGGAGCTCGCTGAAAAACTGAAAGAGGTGGAAGGAGATCCAAAGGGGCAATATGAGGCGATGGCAGCTTTTCGTTTCGATAAGCTAACCGAAAACT
Organism: Chlamydiota bacterium; assembly: GCA_011065165.1. Classification (GTDB taxonomy): domain Bacteria; phylum Chlamydiota; class Chlamydiia; order Chlamydiales; family Simkaniaceae; genus JAAKFF01. The sequence goes on from JAAKFF010000056.1 coordinate 3,157, forward strand.
GGCAGGATCATCCCTTCTCACTTGATTATCTCTTGTGCTACCTAGTGCAGTTGATGATTATTGAAGATTGGATCGCCCTCGATGAGACAGAGGGAAATCAAAGTTTAACAGAGATCGTGAAAGGAAATGTATGAGTAAAGAATTGGCAAAAGGAAAAGTGGTTCGAGCATTTGGAAACCTCCTCCATGTGAAGTTCGAAGGAGATATCCGCCAAGGCGAAGTTGCCATGGTACATGTGGGCGATCTCTCTCTTAAATCCGAAGTGATTGAAGTCGTTGGAGATGAGGTCAAGCTCCAAGTCTTTGAAGATATCTCAGGTATTCAACTCGACTCTCCTGTGGAGTTCTCCTCCCATCTGCTCGAGGCAGAGCTAGGACCAGGACTCATCAGCGCAATTTTTGATGGGTTGCAAAACCCCCTTGAGCGCGTTGCAGAGGCTTCGGGTCTCATATTGAAGCGTGGGACCTATATTCCCTCTCTCGACCGCACCAAACATTGGGAGTATCAGCCCGTTGCAAAAATCGGTGATCTCCTCACAAGTGGCGATACGATCGGAACGACCATGGAAGGGCGCTTCCACCATAGAATCATGTTACCCTTTGCAATGCACGGTAAATTTACCCTCTCCTGGGTCGCAGAGGCCGGCTCCTATACCATCGAAGAAGAGATCGCCAAAGTCAAAAATGAAAAAGGGGAGGAGATCTCCCTCACCATGATGCAGAAATGGCCGATAAAGGCTCCACTGATCGTGGGAAAAAAAATCAAAGCAACCGAGATGATGGAGACAGGTCTGCGCATCATCGATACCCAATTTCCAATTGTTAAAGGGGGCACCTTCTGCACACCTGGTCCCTTTGGAGCGGGAAAGACCGTCTTGCAGCACCACCTTTCGAAATACTCAGCCGTCGACATAGTAGTCATCACCGCTTGTGGAGAGCGCGCCGGCGAAGTCGTCGAAGTCCTAAAAACCTTTCCACATCTAATCGATCCCCATACAAATGAATCCCTCATGAGCCGCACAGTCATCATCTGCAATACCTCCTCGATGCCAGTAGCTGCCCGGGAAGCTTCCGTCTACTTAGGAGCGACGATTTCAGAGTACTACCGTCAGATGGGTCTCGATGTACTCCTCCTTGCCGACTCTACATCTCGTTGGGCGCAAGCGATGCGTGAGATGTCAGGGCGATTAGAAGAGATCCCTGGTGAAGAGGCATTCCCCGCCTATTTAGGATCACGGATCGCCGCCTTTTATGAGCGTTCAGGAGTGATCAAATTGAAAGATGGCAGCAGAGGCTCGATGACGATCGCAGGAACAGTCTCCCCCGCCGGAGGTAACTTTGAAGAGCCCGTAACGCAAGCCACCCTCAATGTTGTGGGAGCCTTTTTAGGACTCTCAAGAGCCCGCTCCGACGCCCGGCGCTATCCAGCAATCGACCCACTTATCTCCTGGTCCAAATATATCGATGGTGTGGCCTCGGACATACGCGAGAGAGTGGAAGGGTGGGGTGAAAAAAATCGCATAGCGGCCGAAATCTTACTCAAAGGCGATGAGATCGGCAAACGGATGGAGGTTGTAGGAGAAGAGGGGATCGCAATCGGCGATCTTATCATCAACCTCAAGTCGGAGCTCTTTGACTTCTCCTACCTCCAGCAAAACGCCTTTGACAAACAAGATGCCTACTGCCCACTAGACCGGCAGATTATCCTCTTTACTCTGATCCAAAAGATCTTCGCTGCCGACTTTATCTTTGAGGGCCACGACGAGGCGCGCAACTTCTTCTTGAGTCTGCAAAATGACATCAAAAATATGAACTTTATGCCCTTCGAATCTGATGGATATACAAAAGCACTATCCACCATCGAGAGCCATATTAAGCACGCCACGACGCAAACCGTTTAAGGAGCCAATCATGAAAAAAGTATATGAGAGAATCGTCGACATCCGAGGGAATCTTATCACCGTCATTGCGAGAGGAGTCAAGATTGGTGAACTTGCCAAGATCACTCGCGGCTCAGGAAAGACAACTCTCGCATCAGTACTTAGCTTCGATGGAGAGAAGGTAACCCTGCAGACCTTTGAAAGCCCCCGTGGGATCTCTACAGGCGATCAGGTGAGCTTTTTGGGACATCAGATGCAGGCGACATCGGGCCCCTCCCTCTTAGGACGACGCCTCAATGGAAGCGGTGATCCGATCGATGATGGACCCGAAGTGATAGGGGAGAAGATCGATATTGGTCAACCCTCCTTCAATCCAGTGAGACGCGTTGTTCCCCATCAGATGGTCAATACGAATATCCCGATGATCGATGTCTTCAACTGCCTAGTAAAGTCTCAAAAAATTCCGATCTTCTCCGTCGCTGGTGAGCCCTACAACCAGTTACTCATGCGGATTGCCAACCAGACCGATGCTGATATTGTCATCATCGGGGGAATGGGACTTCGTTTCGACGACTACCAAGCCTTTATCGACAATGCAGAGAAGTCAGGCTCGATGGAAAAGACAGTGATGTTCATCCATATGGCCACCGATCCCGCAGTCGAATGTCTGCTTGTCCCTGACATGGCGCTCGCATGTGCCGAACAATTTGCCATGAAGAATAAAGCCGTTCTAGTACTGCTCACCGACATGACAGCCTTTGCAGACTCGATCAAAGAGATCATGATCACCATGGACCAGGTTCCATCAAACCGTGGCTATCCCGGCTCCCTCTACTCCGACTTGGCATCACGCTACGAGAAAGCCGTCGATATCGATGGAAGCGGCTCCATCACGATCATCTCTGTGACGACCATGCCCGGTGGCGATGTAACCCACCCCATTCCCGATAATACCGGATACATTACAGAAGGACAGTTCTACCTCCATGGAGGCAGAATCGACCCCTTCGGCTCGCTCTCTCGGCTGAAACAGCAGGTGATCGGCAGCGTCACACGCGAAGACCATGGCGATGTTGCCAACGCCCAAATTCGCCTCTACGCCGAATCGAAGAAAGCGCGTGAGAGGCAGAGCATGGGCTTCCGTCTATCGCGCTGGGATGAAAAACTGCTGGAATACTCCTTCCTCTTTGAAGACCGAATGATGAATCTCGAAGTGAACATCCCAATAGAAGAGGCTCTCAATCTAGGCTGGAAGACCCTCTCAGAGTGTTTCGACCGCCATGAAGTCGGAATCAAGGAAGAGCTCATCAACAAATATTGGCCGGTGAAGAATGCAGGTTAAACTCACCAAAAATGAACTGCGCGATCAGCAATATAAGCTCAATCAGCTAGAGAAGTATCTCCCTACGCTGCAGCTTAAAAAGGCGATGTTGCAGACAGAGGTGAATAGTGCCCACGCCGAAATCGAGAAGCTAACCCAAGCTTATATGGAGCAGAAAAAATTCTGTGAGAGCTTTCAATCGCTACTCACCGATCCCGAAGCGATCACCCTCTATGAAGGAACACAAGTAAAAGAGGTGGAGAAACGCTACGAGAATATCGCTGGAGCAGACATTCCCCACTTTGAAAAAATCCACTTCAAACCGACCGAATACTCACTCTTCGATAGCCCACTCTGGATCGATTCCGGTATGGAGAAGCTGAAGGAGTTAGTGAGTGCGAAGGCGCAGATCACTGTGGTGGAAGAGAAGAAGACGATTTTGGAGAAAGAGCTGCGTGAAGTCTCGATCCGAGTCAACCTCTTTGAGAAGATCCTCATTCCCAGAACGAAAGGCGATATCAAAAAAATCAAAGTCTTCCTAGGTGATCAGGAGCTCGCATCTGTCTCACAGGCAAAAGTTGCCAAGAAGAAAATCCTTAAGAGAAGAGAGGTGACAGCAGCGTGATCACCAACGTAAAAAAATACCTCTTCATCGGAGTACAAGAAGACCTCGACCTCTTCTTTATACGGGCGCAAAAAAAAGGGGTTATCGAATTCCTCTCAACAAAGAGCCACCGCTCAGTCGACTATCCAGAAGAGCTGCAAAATATGATCACCGCTCTGAAAGTCTTGAGCAAACAACCTACAGTAAAAGCTGCAGAGATGATCAAAGATCTCGATGCTCAGAAACTAATCTCCACTGTTGTCGAGAGTAAAGAGACCCTCGAAAAGCAGCTAGAAGAAGAGCGGCTGATCAGAGCTGAAATCACTCGTATCGAGCCCCTCGGAGACTTCTCGCTAGAAGAAGTGCGCGAGTTAGAGAGAGAGAGTCACCGCCACATCCAGTTCTTCTGCGTCAAAGAGTACAAACTCAAAAAAGAGGCCCCTCCCGAAGATCTAATCTACTTAAACAGTGAGTATGACATGAAATATTTCATGTCGGTGAGTGAAAAAGTATTGAGTTTTCCTGGAATGGTTGAGATGCACTTCGATAGATCCCTCTCAGAGCTCAAAACCGAGCTCAACTCAGTGAGAGCATCGATCAATCAGTGCGAACAAGAGCTTAGAGAGAATGCCGCTTACATCGACTTCTTAGAAGACCATCTAAAAGAGGCGCTCAATGAGTACAACTTAGCCTCTGCGAGCGGAGATGTCTCCACCCATCTAAATGACGCCCTCTTTGCCGTCGAAGGTTGGATCCCCAAAAAACGTCTCCACGCCCTCTTCCCACTCCTTGAAGGGCTCGGTATCCACGCTGAAGAGATCGCAATCGAAAAGGGGGAGTGTGTCCCCACCTTTATGCAGAACAAGGGCTTTGGGAAGATGGGAGAAGATCTCGTCCATATCTATGACACACCCGCGACCAGCGATAAAGATCCCTCGAGATGGGTATTCTGGGCTTTTGCCGTCTTCTTCGCGATGATCATCTCAGATGCGGGCTACGGCCTCATCTTTCTCCTGCTCTCACTCTTTCTCGTGAAGAGATATCCCCATGTGCAGCCTAGTATAAAGCGCTTCTTTCGCCTCTTTAAAGTGCTCGCCGTGAGTTGTATCATCTGGGGCGTTCTCTCCAACGCCTACTTTGGCATCGAGCTCTCACCGAAAAACTCACTCAATAAACTCTCCATCATCCACTATTTGGCCGTGAAAAAAGCCGACTACCACATAGCAGAGAAAGATGAAACTTATAGAGAGGTCATCGAGAAGTTCCCCCAGCTAGCGGACGTGACAAGTGGTGAAGAGTTATTAGCTGGAGCCTCTGTCGTTCAAGGCGGTTTTACCCGCTACACCGTGCTCGATGACTTCCGCGATAGCATCTTCATGGAACTCGCCCTACTTGTCGGAGTGCTGCACATCTCCCTCTCGCTCCTGCGCAACGCGCGCCGCCACTTTGGAGGAGTCGGATGGATCTTTGCAATTGTCGGAGGCTACCTATTCTTCCCGAAAATGCTCGGTTCAACCTCAGTGATCCACTTCATGTATCTCATTCCGCAACATACAGGATTCGTCGTGGGAGAGCAGCTGCTCTGGGGAGGGATGGGGCTGGCCGTCCTCTTAGCTGTGATACAACATAGATGGGCTGGCTTTATTGAACTCACCAAACCGATCGAACTCTTCGCTGACATCCTCTCCTACCTCCGTATCTATGCATTGGGACTAGCTGCGATGATTCTTGCGAAGACCTTCAACGAAATGGGAATGAACTTAGGCTTTGTAGCGGGCTTCTTCGTCATCCTAGCAGGCCACCTCATAAATATTGTGGTGGGCATAATGGGAGGGACGATCCATGGACTCCGTCTCAACTTTATCGAATGGTATCACCACTCATTCGTAGGAGGAGGTAGACTCTTTCACCCTTTAAAATTATTTAAAATCAGAGGAGAATAATCTTATGAACTTTGAAATGCTTGGACCAGCAATCGTACTAGGGCTTGCATGTATCGGTAGCGCCATTGGGTGCGGAATCGCTGGTATGGCCTCACATGGCGTCATGGCCCGTGTCGATGAGAACCACGGAAAATTCATTGGGATGTCCGCCCTCCCATCGTCGCAGGCGATCTACGGCTTCGTCCTCATGCTCCTCATGAAGAACGCCATCGAAGCAAAGACCCTCTCTGCAGTCAATGGAATTGGGATTGGGCTCTTCATCGGCCTTGCGATCTTGCTCTCGTCGATCTTCCAAGGAAAGTGCGCCGCAACGGGAATTATAGCCTCTGCCAAACAGCCTAGTATCTATGGAAAGTGTCTAGCAGCGCTCGGAATTGTAGAATCCTTCTCACTCTTCGCCTTTGTCTTTGCACTATTGCTGATCTAGCCTGCATTTTTTGCAAGATCTAGAGATTGTGAGAAATGAAGGCTAGCCTTATATAGAGGATATGAGGCAAGAGAGAGATTCACTTGGAACTGTGCAAGTCCCTGAGGATAAGTATTGGGGTGCGCAGACGCAGCGTTCGAAAGATAACTTTCCTGTTGGGGGAGAGAAGATCCCCCTAGAGGTTATCTATGCGCTTGCCCTTGTCAAAAAAGCCTCCGCTCGCGTCAATAGCGAACTAGGCCTGCTCCCTGATGAGAAGTCCACTATGATCGAAGCGGCCGTTGATGCGATCCTTGCAGGGAAGCTCGACGACCACTTCCCTCTACTCATCTGGCAGACCGGATCAGGAACCCAGACCAACATGAACGTCAATGAGGTGATCAGCAACTATGCGATCAAAGAGGCCGGCGGTCAGATGGGGTCCAAAGAGCCGATCCACCCTAACGACGACGTCAATCGATCGCAATCCTCAAACGACACCTTTCCAACCGCCATGCACATCGCTGCAACGCTCAAAGTCATCCAGCATCTCCTCCCCAACTTGCAACTGCTGCTAAAAGGATTAAAAGAAAAAGCCGACAGCTTCAAGGATATCGTCAAGATCGGGCGCACCCACCTGATGGATGCCACACCCCTCACCCTTGGACAGGAGTTTTCAGGCTACCACTCACAGATCGACCACGGCATCCAGGCGCTGAAAAACGCCCTGCCACATATGGAAGAAATTGCTCTTGGCGGAACAGCTGTCGGTACCGGCCTTAATACCCATCCCGACTTTGCAGAGCGCGCAGCCAGAGTGATTGGCGAGCTCACTGGAGAGAGCTTCATCTCAGCTCCCAACAAATTTGAAGCCTTAGCAGCCGATGATGCCATGGTCGAGATGAGCGGCGCCTTAAAGCGTCTCGCCTGCTCCTTTATGAAAATCGCCAATGATATCCGGTGGATGGCCTCCGGCCCCCGCTGCGGAATTGGAGAGCTCACTCTTCCCAGTAACGAACCCGGTTCATCGATCATGCCAGGCAAAGTCAACCCCACCCAGTGCGAGTCGATGACACAAGTGGCGCTGCAAGTGATCGGAAATGATACCACAATCGCCATCGCTTGCTCCCAAGGCAACTTCGAACTCAACGTCTACCGCCCCGTTATGATCTACAATCTAATGCAATCGATTCAACTACTTGGAGATAGCGCCAAAAGCTTCCACGATCGCTG
>JAAKFF010000057.1 GCA_011065165.1 Chlamydiota bacterium
ACTTGGCTATGACAATCTTGTAACGGCTACCACCGATGATTTCACCGACCTTGGCACTAACAGATCGAGAGCGGCGACGTTTTTTCCATAAAAAGCTTTGATCTCTTTGGGGTAGTCGGTCAGAATGATGGGCGCTTTAAAGTACTTTTCGGTAGGAAAGCATTCATGCTCAGATTGCAGATCGCTACTCTCCTACTTGGCCTAGGCGGCGGCATGCTAGGAAAGATCGAAAAGCAGAAACGCTTCCCCTAGAGCCCCTTTCCATTTTTGTTGACTATCTTCTCCTTCATAAGTGAAGGATTGTGGTCCTTTAAGAATCTTTTCCATTCTATCCTCTCAATGCGATCCAGAATACGGGATTTTTTCAGAAATTCCTGGGTATTTCCACCCTCATCAAAGACTTTGATGCTATCTGTTACTCTCCTATCAACCACTTTTGTTAGAAATATATTTACGATGTCAAGATTGTTCCTAATTTTTTCAATAGGGACTCTCTTGGGAAGAGAGTTCTTGTTTAAGATATTCACTTCGATCTGCCATCCACTTTTGCGCTCAACCACACGATAAGAGAGAAAATGGGATAGCCCTTGTTTTTCAAGGGTTTGATTTTTCATTATACAATGCATAGAAAGGTAGATTTTAAGAAAGAGGCTTTGTAAAACCGATTGATGGAAGGATATCAAGTTCTGACGCTCATTTTGCTGGGTCCGAATCATAATGGTAAAATGGGAGTTGAGTTTTTGCTGAAGAAAAACCAGATAGTGGTTGAGTGAAGTAATCTTCCTCCGTAAGTCATCATATCTTTCAATATAAGAGAGTTCGAGCGTATCCTTAAATGTGCACAAATGCTCGTAAGACCTTCCTTTCATATATTCGAAGATAAGTGCAGTGCAAATTTTGTTCCCGCTCTCCATAAAAAAAAGATTAAGTTTACTAACCCATTCATTCATAAGTTTTGCGTATTCGATAGTTGTTGAATCTGCATTTTTTGAAACGATGAGGTTCAACGAGAGGTCGTCTTCGCCTGGATCATCCTTCAATTCGCAGGACACATGTTCGATGTTCAGGTGTTTTCTTATATCCTTAAGCCCTTCTTGAAAGCGGGTTCTAATTATTAAGCTGGTTAATTCCCCTCTGAATTTGACTACTCTATCTTTTTGTAGTTTCCCATCCACTGTGTAAGAGAACTGTTCCATCTTCCAAAGAAGCTGTTCTATTTCATTTGTAGAGGGGGTTGAAAAGTTTTTTCCGAACCTTACGTACCATGCTCCTTCATTTTTTTTATTCAATCTAACCATTGAATCATGCATTTCTTTAAACTTTCCCTCTTCATAATATCCAATAAGTTCGTCAGTTATGATTTCTGGCATCATCTTCAACATAGCATCTCTATCTTCAAGCTTTGTACGAACATCAGCAATTATTTTTTTCATATGTTGAGATGGCTCTGTCGCAAGCTTTAGTTTCAAATAGAGCGGCTCATTACTACTGTTTTGTGCTACCTGACAGCAAAACCCTCTCAGACCATATTTTTCAAAATACCGATTCCAACCTCTACAATCATTCTTATATAGTTTCCATTCAATGAGTCCTTCCAGTACTTCTCTAAAAATGGAGGCATTTTCTGTTGAGTAGGACTTTTTTTGCATTTCCAAGAAGGTAAGGTCTATCTGCTTGTCAGCATCGTACATATCTATCCACTTAGACTCCTCCCAGCTATCCATCATAAAACACAAATCAAACTTACTTCCTCCGTGGGTATAGCGATGAATAAAGGCTTTACTCATTTCCTTTGCTAAATGTTTCAAGAACGTTGTTTTCTCTCGAAATATCTCACTCATCTCATTCGCTAATTTTTCATCACCAGGCGCTCGCTTTTTTGAGAACTTCAGACATAAAGAGGAGTCCTCAGATGCTATCTGACAAAAAAAATAGGGCTTATCTTTAACTTCTCTAAGAAACCAATTTGCATCGTTACATTCGTCTATAGACAACAATGCTGTGAAAGATTTTTCCAACTTCAGTCGATGGTTGCCTAGTGTTACCTCTTGTTCATGTAAAGTATTGATCGATTCAAAGGAACGGCTTCCAATCTCCCATAAAACAGTACAGATATTGTTTCGATTAATTTTGGATAAGGGAGCGTCGTCAGGTATTGGAGCCTGATTTTCAAGACGTTGCTTGTTAATTAATGAATTTTTAACTGACATGAAAAACCCCTATCTAATTTTTTGATAGTATGAACGTTTGTAAAATAAATGTAAATTGAAAAGATTATTACTATTAGAAGTCGCAGCTGCCGGGGCTACGGGGGAAGGCGATGGCGTCGCGGATGTTTTCGATGCCGGTGATGAACTGAACGAGCCGTTCGAAGCCGAGGCCGAAGCCGCCATGGGGGACGGTGCCATATTTGCGCAGGTCGAGGTACCACTGGTAGGCTGCGGGGTCGAGGCCGCGCGCTCTATACTTGCCTTCGAGGATCTCGTAGCGCTCCTCTCTCTGGCTGCCGCCGATGATCTCACCGATCTTCGGCACGAGCAGATCGAGTGCAGCGACGGTCTTTCCATCCTCATTATCGCGCATATAAAAGGCTTTGATCTCTTTGGGGTAGTCGGTCAGGATGATGGGCGCTTTAAAGTGCTCTTCGGCGAGGAAGCGTTCGTGTTCAGATTGCAGGTCACTTCCCCATTTGATGGGGAACTCAAAGGTGCGCGAGCTCTTCTCGAGGATTCCGACTGCCTCGGTGTAGGTGAGGCGCACGAAGGGGGCGGCTAGCAGGTGGGTGAGACGGTCGATCAGACCTTTTTCGATAAACTGATTGAAGAATTGCAGATCTTCTTGGCAGTTTTCTAGGACGTCGGTGACGAGCGCTTTGAGATAGGACTCTGCAAGGTCAGCAATGATGGGAAGATCGGCGAAGGCGAGTTCGGGCTCGATCATCCAAAACTCGGCAAGGTGACGAGAGGTGTTGGAGTTCTCGGCGCGGAAGGTGGGACCGAAGGTGTAGACATCGGAGAGGGCCGTAGCGTACGCTTCGGCATTGAGCTGGCCGGAGACGGTGAGATAGACGGGCTGAGAGAAGAAATCTTTGCTATATTCGACTCTCTTATCCTCCCCTTTTGGGGGGTTATCGAGATTTAGAGTGGTCACTTGAAAAAGTTCACCCGCCCCTTCGCAGTCGCTCCCGGTGAGGATGGGGGATTGGAGGTAGATGAAACCTCTCTCTTGGAAGAAGCGGTGGGTGGCATAGGCGAGACGGCTGCGCACACGAGCAACGGCGCCTTGTGTATTCGTGCGGGGGCGAAGATGGGCGATGGTACGCAGGAACTCAAAGGAGTGGCGTTTTTTCTGCAGGGGATAGTCGGTTGGAGAGCTGCCAATCAGGCGGAGGGTTTTAGCTTGCATCTCGTAGTTCTGCTTGTTGCCGGGACTCTTTACAATCTCGCCAGTGACGGCGATGGAAGCTCCCGTAGAGAGCCCTTCGAGCATACTCTCTTCGGCGATCACTTGAAAATTGGAGAGAGTGGAGCCATCGGTGAGTTCGATAAAGGCGAAAGTCTTTTGATTGCGAATCGAACGGATCCAGCCGCAGACTAAGAGGGTTTGACCGACTATCGTCTCATCAGCATGGAGAATAGTTTTGATTTTTTGACGCGTAGTCTCTAAGCATTCTGATTTCATCTTTCCAAATTGTCTCAACTGGGGTTTCTAAATATTTAGGGATGGCTTGAAGCCTCTGATCCCTCATCATCACGCGGAAAGATTCCGCTCCAATTTCACCTTTGCCAAGGGATGCGTGGCGATCCCTGCGAGATCCTAGTGGGTACTTCGAATCGTTTACATGGAGGGCAAAGAGAGTGCCGAGGCCGACAATCTTATCATATTCAGTAAGTGTGGCGTTCCATGAGCTCTCGTCGCGGATATCGTAGCCTGCGGCAAAGATATGGCAGGTGTCGATGCAGACACCGATAGGGAGTTTTCCCTTAACGCGCTCAATGATGTAGGCGAGGTGTTCAAAGGTGTTGCCGACAGTCGTGCCCTGGCCTGCTGTCGCTTCTAGAAGAAGTCGCAAGGAGCTCTTTTCGAGGAGAGGCGCCATCTCGAGAAGGCTCTCGACGATGCGATTCAGACAGTTCTCTTCGCTGTCGCCTGTGGCAGCACCGGGATGGAAGTTAAGGAAGGCGAGCTCTAAACATTGGCAGCGCTCGATCTCCTCTTTGAAGGCGGCGCGGCTCTTAAGAAGGTTCTCATCCTTGTTCGACCCTAAGTTGATCAGATAGCTCGCATGGCTCATCACCTTCTGGATGCCGCTGGTTTCGAGAGCGCCCTTCCAAAGAGAGATCTCCTCCTCTGAGATGGGCCGCGCGTTCCACTGTCTCTGATTTCTGGTAAAAATTTGGATGGTATTAGCGCCAATCTCTTGGCCACGCTCTAGGGCGTTGTGCAGACCTCCAGCAACGGAGGTGTGAGCACCAACGAGTAGCTCTTCTCCCAGTGCCACCTTAGTGCGTGTGGGCTAAGAATTCACAGACAAGCGCAATGTTGATCGGGAGGGGTAGCACGATCTGGTCTGCTTGGGGGACAGAGATGAGTTCTCCTGATAGATTCTTCTCGTCGAGAGAGAGATACTCAGGAAGAGTGCGAGAGCTGTTCTCTACCGACTCTTTGATCCATTTAATACTCTTTGATTTTTCTCTGATTGAGATGGTCATCCCAGCTTTCACTTCGAAAGAGCGCACATCGACTTTTTTTCCATTAACATGAACGTGCCCATGAGCGACAAGCTGATGAGCTTGGAAGATCGTTGAGCCGAGTTTGAGTCTATATACGATATTATCGAGGCGACATTCGAGGCGCTGCAGAAGAAGATGGGCAGTGTTGCCCTCTTTTTTAACTGCTTCCTGATAGTAGCGGAGAATCTGTTTGTCAAGAATCATGCCATAGACAGCTTTGAGTTTCTGCTTCTCTTCGAGCTGGAGGCCATAGTCAGATTTCTTTCTACGCTTCGCACCATGCATACCAGGAGGATTGGGTTTGTGCAGTAGGGGATTACGTAGTCGTCCAAAGAGATTCACTCCAAAACGACGGGAAATTCGATTTTTTGGACCAGTATAACGACACATTCTTTCAAGACTCCTTTTTTAAGCTACCATGCTAATCTATGGGAATAAATAAGTACAGCAGAAACGATATGAAAAGTTTCAATTTTTCCATGAACAGCGAATCTTTTTTGGATATTGAAAAAAAAAGATCTAATCCCTTACCCTCCTCCCTATGAAAAAAGATGTTTTGGTATTAGCTTTCTATCTCTTTACTCCGATTGAGGAGCCTAAGCAGGAGGTGAAGCGGTTTCATAAATTTTTTGCACCTCTCGATGCTACAGGGCGGATCTATATCAGTGAGAAGGGAATCAATGGTCAGATGAGCATCTCAAAGAGCGATGCCCCTGCCTTTTATGAGTGGTTTCTAGGAGATCCTCGCTTCAAAGAGACCGATATCAAGGTGCATCACCACACAGAGCAGGCCTTCTCCAAGATGACAATTAAGGTACGAGAGCAGCTCGTTGCGATGGGCGAGGAGGTCGACCTCTCCAAAGGTGGGGCGCGCCTCAGTGCGAAGGAGTGGGCAGAGATGATTAAGGAGCGGGACGAAGATACCCTCATTCTAGATGTCCGTAACCACTATGAGTGGGAAGTGGGCCACTTTGAGGGGAGTGAAAAGCCCGAATTTGAGACCTTTAGCGAGTTTCCAGAGTACGCTAAAAAACTAGGGAAGACGCGAGATACGAAGAAGACCAAAGTGATGATGTACTGCACAGGAGGTATCCGCTGTGAGCTCTACTCCTGTCTACTTAAGGATCAAGGTTTTGATGAAGTTTTTCAGCTCGATGGAGGTGTCATCAAATATGGCCTTGAGGAGGGAACCAACCAGTGGAGAGGGAAGCTCTTTGTCTTCGATGATCGCCTCGTCGTTCCCATCAATGAAGAGGAAGAGACTGAGACGATCAGTAGCTGTACACAGTGCGAGTGCAAGTGTGATCTCTACTACAACTGTGCGAATATGGAGTGTAATGCTCTCTTTTTGAGCTGCCTAGAGTGCGCAAAGAAGATGATGGGCTGCTGCTCCGATCGCTGCATTGAAGCACCAAGAAGAAGGGAGTTCGTGCCAAGAGAGCACCCTAAGCCCTTCCGCAAACTGCCCTTCGAAGAAAAAATCAAGGCTGTTTCTTCTTCTCAATGAGTTCCAATGCTGCTGATTTAAGCGTCTTAAGTCCCTCTTCAAAGCCCACTTCCTCGAGCAATTGATCGAGATAGTTCATTTCGGACTGCAGCTGATCGCACATTGATTCGAGCTTGGCGATCTTTTTCAGCAATTCATCCTTCTCCATACTTTCTCCCTCCATCTTCCATTCTTGCTAAAAGTGTGCCAAAAGATGAATTCTATCGCAGATGATTTGAGAGTTGTTGAGTGATAGGGGGTTATAGGGCGCTTGATCTCTCGAATTGGAGCAGCTCTCTCTTCATCAGAGCGCCATATGCATAGCCCCCAAGCGATCCACCCCCCGCAACGACTCTATGACAGGGAATGACAAGAGGAAAGGGGTTGCGATTGCAAACATTGCCTAGTGCGCGCGCCGCTTTGGGGTTGCCGGCAATTTTAGCGATCTCGCCATAAGTGGCGGTCTGGCCGAAGGGGATCGTGCGGATAGCCTCAATTCCAGCTCGCATGAAGGGGGTGAAACTTGAGAAATCAAAGGGGAGCTTCTCGAACTCTCTCCCCTGGAGGTAGCCCTTAATGGAGGCAAAAATTTCCTCCTGGAGGGCGCCTTTTTCGCATCCCTCAATAGAAATGCAAAAGGCGTTCGCCTGACTTAGTGTGATACGGGTGATCTGGCCACTATTAATCTCAAACCGAACAGAGATTAAGGGTCCTTTACCCTCTTCCGAGTGCGCGGTCATTCATAATCGCAATATTCTCTTCCTGCTCATTGAGCTCGCGATAGCGCTCTTTAGAGACAAGCTGATCATTGTAATAGAAGCGTGTTTTTGACATGCCATCGAAGTAGAGGATAGAGGGGCCGTGCTTCTGGCCTTCCATCCACTCTGTCTCTTCAACAAGCGTCTGACCATCAACCAGGTGGCGCTCGATGCCATCCTTGAGACCCTGTTTGTAGGTCACTTCAAGATAGCGGCATCCATTCTGGTAGTATGTCGCTGGTCCGTGCAAGCGATTTTGTCGATAGCTCTCAGTTGAGATCGGTTCTCCAGATGGCGCGAAGACGTTTTTCACTCCGTCGATCTTGCCTCCAGAGAGGGGGGTGATGGTGTAGGGGATACCATGGGGGTGAAAGGTCTCTCTGAGAACGGCATAGCCATTTTCGATGACCTCTTTAGCCACCATCTTTTCATGCTGATCGCGGACGATACGGGTTCCCGAGCCTTTCATAACGCGGTATTCCGGTTCATTCCGCTCGTTATAATATTCACCCTCTAAGAGTTCCGTGTTATGGTACTCCTCAACACTTAAGGGGGTACCTCGCATATACCATTGCGTCACCTTCACATGTGAAGGGGAGAGGAAAATCAGCTCTTTTTGAGGGATTCCTCGAATATCATAATTCGTCTTCTTTACAAGGTTGCCCCGCTCATAGATATTTAGAGTTTCGGTGGTATTTGAGTGGGGGAAGGTGTGAGTCATCGGTCCATGCAGAACGCCCATCTCATAGGATGAGGTGACAGTGGTCCCATTGCGGAGCGTCGTGACAACAGTGCCGGGATAGCCTGTCGCTTCCCACTCCTCCTTGGAGACGTCATAGCCATACTTGTGAATATAGCGCTCTGAGACGACGTTGTCGTTCTTATCTTTATTGGAGGTTTGACATCCCACTGAAAAGATGATTAAGAGTAGGACGAGCAGAGTAGAAAACCGTTTCATAGGGGACCTCAATTTTCGGAGTTTTCATAACCATACCATCTCAACAAATAAAATCACGGATCTTTTTTGTGATTTCTGAAATGAGACGCTCATGTTCTCTGTCAACTTGCGGCTGCTCGACTGTCTGGCGGTCGTTTCGGTAGAGGAAGCGGAAGGTGACATTTTTTCTCTCACTCCCCAGCTTCTCACTCTCATAGAGATCGAGTAGCGACCACTCTTTTAGAAGTTTGGAGGGGAGTGAATCGATCGCTTCGAAGAGTTGGGCCAACGCCACCTCTGCTTTTAGGGTGATCGTCCAGTCGCGCTCCGATCCGGGGAACTGTGGCAGGGGCGTCATCTGTTTTTCGCCCCCTTTCACTTCCAAGAGATCGTGCAGATCAAATTGAGCAAAAACGACCCGCTCCTCAATATCGAGAAGGCGCAGACGCGATGGATGCACTTCGCCGAGTGCTCCCAGACAGACATCGTTGACATAGAATTGAGCCTGTTTCCCAGGATGGAAGCTCTCCAAACTCGAGCTCTTAAATGTAAGCTCCTTGAGTTGGAACGGCTCGAGGACATTCTCAATGATGCCTTTGAGATCGAAAAAGTCGACCTCTAAAGGCTTTACGCCCCAGTGGTGCGGCCGCTTCTTCCCCGTCAAGAGGAGAGCAGCCGTTGCCCGCTCTTTGTACTTTTCGCCATCTTTAAAGTGAACGCGCCCCATTTCAAAGGCGGAGATGTCAAAATTTTTTCTATCGAAGTTATACTTAACCGCTTGGACCATCCCAGGTAGAAGAGAGCTGCGCAGGATCGACTGATCGACGGAGCTTGGTTGCAATACCCTGATCTCCTCCTGCTCTCCCAGCGACTTCTCAAGAGAGAGCTCAGCAAGCTCGGGGCTGATCAGATCGCAGGTTAAAAACTCTTGCAATCCCGCACCGATCAGCTGGCGCCTCACCCGGTTTTCCAGAAGATAGATAGGAGCATGGGGAAGGGAGGAGTTGACAACGCGCGCTTCACGTTTTTTTATCGAATTATAGCCGTAGATGCGTGCCACCTCTTCAATGAGATCGATCTCATAGTGGATATCGTTGCGGTAGGAGGGGATTGTCACTTCAACAGTGCCATCGATCGAGTCGACCTTCATCTCAAGACGCTCTAAAAACGATTCAATTTCGCTCTGACTAAGCTCAGTCCCTAAGATCTGATTAACGCGAGAGGTGCGCACGTTAATCCTGCGCTCTTTTATGGGGCGTGCTTCAATATCCACTCTGCCAGCAGCCAGATCTCCTTCAATGAGTGATGCGGCCAGATCTAGCGCTCTTCTCATCATCTTATAGTCAACCCCCCGTTCAAAACGGGCTGAGGATTCGCTGCGAATGGAGAGCAATTTACTACTTTTGCGCACAGTTGAAGGGTCGAAGTGGGCCGCTTCAAGTAGCACCTCACTCGTCCCCTCCTGAACTTCAGAGTTGGCACCGCCGATCACGCCCGCTACCGCGATGGGTCGCTCGGCATCATAGATCATCAAAACGCCTGCAGGAATCGTCCGCTTCACTCCGTCAAGCGATTCAAAAGTGAGTTCACTCTCCGCCTCTTGCACGACGATTTTTCCGCCGCTGATCTTCGAGTAGTCGAATGCGTGGAGAGGTTGCCCCAACTCTAACATCGCATAATTGGTGGCATCGACAACATTATTGATAGAGCGCACCCCAGCATTTTCCAGACGGGCTCTCAGCCAATCGGGCGAAGGGCCCACTTTGACATTCCGAATCAGCCGGCAGCTGTAGTGGGAGCACTTCTCCCCATCTTTAATTTCGACCACCGTCGGGATCTTCTCGCAGCCCTCCTTGAGCTCTGGCTGAGAGCGAATGACCTTCTGATCCAAGAGTGCAGCGAGCTCACGCGCTATACCCAGCATGCTCATGCAATGGCCCAAATTCGGCGTGAGAGAGAGTTCGATAATTGTGTCGCCAAAGAGCTCCTTTAGATCGGTGCCAGCCGTCGCATCGTCAGCTAAGTGGGCGATCGTCTCATCGTCATCGGAGAGGCCCAGCTCTCTCTTCGAGCAGAGCATGCCGAACGACTCGATGTCGCGCAACTTTGAACGCTTAATCTTGATTCTCTTTCCCTCTTCACCTTCGAGGGTCGCTCCAATCTGTGCAAAT
>JAAKFF010000058.1 GCA_011065165.1 Chlamydiota bacterium
TCTCTCTCTTCGTCAAAAGTGACATAGGAGAGAAGATCTTTGAGGGGGATCCATCGACCTTGAATGATCTCCTCAGATTGAAGAGTATATTGTGGGGTGACCTCCGCTAGATAGAAGCGAACGCTCTTGTCAATCAGCTCTCCTTCGAGCTTATATTGATATGTTTCGACGAGATAGGGATGGGGCAGGTAGCGGATCACTTGCATGCCGGTCTCTTCTAAGAGCTCCCGCTCGGCGCTCTCTTTGGGAGATTCTCCTCTCTCGCCATGGCCTTTGGGGAAGCCCCAATGTCCCCCATTTTGATGTTGGATCAAGAAGAGTTCAAAGTAGTCTTCACGATAGGTGAGAGGGATGATCCCGAAGCAGTTACGTTTCATCATAGCGGGAGAAGAGTACGCCTGCGTTGTGGCCACCAAATCCGAGGGAGAAGGAGAGGGCTACGTTAACTCTATGATCCTCTGCTTCATTTAGCACGGGATCGAAGTGGCTCAGCAGCTCTTCTGGCTCTTTCAGGTTGATTGTAGGATGCAGTTTCGAGGTGTTGATCGCTTTTATGACAGCGATCGCTTCGATACCGGCAGCGGCACCTAAGCAGTGGCCCGTCATCGACTTTGTTGCATTGATCTTGATGTTCTTCGTATGGTCACCAAAGACTTTACGGTATCCGTTTAGTTCACAAAGATCTCCGGCAGGAGTCGATGTGGCATGGGCGTTGATGTAGTTGACATCTCTCTTATCGACCTGTGCATCTTTGAGGGCGGCTTCAACGCAGGTGACCACGCCAGAGCCATCTTCAAGGGGGCGTGTGAGGTGGTAAGCATCGCAAGAGACGGCGCCGCCGAGGTACTCTCCTAAGATGGGAGCTCCCCGCTTTTTGGCGTGCTCTAATTCTTCTAGGATGAGAACGCCTGCTCCCTCGCCAATGACAAATCCATCGCGGGTTTTATCCCAGGGGCGCGAGGCCTCGGTGCATGCATCATTTCGCTTAGAGAGGGCTTTCATCGCGACGAATCCAGAGACTCCGATGGAGTTGATGGAAGCTTCAGCGCCGCCACAGATCATCATATCTGTATCGCCACGCTGGATGTGCTGCGCTGCTGAGATGATGCAATAGTTGGCTGTGGAACAGGCTGTGGAGATGGAGTAGTTAGGTCCAGTAAATCCATAGTCCATCGCCAGCATGGCACTGCCCATATTGGGAATAATGAAGGGGACAAAGAAAGGAGTGATGCGGTTATACCCCTTTTCAAGAAGAGTCTTTATACCTTCTTGAAAGACTGTCATTCCACCCATGCCCGATCCGATCAGGATACCGCAGCGGGATTTATCGAGCTTTTCAATAGCCTCAGGTGTGAGGTTGGCATCTTTGAGTGCGTTCTTCCCGGCAACGATTGAGTAGCGGATGAAGGGGTCGGCGCGCCTGGCTTGTTTCTTCTCCATCAGATCCCCGACTTCGAAGCCTTGGACCTCTCCGGCAAAGCGGGTAGGATACTCCTCGCAAGGAAAGGAGGTGATCGGCTTGATGCCGCTCTTTCCAGCAAGAAGACTTTCGTAGAATTTATCGACATCCATACCGAAGCATGAGACGACTCCCATTCCTGTCACAACAACACGCCTCTTATCGCTCATTTCATACCTTGTAGATTTAGATCGAGGTCGATCACTTTTCCATCAGGCCATAGCCGTTCTAGTTGATATTTTTCCCGCATCTCTGGGGTGAAGAGGTGGATGACGATTTGAAAGTAGTCTAAGACTATCCAATCCCCATTTTGCATACCATCGACTTGAGAGGGCTTCTGCCCGATCTCGCGCATCGTATCTTCAATTCCTTTTGCAAGGGCGATCACATGTCTATCGACGTTTCCTTCGGCGATCAAGATGGTGTCGGTGATCGATGAGATTCCGCGCACATCAATAGCGATAATATTTTCGCCTTTCTTCTCATGGATCGTCTGGGCGATGAGGTGAGTCCAGTCTGAGGGTTTTTTTTTCATACCAACACTATGATTTTTTGGTACAATATAATCCATTTTGAAGAATGTAGTCTACTACTTTTCCCTGGAGTAGGTGGCCGCAATATAGCCTTTTTTTGAGACGCGCTCGTACGGTTGTACTGCTTATATCTAAAGCTGGAATCTGAGTCATCCCCTCTTCTAATTTCAATTTAATATCTGTCGGCAGTCGATTTAATTTTTCTCTATCAAAGCCAAAGCGCGTGCCAACAAGTGGCTGGGCTAGGGTTAAGAGCTCATCGACATCTTTCCATTGATCGAGAGTGTAGGCTGCATCTTCGGCTAAGATGAGATAGAGTTGATCGGCCTCGATCTTTCTGATCGTATCGATGGTGTAGGAGGGAGGAGGGCGCATCAGCTCTGCCTCATACGCCTCGAAGGGAGGCAGCTCCTCTAAACTTAAGCGTAGCATGTTCATCCGATGGTGCGGCGCTGCATGGGGGGGGCTCGCCTCTTTTGTCGGTGAGAGGAGGGCGGGAGAGAAGAGAATTTGATCGAGTCCCTTCTCCTCGAGAAGTTGAATAGCTAGGTTCAGATGTCCCAGATGGATCGGGTCAAAACTCCCTCCGAAAAAGCCTACTTTTTTCATAGAACCTCCCAGAGTCTCTCTCTAGAAATTTTTTTCATTTTGGCGTTGGGGTTGACGACGACAGCTCTCCCCGCAATGGAGAGTAGGGGGAGATCTTGGATACTGTCAGAATAGGCTGTCACTTTTTGGAGATCTGTCTGGAATCTCTCGGTGAGTTTTTGGATGTAAGAGGCTTTTCCCTCGCCAAGCAGTATCGAATCGATCGAGTTGAATTTTCCTTCCCTGTCGACGGAGTAGACGGAGGAGCCCCACTCACTGACTCCTAGATATTCTGCGATAGGGCCGACTAAGAAGGAGGGGCCATTGGATAGAATGACTGTATGGTGTCCTTCATGTTGCGCTAAGCGGAGACGGGCAAGGGTGGGATAGTATAGGAAGCGGAAGAAGTCCTTTTTGAGAAAATTCTCTACCTCTTCTTCGACTTTGGAGAGCGCTGAGCCCTTAAGAAAACGCTCGAAGACCTTCTCATGTAGCTCTGTTAAGGAGAGATCGAAAAAGTAGTATCGGAGGGAGTAGAGAAATGAACGGAAAATGGATGTAGGGCGGTAGAACCCTCTTTCAATAAGATAGCGATAAAAGAGGAGGCCGCTATTGGTGCGAACAAGAGTGTGGTCAAGATCAAAAGCGCTAATCTTCATTCAAGATGGGTATAATTTATCTTCGATCTTCTGCAGCGCATCCATCTCTTCTTGCAGACGGATCTTTGCACTGCCGAAAAGTTCACGATAGGTCATGGCTTTTTCAAAGTCAAGAGTAGCCTGCGATTCTTATGATGGGTATAATTTGTCTTCGATCTTCTGCAGCGCTTCTATCTCTTTTTCCAGATGGATCTTTGCACTGTCGAAAAGTTCGCGATAGGTCATGGCTTTTTCAAAGTCAAGACTCGATCCACCCATCTCTTTTCGGTAGAATTCCATCTGCTTTTTGATCTCTTCGTAGAGAGTTTTTCTCTCGTCGAAGAGCGCTTCTAGGTCTTGGTCGGAGGTGGCCTGGTCCATCTTTTTATCGAGGATGAATCCATGGAGATCTGAGAGGTCGCGCTCGAATTGGAGGGTCTTGGAAGGGGATAAGGAGAGTTCTTGAAGCCCTTTTTTAAGGCTCTCCTCCTTTTTGAGGAGATCTTCTAGTGAGAAGTTGGCCTCTTTTTCAACGGCTTCTGTGAGCGTATCTCGGAGCTCATTCTCTCTCTTCATTTCGGCTTCGCGCAGCTTTGCTTTTTTACTCTTGATCTTATCGAGAGCGGTGGCTCGCGCTTTTTGAATTTTAGTGCGCAATACTGTGACTTGGTCTCTGTTTAGGGAGAGGTTACGCATCTCATCTTGAAGACTATCTGCTGCATCGGAGATCTTTCCGCGCTCGGGGCTCTCCTCTTTTTCGCAAACCTCCATGAAGGTGGCCACTTTTTCAGATAGCAGGTCGAAGTTCTTCTTCTGCTCCTCCGAGCGCTCGCCCATCTCTTTTTTATGCTCTTTCGCCTGCTCCTTGATCTTGTCCCAGCTCTCATTGAGCATCTTTCGGGTCTTGCTGAAGGATTGCGTATTTAGAGTTAAAAGCTTGGCCAGCCCTTGGAAGCTTTTGATCTCATCACGGATCACATAGTGAGGGGCAGAGGGCTTGGCTTCTCCCTCGGGAAATCGCTCTTTGACGAAGGTTTCAACATCGAGAATGAAGGCGTCGCTCACTTTTTTTACAAGCTCCTTCCGCTTGGGAAAGAGTCGATCTCCTAACTTGGAGAGGAGTTTTAAGATGCGATTTTTATGGCTGATACGCATATCGATCGTTAGAATCTCTTTGCGGAGGCTATCGAGACGCAGAATCAAAGTTTTGAGAAGCTGAAGCTCTCTCTGCGCGTTGGAGTAGTCGTTCTCGCTCTTTATTAGTGATTTAAGGGTGTCGGGAATTTTGAAGGGGTGGATCTGCTGGAGCAGGTCGTGATAGTTTTCTATCTCCTTCTGCAACCCTTCAATGGCAAGCTCGATCTGCTCGATGGAGAATGCGGATTGCTCATCTACAATCTCTTTGAGGCGACGCGCTTCATCGACGAGTCCAATGAACTCACTCCAAAGATGGTTACGCTTTATGGGGTTTATCTTCTCTTTGAAGAGCGAAGAGCACAACTTTTTTGCATCCCAGAAATCTCTGAAGTTACGCCCTTCAGCCTTTCCTAAGATTGAGCGCATAAATTCAATAGCGAGTTCAATTTTATCTTCGACCTCGCTCTTCTCTCCTATCGATGCAGAGAGCGCCTTGAGGGCGGCAGAGCCCCCTCCCACTTTGGGTTTCGGTTTAGGCTTAGATTTTTGAGATGTTTCGGACTTTTCTGATTCCATCATTCCAGCTTAAGATAATTTTTCATAAGGGGAGGTAAACAACTTATTCTACCTGAATTTCGATATAAGGGAAAGAGTTATTGAGCATAAAGATAGTCAAACATAAAATGATTTTTTACTTGCTTTAGGAGATCTGTGAGAATGAATGCTTTGAAGGCTCTACTTTTACTGGTTTTTACCTTCACTTCTTGTTTTGCAGGGAATATTAAAGACCATCCACTGCTTATAGACAAAATCGAGTTTTATTACGTCAACCCCAGCCCTAAAGCGGCAAAACAGATCATCAAAGAGGCATCAGATTTAAGCTGTATCGATTATCTCAGTGGAGTCATCACTGCACTTGCCAAGAAGTATCCCAAAGAGATCGTAAAATGGATCACAGATAGCGGTGTTAAGTTTGAAGAGCACCCTGTTTTGATCCATTCTCTTCATCTTGGGGGGGTGCAGAATGACCCTATTCAGTTGGCCTTAAGGGCGCATTGGCCTGTAAAAGAGCTCTTATCTCTTGCAGATAAAGCTCGACCTTTTCTCGACATTCCCGCTAATTTTCTGGGGGCTGCCCAGTATATGAGTAACCATTTCTTCATTACAGGGGATGTGCGGTATGTCAATAAAATCATTGATATTATGGAGTTTACTCCTATTGAGTTGAGAAATTCCGAAGAGACGCAGCTGTTAAAAGAAGAAGCGAAATTTATATTGCGAGATCTCGTTTTCAAACACCATCATATCTATCAACTCCTCCTTGCAGAGGCTAAAACTAGAGAAGGAGAAGCGCAGGACACTTTAAAGGGCATTATAGAAGAGCTACATCAGCTACACACACACTCTCTCTCCCATGAAGAGAAGATGTTCAAAGGGATCATTTTAGTCACTGATAATTCTGACTTTGATAGACAGTGGGAAGAGCTGCCCGTCAAGAGAGGCCCTTTTGGCAAATCGATCTCCTCAATCCCTTATCCTATAAAAGAGATAACTGTCAGGATCCATCTGCTCTTTACTGGCTATGAGTTGGATAGGGATCTGAATGCCCACGTCACTTGTGATGTCGAGATGTTTAACCCTCAAGGAGCTAAAATAAGCGAGCGCCATAATATCCCAGCAGTGCTGAGGAGACTTCCCAGTCGCTTTTTTGTGCAAAAAATAGAACAACCCATGGGACTAACATTTGAAGCTTATGATGAAAACAGTGAAGATATCTACCTTCCCGGCACCTACACTATTGAAGCCACCCTTACAGATCACATTAGCCAAAAAGAGATAAAACTCACTCAAGCATTTGAGCTCTTGTCTAACGAACGAATCAATTCAATCCTTGATCCAACAATTGAGGACAAAAACTAGCTCATGAAATATCGTAACATCTTACTTTTAATGAAGCTGTCATGAGAATGGTTCAACCATTCCGAAATTTATTGAGCATAAAGATAGCCAGTCGTAAAATAACTTTTCACTGACCTATCAGGAGGCAAGACGATGAAGCGATTTTTTTTTCTTCTACTGGTTGGAATAATGGCCTTTTTAAATTCAAAGGGTGAGGCCGCCAGGTTAGACCCGGAATCTCATGCTATGCTCTCAAATCCAAAATATGCAAAGTATATTGACGTCCAATGCTACTTGGTCACCCGAGAACAACTTGGCGAGCTCTTTAGCCAAAAAGATGGAGATGTCACCCAACTCCCAAATGACAAACTTCCACTCGATAATGTTTATCTTCTCATTAGATGCAAGAATAAAGGAGATCATATGGCTTTTGGAGTCTTGAATTGCTTTATACCCAATAGAGGTAGCCCTCTCCCGATAGAGATTGATTCGATGAGAGCAAATATGAACTATTATAATGATAGTGCCGTCTATATCAGATACGGGGTCAGTAGGAAAAATAAAAATATTCCTCAAATCAGATACGAATGGGATTGCCTCTACGTGATGTAAGGAGATAAAATGAAAAAACTCACCCTCCTACTCCTTGGGTTTCTCGTTCACTCTTCCTTATTTGCAGACTATTCATATGATAAAAACGGTAATATTGCCTCTATTTACATTCCTGGTAATGGTGAGGTTCATTATGAATACGATCCTGTTCAGAGATTGACAGAAGCCGACTATCCCAACGGCACCCATTTTTCATATACCTATGACTACAACTCCAATCTCAGATCTATTCAAGGACCGGAAGGAGTTACGGCCTACACGTATGACAAGCTAAACCGCATTGAAAAAGTTCTCCTTCCTGATGGAGATCGAATTACCTACCGACACGATCTTATGGGAAGAGTGACCCATTTGACCTATCCCGACGGGGAAACCGTAGAGTACCAATATGATGATCGAGGACGGCTTATTACTCTCAAAGAGAGCAGTGGCTCTACCACCTACGAATATGACGATCTCACCAATCTTGTTGTAAAAGAGACTCTCCCCAATGGAACCAAATCAGAGTATGTTTATGATACCACTCCTCAAATTCTTGAGGTCTATCACCATGACGCGCATGATGCTCTTATTAGCCACTTCACCTATGAATACAGCAAGACAGGTCATATCACCCTGCGAATAGAAGAGAACTCTTCATCGATAACAACCACTTATTACACCTATGATGATCTTGACCGCTTAATCAGTGCTGAAGATGACCAGGGAAACTATGAAAAATACTCCTACGATGGTGCTGGTAATCGCCTCTCAAAATCTACACAAAATGGAACCCTCCATTACAGCTACGACAGTAAAAACCGTCTTATTCAGGCGGGAAGCACAAGATATGAATATGACAGCGTTGGAAACCTCGTCGAAAAAATATCCCCTGAGAAGAGTGTTCACTACTCCTATGATCCGACAGGTAGACTTACCGCCTACTCCGATGGGAAAAACCATGTTGAGTTTTTCTATGATGGAGAGGGAAGGAGAGTCTCAAAGAGGGTCAACGGCAGAACCACCACATTTATCAATGACCCGCACTCACCTATCAGTCGTGTACTGGTTGAAAAAGACCAAGAGGGCAGTGTAAAACAAAAGTATATCTATGGCCACTCCAGGATCGTGCAAAAAGGTGAGCTTGGAACCCACTATTTCCTCTATGACCAACCTGGGAAAAGCGTCTCAAAGCTAGTCGACCATCAAGGTAAAAAATACTCCTCAATAGACTACGACTCTTTTGGCAATCAGTTGACCAAGATTTCAGGAAGTTCTTACCTCTATAACGGAGAGGAGTATGATGAAGAGACGGGGCTCATTTTTCTTCGTAATCGTTACTACGATCCAGAAATCGGACGCTTCATCTCACCAGACTCAGTACTTGGAAACTTAAGAGATCCTCAAACACTCAACCCTTACGTCTTTGTTCGAAATAGTCCCCTCTCTCTGGTCGATCCTCTAGGACTCTATGCTGTCAAAGTCCCTTTAACCTTTTATGGAAACCGTTCTGGAGCTTTAACGCCTGAAGGCAGGTCTCTATTCGGTCATGGTTGGATCGGAGGTGTCGATGCAGAGGGAATCCACTTTTCTCAAGGAGCGTGGCCCCACGGACATATTGAAGAAGAAGAAAGCATAAGATCTCTCTGTTCTGAAACGGTTTCTATGACGGTTTGGGTCACGCCTGAGCAAGCACTGGCGGCAAGGTTTGCTTCTAGTGAACCGAGATGGACTGGAATGAATAACTGTATTGATCACGTGGTAAAAGCTTTCGATACTATTGGCTATCCCCACCCAAGTTTTAAGCCTTCACCAATTGGGATCTCATCCCCAGGTATCTACTGCGACTGGCTTGTCCAGGAGAGCACTCATATCCACCCTGACTTTTTACCACAGGAAGGAGACATCCTTGTTAACTACTCTATGCCCACTCCAACGAATCAGATGATCGAGGCGTCGGGGAAATTTACATATTCTCATTTTAGGCCCAACTATGGAGGGGTGTTATTAGATAAAAGTGCAGAGTTCTTCACGGAGCTCAGTGATATTGCAGGAGTCATATACGATCGGCAGATGGGGCAGGTGATCCTCTATGGAAGAAAAAATCTCAGATTACCACATATGGATGTGGATGATTTAGCTGTGGCTGTGCGCTCTATTTATGGGCTGGGAGGTAAAGGTCGAGAAAGTCCAGGGGTTTCGATGGAGCCAGGATTCAAAGATGGAAAAAAACATAAGGGCTGTATGGTTGTCTCTTATTTTGGAGAGACGGAAAACACGCGCTTTGGACAGGTGATGTTTGAAGCAGATAGAGTTCTAAAGATCCTCTCCACTGGAATCGATAATTACACAGGGAAGAGGGTAACTTCCTCTGTTCCGGAATATCGCACTCTCCAAGAGAGAAGAGCAAGGGGGAACTCTCCCCCATCTAACACCACTTGTCGGTTATGGTTTGTTCCCAAAAAAATCTCCCTCTCTGAGTCTCCAGATGGAACATCTATGTTCTTTAGTGAAGCACAAATGGAGGTGCTCACTGAATCAACACTTAGAAAAAAAGGGGTGGTGGAAGATCGCGCTGCAGAAAAATTTGCACGTCATTTCACTCGATATTATGACCAGTTTTCTTGGGAATATCCCATTTTATTAGACTTGAAGAGACTCGGAAAAATCACTGCGATTGTGAAATGGATCGATGAAAAAAACTTCCCCTTCGATCTCTCATTTTTTCAGTCGTATACTCCCGCCTACTTTGAAACGACAAAATACTCTCCAATCATAGCAAATATGGTTGCGAATCAATATCTTATGGGAGGGGTTGTCTATACCTTGAATGAAGACAACTATCGCGTCTTGGAAGATGAGCAAGCGGAGCAGATTAAAGAAGAGATTTTGAGGCAGCGTCCCAATGATGAAGCGTCTAGTTGGGATTGTGGAAGAGGCTTTACAGCGGTTGCAAGGCAGATTGAAAAAGCGCTTAAGGTGGGAGAAGTAAGAAAAAAATTTGTAGATCTATCCTATCCAGGCTTTGGAAAAATCCCCCTTGCTTTTGTTCGCACCTACAGCTCCTTTAATGATGAGAGGTTCCCTTTTGGAAGGGGATGGGATATCACCTTAGCAAAGATTCGTTTCAATCGTGCTCCCGCTCCTTTCAGCTTTAGTGATGGCACACAGCTCTTGCTCTACTCAGAGTTGATTCTCCGTTTGGAGGGGGTTGA
>JAAKFF010000059.1 GCA_011065165.1 Chlamydiota bacterium
GCCATTGCCTTCAAGGGGGCCGGTAGTACCACTTCCCCCTTTGCCATTAAAGCCACCGCCACCGCCCCCTCCAGTGCTGCCGACGTCGCCATTACGAGCAAAACCTCCGCCACCCCCGCCACCTCCTTGAATGCCAGCGCCTCTGCCACTCCCTCCCGTAGCATTGCAGTCTGTAAATCTTACATTATCCAAGGTGACTTTTGCTCCCGAGTTGAGAAAGAGGCCGCCCCCAGCACCAATGCCGCCACCACCACGACCCGCTGCGCCCGTTCCTCCTTCCGCCTTTGCACCCATAATTTCAAGGTCGATAATGGTAACCTTAACAGTTGAGGTAGTAGGTTTTAGGGCAAAGAATCCACGGTAATCTCCCGATCCCGATAGAGTTCGCACAGTGCCGGCGACATCACTCTGTATGGTGAAGTCTTGGTCGGCAGTACCGGTAACGGAAGTCAGGACGTCGCTCGCATGCAGCGGTTCGAAGAAGGGGACTAGTTGAGCATCGGTGATGTTAGCTGTGATGTCGATGGTAGGAGTTCCCCCTGTGTTTGCACTGTTAATTGCGCCATCAAGAGCTACAGCACCGCTAACAGAGAGCGCTTTCGAAAGGAAAACAAAGGTTTGAAGGAGGGAAAAAAAGACAATAAATGTTGGTGCTTTCATCAAAGCCTATATAATACACAATCAGAGAGGTGTCAAATCATTAGAGATCGTAGAACTCTTTGGCGTTTTCATAGAAAATTTTGCGCTGGATCTTCGGGTCGTAGATGGAGAGCGCCTCTTTGAAGATCTCAATGATTTTATTGTAGGAGAGAAAGAGTGAGTCGGGGGGAACGTTGCTTCCGAAGAGCGCGCGATCCTCTCCGAAGATGTCGATCCCAGCACGGAGAAAGCGGATAATGTTCTCCTTATCGACGCCATGAAAGGCGAGGCCAATTCCACTGAGCTTCAGATGGACATTGGGATAGGTTGCTAGGTGAGTGATCTCCTCTTTCCACTTGCTAAACCCCTCATCGGAGAGATCTTCTGGCCAGCCGAGATGGTCGAGAATGAAGAGGACGTCATCGTGCTCTTTTACGATCTTTGCCGCCTCTCTGAGTTGATTTCCAAAGAGGCAGAGTTCGAAGGTGAGATGCTGCGCAGCAAAGTAGCGCAATCCCCGATGCCAGTTGGGATCGGTGGGTAGATCGGAGTCGAAGAGGAGCTGACGCACTCCTCGTACATTGGGGAATTGACAGAGATCTTTTATGACATTTTCGATGTCGGGGTCTCTTAAGTCGGCATAGGGAACGATCGCATGGGGGAAGCCGTGGCTATCAGCGATTTTCTGGAGCCACGCTGTCTCATGAAGGGACTTTATTGGAGCGGCATTTGCCTCTATGTGCACACTTTTAACGACGTTATGAGATTTTATCAGCGCTTGGTACTCATCTATGAGAAAATTTTTGCGGATTTTTTTGTAACTGCCGATGCGGCTCACGAAGATAGGGTCTTCCTCTTTAAGCCACGGATACTCCCCATGGGTTAGATCCCATAGATGCATATGCCCATCGATGATCTCTCCACTATAGACTTTCGACATTCCCTTCTCCTAGTGTGCTACTCCAACGGATTTCTCTATCATAAAATTCAGAATACTGATTTAATGTGCTCTTAACACTCACTTGTTTTTTAGGATCTTTGTGTCACAAGAATTTCGGAGCTTAAAAAGATAAAAAACGTGATGAAAAGAAAGCCCTCTCTCCTTCTCCTCACTCTCTTTCTCTTATGCTTTACAGGTAGTCTATCTCCTGCTTTTGCTGCAACTAAAAAACAGCCTGATGAGTGGAAAGAAAAGACCACGCCAGAAGCAGCTGCTCTCCCTCCAGACAGCTCCCCAGGCTATACGATCAATTTCGAGAATGTTTCGATCATCGAGTATATCAAGTTTATCAGCAAAATTAGCGGGATGAACTTCATCTACAATGAGCAAGAACTCACCTTCAAAATGACGATTATTTCGGAAGAGCCCACCAAGTTGGTCAACGTCATCTCTGCACTGGTCCAAGTCCTTAGAATTAATGGTTTTGACCTGATTGAACAGGGCAACAATCTTCTTATCTCCAAATTGGGAGTCGTGAAGCAGATCGCTACAGTCGTCTCAAAAGAGGTCCCTCTCGAAGGATCGGTTATCCCTCCGATCATGACGCGCGTTTTCAACGTGAAGAATGCCAACCCGATGACTCTTGCCGGCCTAATTCGCCCCCTACTCTCCAAGGAAGCCATTGTCGAAGTTTCGGAAGAGACGCGCCACATCATCATCACTGACATCACTCATAACATTGAGCAGATCCATCGCCTCTTCTTGAGTCTCGATATCCCAAAGGCCTCACTCGACATCGACTCCTACAACGCCAAGAACAACTCTCCAATAGGGCTGATCAATTTAGCCACTCAAATTCTAACGCCGATCTCAGAGGGAAACCCTCTGATTTTTGTGCCGCAGAGTTCAACCAATACGATCTACATCGTCTCCACCCCTTTTCTGATCGAACGAGCGATCTCTATATTTGAAGATCTCGATAACCCTCCCTCTCTAACAAAGCAATTTGGTGGTCCCATCTCAGGGAAAAATCTTCTCATCTACCACATCGTGAACAAGCCGCCAAAGGCACTTCAAGAGGCCATGAGAGAGATCGACGAAAACCTCGTTACTATGGGCCCTTCTGGCAGGAACCTCTCCGAAGCGTTCGAGAGCATGAAATATATCCGAGAGAGCCACTCTCTTCTCTTCACGGGAAATCCGCAATCTCTCACTGAGATACATACCATATTGCAAGATCTCGACACCCCCTATAGTAAGCAGGAGCTAGAGTATGTACGTGGTGGCTTCTACATCTACAAAATCCTATATGGTGATGAAGAGCAGATTGGGCGTGCACTCGAAAAGATCATTAAGAATTTAAAAAGCTCGCCCTATTCGAATAAGGAGTTCATCGCTACCCTTCAATCGATGAAGTGGATCAAGGAGAATGACTCGTTAATCTTCACAGGTGATCAAAATTCTATCGATAGACTCAAGACACTCCTTCCCACGATCGATACTCCCCCCTCCTCTGGGAAAAAGTCATCAAGAATCCCGATGAGTAGTGAATTTTACTCCTACACTCCAATCCACGAGAGCCCTGCAGAGCTTCTCAAACAACTTCGCGACTACCATAAAAACCTCAAAGAGGCTGACCTCTCCGACGTCGCCTTTATGCACGCACTCGCCTCTGCAAGAATCGTCGCTTCAACAAAATCGATCATCTTCACAGGTGACGCGCAATCGCTGAGCCGTATCCATGCACTCGTCGCCTCGATGGACCAGACGGTTGGTGCGCCCGCCCTGAAGATCGTCGTCTATATCTACAAGATCAAATATGTCGATCCTAAGTTCGTGGAGAAGTCTCTCCAGAAACTTGGCAAATCTGTGCCCTCCGCTGATCCCCTAGCGCAAACGATCGACAACATGAAGTATATCAGTGAATCTAATACCCTCGTATTCAGGGGTCAAGCAGCTACGATTGACCACATCAAAGAGATATTGCCGACGCTTGATAACCCTGAAGTTGCAGAGGAAGAAGCGGAGACAAAGAAGTCAGCAATCTATGTCTATAAGCCTCTTAGCATCTCCCCGAAAGCGTTTCAAGAGCATCTCAATGAAGCAGCAAAAGAGATGTCAAGAGCGGGGCTAGTCGACAAGGCTCTCATTCAGGCGATGGAATCGGCAACACTCGTCTCCAATAAGAGCGCCGTGATGTTTACCGGAACCCCCAAATCGATCGAAAAAATCAAAGTGATGGTGAAGATCTACGACTCGCGTGAAGCCTCTGAAGAGACCTCAGAATACTACATTTTCAAGCCTGTCAATCAGACCCCTAAGTCGGTCATCAAACAGGCGAAACATGCCGCAGCGGGGATGAAAGATTCAGGCTTTGCCGATCCTACCCTGATTAAAGCCCTTGAGAGTGCGACAGTGGTCTCTAAGGGAACGGGCGTCCTCTTCACAGGAACACCTGCGGCTATTGCGCAGGTTAAGAATATCACCACCACCTTCGATTCGAAAGAGGCGGCGCAAGTCACTAAGTTCTTCGCCTACAAACCCATACACGTCTCAGCAAAGCACTTAAAAACGCAGGCGCGCATCGTTGCCGAGAATATGGAGAGCAATAACTTTGCGAATCAGGCTGTCATCAACACCCTTAGAAATTGTCGCATCGTCTCTGATGGAAAAGCTCTTCTATTTACAGGAACCCCAGAATCCCTCGATGAGGTGAAGCGTCTGCTTCCCTCTCTTGATGTCACAGATGCCCTGGGTGAGGGAGCGACCACTTTTGTGATCTATAAAATCAAGTATGTGCCAGGACCCGTTTTGATGACCCACCTACGTAATATGGCCAGTGATTTTAAGAGTGCCGGTTCGTCGCAAAAAGATCTGATCACAACGCTCAATAACATGCGCTATGTGAAAGATACCAAATCCCTGATCTTCACAGGAACGCCCGATGCTGTACAAGCAGCTATCGCTCTCGCTAAGCAGTTCGACATTCCTGAACTCGGCCAAGAGGCCCCGATCCGCTCTCCTTCCGGCTATCTCATCTATAAACCCAAACATGTTGCGGGGGAGGAGTTGGTCCAGATCATTCACGAATTTGAACAGAATCTCATCAATTCCGGGGTCCATAACAAGGGACTCTTCGATACGATCAACAACTTAAAGTGGATGAAGCGTACCTCTTCCATCCTTATCTCAGGAGACGATGAGGATACCAAAAGCGTGATGGCACTGTTAGAGCGCTTTGATGTTCCAGGAACGGGTGTAAAAAAAGATGACTCGGGAATTGAGACCGTTGCCGATTTAAGCTTCTTAATCTACAAGTTGGAATACCACTCAGGCGGTGAAATTCAAGATGCGATCAGAAAAATCGGTACCGATCTAGCCGAGGTGAAGGGCTCGGGTAACTCCGATCTCGTCGCAGCAATTAAAACCCTCCAATGG
Organism: Chlamydiota bacterium; assembly: GCA_011065165.1. Lineage (GTDB taxonomy): Bacteria > Chlamydiota > Chlamydiia > Chlamydiales > Simkaniaceae > JAAKFF01. Next base: position 5,018 of record JAAKFF010000059.1, read on the forward strand.
CTCGAAGTGACCAACTCCCTGATCGCCACTGGTGTAGCCGACACGCTTGCAAAACTGAGAGAGCTAATCAAGAGTATCGATGTTCCCTTAAAACAGGTCTTCGTTGAGATCCTCGTCATCGAAACAAATATCGCTAACCAGCTCACCTTCGGACTCCGTTGGGGATCGCAGGGCGTCTACCGCAATAAGTTCTCCTATGGAACCTACTCCACCCCCTCTAGCACTGAAGGTACCGTAGATCCTCTGAGCTCGTTCAATAAAGACCTTCAATCGATCACTGCTACAAAGACACCGACAGGACAGTTTATCCCCGTTGCATCAGGGTTTGATCTAGGTGTGATTGGAGATATTATCCTCCACAAAGGACTCACCTACCTTGCTCTAGGCTCCCTGGTAAACGCCCTCCGTATAGATGGAGATTCTACCATTATAATGAACCAGAAGATCATCACACAAGACCACAAGATGTCTACCATCTTCATAGGACGCAACATCCCTTACACAGGATCCTTTGTTAATAACACAGGAAGTAATGCTACAGTTACCACTTCCAATCTGGAGTACCGCGATATAGGAGTTAGCCTCAGCATCACCCCTACTGTCGGTAACAATGACATCATTACCCTCGAGATCGAAGAGGATATTTCTGAGGTGGTCGATACCGGTCAAGCTAGTGTTAGCCAGACAGGTGTTTCGGGTATCACAACCTCAAAAACCACGACTAAAACAGTCGTAAGCGTCCCAGACAAGAGCTTCCTCATCTTAACTGGTTCGGTTATTGACACCACCGTTCATAGACGCACCGGTATTCCTTGCCTCGGGGGCCTCCCGCTTATTGGGGCAGCCTTCAGTGAAAACGAGACAAACCACTCCGTTGACAATATCCTTATCTTTGTGCGCCCACAAATCATCAAATCCTTCGACACCTACTCGGAGATCACAGAGAAGCAGGAAGAGCTATTCCGCGCTCGAGGAAACGCAGAAGAGTTTGATATAGGCTTAGAGCTCGTCAAAACTCCCGACGACACCTATTAATCGATGGGCAGAATATCAATAAAGTTTATACTCTGTTTACTGCTCGCCATTGCAATGGCTGGCTGTTACAAAGTGCAGGATAAAATTGAGCCGCAAGTGAACTACAGCGTTCAAGATCGCTACTTGAAGCAGCTGCCTGCCGCCTTTCCTCCTCTGACTGCAAGTGAAAGGCGTGAAGAGTGGGGCAGGGAGTATATGATCGCCCAGAAGTTCTCTCGAGAGCTCGATCTCTACCGCGCCGTCACCACCTTTAAACGTGCAGAATTTCTCCTTCCCGAAGGGAACAATGAGCGTCTCGAAGAGATTGAGTATCAGATCCTACTCAGCTACTACTTGGGTAAACGTTACGAAGAGGTGATTCAAACTTTCGATCACTCAAGCCTCTATCACGTTAACAGCTCCTTCCCCGCCTATCACGACCTACTTATCCTAATGTATGAGAGCTACATTGAGACGGGACAGGGTGAAAAATCCAACTACATATTGCGGATCATTCAGCATCACTATCCCGAAACGGCGAAGAAGCTGGAGCTATCGACGGCACTGATAGAGGGAGATCTCGATACCCTTCGAGCGGAGGAGAGGGATGACCCCTCGAAGAGCTACCTTACCCACCTCCTCGACAGCTACGATGCAAAAAAAAAATCAGTGAGCAAAGCCCAATGGGCAAATGCGCTCCTCCCAGGAGCCGGCTACCTCTATGTCGGTCAGAGGCAGTCAGCCTTCACCTCCTTTCTTCTAAATGGCCTCTTTATCACCGCAGCCGTCTACTTCTACTCTAAAGGTAATATCGCTGCAGGAGTGATCACAACGAGCTTTGAAATGGGGTGGTATTTTGGAGGGATCTACGGCGGTGGCTTGGCAGCAAAGTATTATAACGAGAGGCTCTATGAGAGGAAGGCCTATCCCGCCCTCAACCGCAATAAGCTCTTCCCCGTTCTAATGTTAAAGTATGGATTCTGATGAGAGCACTATCCATTCTCTTCTTACTGATGACCCTCCCCCTCTTCTCAGAGATTGGCTACGTCGAGCCATGGGGAAAAGATGCCATGATGGTCTCGCATCACACGCGAGCTCCCACCTTGCCAAAGAAAACGGGCTTTGTCACTCGTATGGCATTGCAGGTCATCCTCTTTCGCCAAAACGTTCTCTCTCCCGTTGATGGTCCACGCAGCCACTTCCGTCCATCGAGCTCACAATATATGTTCCAAGCGATGAGAGAGCATGGATTTATCAAGGGGTACGTTATGGGATGCGACCGCCTTCTGCGTGAGAACAGTGAGGATTGGATCTATCGCACCACAACCTATAATGGAAAGATCTATAAGTGGGATCCCACGCTCTCTTCAACAAAAAGAAGCTCTTCATCTAAGAAATCGGGCTCTTGAGGAGTCTCTCTCTTCACCTGTCGCTTTTTTCCTTTGAGATAGAAAACAAGTGGCACTCCCGGAAACTTATATGTATTGCGAAACTGATTCATCAGATATTTTTTGTACGAATCAGCCAAGAACTTTGGGTTGTTGACGAAGAAGACAAAGCGCGGCGGCCCAGAATCCACCTGCGCCATATAGTAGACACGCAACCGTTTCCCCTTAATCATGGGGGGGTGCACTCTCTGCATCGCTTGCTCGATAAACTTATTGAGCTGCCCTGTCGAGATCCGCCTCTGCAGATGGCTATAGATCTCTTTGATATGGGGGAAGATCTCCACGAGTTTACGTCCAGTCAGTGCTGAGCCAAAGAGAGTGGGACAGTAGTTGAGAAAGGAGGCTTCGATCTCTAGGCTCTTTTTGCAGTGCTCCATTCGGAAGCCTTTGACGAGATCCCACTTATTGCAGAAGATCAAACAGCCCTTCCCTTTTTTTTCGATCATGCGGGCGATCCGTTTTTCCTGCGTCGTCAACCCCTGCTCCGAATCGATCATTAAGATACAAACATCAGCGCGGTCGACTGCTCGCTGCGTGCGAATGGCTGCAAATTTATCGACCACTTCATGCTCAGACTTCTTGCGGCGGATCCCTGCTGTATCGATGAAGGAGAAGCTCTCCCCTTCATAGGTAACTGTGACGTCGATCGTATCCCGCGTGGTCCCAGCAATTGGGCTGACAACGCAGCGCTCTTCACTGAGGAGAGTGTTGATCATTGTGGACTTGCCAACGTTGGTTCGCCCAATAATCGCCACTTTAATCCCCTCACTCTGCTCCTCATCCTCCACCTCAGGACAAGGGGCAAGAGCGAGCTCCAAGAGTTCCGCCACATTGCTTCCATGCAATGCCGAAACCGGAAGGAGCGCTTCAATCCCTAAAGCATAGAAGGGAGAAGTGACCGATTCATCGCATTTATTATCCACCTTGTTCACTGCGAGGGCTACGGGCTTTCCGCTGCGAAGTAGAAACTGGGCGACATTCTCATCCAGAGTCGTCAATCCCACCCTAGCATCGACAACCATGATCAAGCTATCAGCCTCTTCCACAGCAATCTCAGCTTGGCGTTTTACCTCTTCAGCAAAAGGAATCCCGCTCTTCTCATCGATCCCACCGGTATCTATGATCTCAAAAGATCGACCAAAGAGCTCGGCGTCGGCATAGAGTCTATCCCGCGTCACCCCTTCCATCTCATCAACAATGGAGATACGCTTTCTTGCGATCCGATTAAATAGCGCGGACTTCCCCACATTGGGACGGCCGATTAAAGCAATTTTTGTCTTCTTCATTTTAAAATTTACTGTTTATCTAGGATGCAAGAATAGCAGAGAGTGGAATAAAAAAACCACTTTTGCTTCTACGAGAGTGTGCTCAGTTTTAAAAGAATCACTTTTTTATCTTTTCGATAGATTTAGTCAATTGGAGTAATAGAATTACTATTAGTCGGAAGAGAGAGACAGGGGCAGAAAAGTTTAAAGATAGCAGACAACGTTTAACCTCTTTTAGAACTTATAGTAGCAGATCAAGAGAGATCAAACTAATTCAAAATTGATGTCTGTAAAGTTAAATTATTAACTATACTCCACAGCTAGTGATGTAGATATTTGATTGAAATAAATCCCATATCTTTATATACTTTGTAATATTAAATTTGAGGAGAATGAAAATGTCCGTAAGAGTTGATCAACAGCTTCTCTCTAAGTTTTTTAACCCAGACCTTTCCATCGATCAGATCGAGGAAATGCTGGTTGGAAAGAGGCCAGAAGAGCTTTGCGCTATAGCGCTTCGTGTACTAAGAAATGTGCCGAAAACCAGCTCCAGTTATAACGTGTATTGTTTCTGTAGAAAGCAATTGGAAGGAGAATTATTAAAAAAGCTTGAAATATGTGTCGCAATGAGAATTGGTTTAATCAAAGACGAACCTGAGAGTGTCAAAGGTGCTTTTCAGGCTAAACTCAAGAAATTTTTAGGTGAACTTCCAGAGCTCTCTGATTTGACTTCTTTGAAAGAATCTAGAAAGTATGCACACGCTCATTTTGGTGCCGAGCGGCGAATTCCGAAGAGCGAGCTTTCGAAAAAGCTATCCTATCTCGTTCAAGTTCACAGAAAAGCCCCTAACTACGCTACTATTCACAAGATCATGGTCGAACTACGTAAAGAACAGGTCAAATATTTCACTAGAAATGGATTTTTGTTCAGAGAGATCGGATATCCCGGACCCAACCAAGATGGATCCAAAGAAAAAGTTATGATCCATATTCCCTTTGGGGCGCTCTCAACACGGCACTCTGGTAAAAACTATATAAACGGAAGTTATTTAGATAGTATCTACTTTCATAACAATGCTGCTTCGAATAGAACAGAAGCTATTATAAGAGCTGTTGAAAACTTCACTAGTCCACGTATCTATACTCTAGAAATTCCGGAGCGCTATCTTGATAACGGTAGAGTGATCTGTAAGGTGCCTGAAGCGATCTATAAGATTGTCAGCTTCAAAGAC
>JAAKFF010000006.1 GCA_011065165.1 Chlamydiota bacterium
ATCTTTTGCGAGGGTGGTGAGAAGAATTCTGGAGAGATTCTCTGTTCGAGTTTTCTCTTTTTTCTAACCGGAGTAGTCGTTGAACTTTCACTCTCTTTACGTTTTCTTTTTCTTGATAGTGGCAACTCATAGGGAGGATGTGATGGGCGTTGAGGGGCAGAATGATTTAGAAGGTCATTGAACGGATCTGATGAGCGTTGAGAGGGAGGATTATTTATAAAGTCATTGAACGAATCTGATGGGCGTTGAGAGTGAGGATTATTTAGAGAGTCAATGAACAGCTCTGATGGGCGTTGAGAGATATGATATAGGGAGAAGTTGAGGGAAGAAAGTGGAGACATTTGGACAACCTTGTTAAGTTCGAATATTTTAGATGATAATAGGAATTTCCATTCTATTCAATTGTTAATGTAAGAAAAGTGAGTGAAATAATAAGTAATAGTTTCGTTTTGTCTTAGTTAATTTGACAAGTAAAAAAATTAATCGTGACAAAGAAAAATTATTTCTGTATAGTACCAACTCTTTTTAATGATAGGTGAACAACGAGGTAGAAATGATTAGTGGGAATAGCGTTTGTAGTGCTCAGTTCAACAACCAAAAGTTGTTTTTTAAGCCACAGGGGTTTGGATTAGTTCGAGTTTTAGAGCCAAAAAATGCGAACTATCTAAATTGGACAGTGGAAGCAAAAGATTGTTTAAGACAGATTTCCAATCGATACCAGAGAGCAACAGAGCTGATAAGGAGAGTCAACTACATAGATCCAAGTGAGACGGTGCTAGCTCTTTCAGGTGTGAAAATAGGTATCATTCCTCCGCACTTTGGACTCTATAGTAAACTGAAGAGAATCACTCTAGTGGATTGTGGCTTACGCTCTCTCTACCCAGAGATTCTGAAGTTACGATCTCTAGAATATTTAGATGTCAGTCGGAACCCTGGGATCAAAATCCCCGATTTACGTCATCTACCGAATTTGAAGTGGATAAAAGCTGATCAAGTGGGTTTGACCGAGATTCCGGAGTGGATGGGACGGTCCAAGAGTCTTAAAATGGTTCAACTATTTGGAAACTACATCACAGATGAGACGATAGGGAGTTGGCTTCCAAGCTCTTCATGCGAATTTGCAATAACAAAAAGGTCATTTTATTACCCAATCTGTAAGAACTTAACTCTTGCCGATTGAGGAGATCGCCTCTTCGGTATCGATCACTTCGGAGAGGTAATATTTTAAGAGCCTCAATACAAACTTTGGAGTGTTGTAGACCCCTTGCGTTGAGAAGACGATTTCAAGATGGGGCTGCTTATCGGTTATGAGCGCAATCATCACTACGGTTGTGGGGTTGTCATCGACAATTTTAGGGACGATCCAGATCACGAACTGGTGGTTGAAGAGGGTTACCTTGTCAGGTGTCTCAATCACATGGAAGTAGTGGGGGAGCTGCTCTTGATTTTTCTCCTCCTCAAACGATTCATATTCAAGGAGACCCGTCTCCTCCAATAGAGCCATATCGACTTCAATAATCCCTTCAGGAATCCAACTTTGTAAACTCGAGATAAATTCATTGTAGGCTTGATCTAATTGAATGGGGTTCATAAATGGTTCTCGTGGGTTCCGTTCTACCGCATAATTCCTCTTCATAATCACCCCCCTGTTTTTTTTAAAGGGTTGTTTCTTTTTTTTACTTCCGCCAGGATGAGATTAACCTGCATTTCTTGCTAGCTCTCTCGAAAAGCTATGCAGTCTGTTTTTCGAGGCGCCAAAAAGGGCTCGAAGGGAAGGTTACTAACCTTTCCGAGAGGGCTTCTTGGATGCATTGAGAAACAGATGCAAAAGATTTTCAGATAGATGGTGAGAATTGCAGGTAAAATCTGAGGTAAGGATGTTGCGACACCTTTTTATTCTTTTTTTAACTCTGGGGATCAACCTCTCAGCAGACCCCTTGAGAGTGAAGGTTTCGGCGAAATCTGCTATCCTAATCAATGGGGAGAGTGGGGCGATCCTCTACGAAAAAAATGCGCATGATCGCGCCAATCCCGCCAGCTTAACCAAAATCGCGACCTGTCTCTATGCAGTGAAAAAGTATAAGAGTGACCTCGATGATCTGGTCTCTGCTCCCCACCACTGCCTCCGCAAAATGAATAAGAGTGTGAAGGTTGCTCATAACTATAGAGATCCCGCCTATCTACTCGAACCCGACGCATCGCACTTTTGGATCAAACGGGGAGAGGAGCTCTCCTTCCGCGATCTTCTCTATGGAATGATGCTCGCCTCGGGGGGTGATGCCGCTAATTATGTGGCGCATCATGTTGGAGGGACGATCTTTAGATTTATGAAGGGGATGAATAGCTACCTTAAAGAGATCGGCTGTGAAGAGAGCAACTTCTCTAACCCTCATGGCCTCCACCATCCGCGTCATTTCTCGACGGCGTACGATCTCTCGCTTATCGCAAAAGAGTCGCTAAAGAGTGAATTGATAAATACGATTGTTTCGACTAGAGAGTATGAGCGTAAAGAGACAAATCTGCAGGGCGCAAAGAGGGTAGTGAATAGGAATCTTCTGCTTCAGTCGGGTAAATTCTTCTACCCTCGAGCGGTCGGGATGAAGACGGGCTATACCTCTGATGCGGGTTATAATATAGCCAGCGTGGCTCGCGATGGAGAGCGCACTCTGATCGCCATCCTTCTAGGGGGGAGGGATGCGAGCAGCCGTTACCGCGACACCATCCGCCTCTTTGAAGCGGCTTTTAGTGAGAAGAAGGTAGAGCGCCTACTCTTTAAGAAGGATGAGAATAGCTTTAGCCGACTGATCAGCAAGGGGAGAGACCACTTGCGCGCCACGCTGGCGGAAGATGTGACGATCTCCTACTACCCTGCAGAGGAGCCAGAGATCACGATTGAGCTCAACTGGGAGTATCAGACCCCCCCTATTATGAGGGGGAGTTATGTCGGAGCGATAAAAATTCTCAATCTTAAAGGAGAGGTAATTGAGAGCTCCCCACTTATCGCCACTCAGGACGTAGAACGCTCCTATCCCGCTCTTTTGGGAGATGCCCTGCGGGGAGATCTGGAGTGTCCAGCGGATTTACAGAGTCTCTTGCTCTTTCTCTTAGCTCTAGGTGTGGTTCTATCCCTATATGGGATCTATAGGACTGTTTAAAAATAACTTGCGGTCCAATTTATTTTTTCTCAGCTTCTATCAACTTGGAAAGTCTTGAAAAGTCTTCTAGTGTCAACTCTTGCGGCCTCGCTGTGGGAGCTCTTCCAATAGAGATGAGAGCTTGCTCAATCTCTGCTATCGAAGCAAAAGTTCTCAGTGATGAGCGTACCATCTTCCGTCTCTTCTGAAAGGCGGTTCGAATGAGTGTAAAGAGCCACTTATAGGCGGCGCCTCCATCTGCAGGTTTTAACTTCAGCTCTAAGAGTGCTGATTCCACCTTTGGCTTGGGGTAGAAGCATGAGGGGGGTACCTTATGGATGAGGCGAGCCTTGCTATGGTAGTTGGTGAAGAGGGTGAAGGAGCTATACTCCTTGCTCCCTATCTTGGCGATGCACCTTTCTGCGACCTCTCTTTGAATCATGAGATGGATTGATTCAATCTGATCGTATCTTGGCAGGAGCTTTTGAAGGATCCATCCGGTTAGGTGGTAGGGGATGTTCGCGAGGACCTTCGCCCGTCTATCTTTGAGAAGGTGCTCTAAGTTGATGGTGCGGAAGTCCGCTTCGATCACCTGCAGCTTTCCATTTTGCAATCGCTCAAGGTAGTGCGCTAACTTCTCATCTTTCTCGATGGCGATCACTTCGGCTCCTGTTGCAAGCAGCGCTTCAGTCAACACCCCTGGACCAGGTCCAATTTCTAATACGAGCTCTCCCTCTGATAGGTTGGCAGCAGCTACCATCTTTCTAAGGACGTTTCCATCGATGAGAAAATTTTGCGACAGCCCTTTTTTAGGCCGAATACCCATCTCATTTAAAAACTCGTGGAGCTCTGAGGGCTTAAAGAGGCTCATCTAAATGACTAAGAAGGGATGGTAGTTTTCAGGAAGGGCAAACTTAGGATCGAATTTGCTATAGCTAAACCGCTTTTTAAGCATGTTGATATAGCTCACTTTCTCAAAGTCTGACCTCTCGTAGAGGAGCTCATTTCTGAGCTTATCGTGCATCTCTGCAAACTGCGATGGAAGGGTTTTTATTAGATCTTTCAGATGAAAGATTCGAAAAACCGTTGTATTATCAAACTTGCTTACCTGTGAGACGGGCTGGCTGATCGTATCGGGGCTTAACGCTTTGATCACATCGAAGTGCAACTTAGAGAACTTCTCAGAGTGGCCGGAGTACTCCTCAGAGACGCTCACTGTTATTCCCTCTTCTTTCAGAGAGGCGACGACTGTCTCAAGAGATTCTCTCTTCTCCTGAAGCAGTTCGTGAGCTTTTTTGGAGAGAGTTTCGCATCGCTCCTTATCCCGCCCGCGAATGGAGAGTACCTGGTATTTCCACTCCTCTTTAGGGGGGTTCTCTACGATATATTCGTCGTAGGCTTCAATAATCAGTTCAGGTGTGACCAGTTGGTACGCTTTGGCATGAACTTTCATCCCAAGAAGTTGTCCTACAGTTAGATCGGAGCGGATGATGTCGCGCGCCTCTTCGTATTCTAGGCTGACCCTATCGAGGCTCTCACGGATGTTGGGACCAAAGCGGCGCCACAGCTCCTCTCTCACAGCGCCATCAGAGATCTTGACCTCCTTCTCTTCTGCGTCGAGTAGGATGAGTTCGTCAGCGATCATATCATCAAGAGTAGACTCCCAGCGGCTGGAGTAGTATTGATATTTTTCGACGACAGAAGGGGAGAACTCTGGCGAGTATTCAAAGAGAAAGAGATCCATCTGTTTGATCACATCGAAGAGTGAGATCACCCGTCCGTTTATTTTTGCTAGAGGGCGATTGTTGATCAGAAGTTGCGGCTCTTTTTGAAGGGAGCTTGAGGAGTTCATAAACGATGAAGGGGCGTAGGGATGCTCAGCCATTAGAGGAAAAAAAATGGTTGATAAGAAAAAAATTGAAGTGTAAAATCTTTTCATCAAAAGTCCAACTTGGGTATTTCTACATTCTAGCCAGAGTGGCACAAAAAAATCCATCCATCTTTCCAGCTTTTGGAAAAGATAGAAAAGGAGTGTGCAACAATTTTAGATCATATTTCTGGATAAAATAGGATATCTGCTTCTCATTCTCCTCGGGAAAGACGCTACAGGTGGCATAGACGATCTTGCCATCAGGCTGTAAAAATTTTAATGCAGAGTCAAAAATTTTCCGCTGCTCTTCGATCAATCTTGTAAAAGTTTCTGGTGTGAGCTTCCATTTCATATCAGGATTTCTTCTAAGTGTTCCCGTTCCAGAGCAGGGGACATCAAGGAGAATCCAATCCATCCGGTTATGAATCCCCGGTTTTTTTAATTTTTTCTCATCGAGGAGCTGCGCATTTTGGATGCCGGCACGTTTCAACCGTTTTTTTGCCTCCTTGAGAGTATAGGGGCGGATGTCATAGAGATAGATCTGCCCACGATTTCCCATCTTGGGAGCGAACGCTAGCGTCTTCCCCCCAGAACCGGCGCAGTAATCGAGGATGTGATCTCCAGGGGCGGCCTTGACATGGTTTGCAATCAATTGACTCCCTTCATCTTGGATCTCAAAGAGACCAGCCTTAAATTCTGGGAGGGCGAAAAAATTAATTCTCTTTTTGAAGGTGATTGCAAGCTCCGATTGGTCGCAGGGAGAGAGCTCGTAGAGACCCTCCCATCTTTTTATGAGAGCGTCGCGCGTCGTTTTTAGTGGGTTGATACGGATGGTTGTTGGAGCTTGCTCATTGGAGCATCTGCAAAATTCTAATGCCTTTTTTTCGCCATACGCTGCGGTTAATCCCTCAAAAAGAAAGCGAGGGAAGCTTACCTGCACGTGCTTGGGAAGATGCGACGACTCTTTTGTGGAGAGTGTGAGGTAGCTCTCGAGGCGGCCTTTCCATGAGATCGGCTTGGTGCAGTGCGCGTCGACCACTCCACGGTGGCGGATCAGCCCATAGAGGGTTTCGCAGATCTCCTGTCGATCCTTCGATCCCACAGCCTTATGCTCTCTAAAGTAACGGCGCAAAAATCCATCCATTGGCAGGGAGGCCATATCGCTCTCATGTAGAATCTTTAAAAGGTGGTACTCTCGAAATGGTTTCATAAGGAATATTCTACCATACTCCCTCTCTCTTTTCACCATCTTTTACAGGGGTGTAGTTAAAAGCTCGCAGAGGTTTTTTTTATTTGAATAAATTATTGATACGTCGGGGATTGCATCCCCCGACGTATCTTTAAATTGGTTCCTAAGACAGGACTTTATCCATTCAAATGGCTTCGGCTTGTTGATAGAGCATTGAAGCAAAGCTTATACTTGAAGTAATTTCTTGCGGTTCGGGTTTTCCATAAGTGGCATTTTAATCCTCTAAATTCATCTGAAAAAGTCACCGATAGGGGAGAAAAAAAACCACAGAGAGCACAGAGAGCACAGAGAGAGAGGTTAAATAATCAGGCGCTTGATCCCTTCTTTTAACATTTTTACATTAAAGTTGATGAGTAGACCTCTGCGACAATCAGATAGCTTCAGGTATGAAAGAAGTTGAGCTTCATGAATAGCAACTAACTCTCTTACAGACTTGATTTCTACGATCACCTTGTCTTCAACCAGCAGATCCAAACGATATCCACAATCGAGCATGATATTTTTATAGAACACTGGGAGCGGCTGCTGAGCTTTAACGCTTATTCCTTGAAGACGTAACTCTAAGAGTAGGCAAGCTTCATAGGCGGACTCGAGAAGACCTGGACCTAATCCGCGGTGCACTTCAATTGCAGCACCAATGATGCTATGAGTTAAGGGATCCGACTCCCTCTCTGTGGTCTCTGTGAGCTCTGTGGTAGTTAATTTCTGAGTATCCCAAGGGTTCATATGACATTATTACCTAAAAAGGCCTGTTTTTAAACCACGTCAAACTTTATCTTATAGAGTTAGCATGCTCCTCTACTTTTTTAGATCAAAGCTTTTGTTTGAATGGCTAAAGTCCAGTAAGAGATGTAAGAGTGTTTTATTTTCTAGGAAAGGCTTTTTGCAGCTCTGGGTAGAAAATAATTGTCTTTTTTGCGATTATGAATTTTATAGTGAGGTTACCTATGAGAAAGCTATTTCTTTTTATCGCAAGAGCGCTCTTCAGCCTGATATTTATTATGGCAGGCGTGAGTAAAATTTTTAATTGGTCAGATACCGTTGATGGGATGGTGATGACATTTCGCAAGTGGCAGATGCATTTGGAGGGGAGTCTATATATTGGTGACTTCTTGCAATTTTGCTCTTCCATAGCCCCGCTTTTGATCGGCACGGCGATCTGTTTAGAAATTGTAGGGGGGGTGCTTATCCTCACGAATGTTAAGATGCGCTTAGGCGCGCTTCTCCTTCTGATCTTCCTGATTCCTACAACAGTTATCTATCACGCTTTCTGGTTTGAGATAGGTAGTGGCTTTCATCTGCAGATGACGATGTTTCTGAAAAACCTCTCGATCTTAGGCGCCCTTCTCTACTTTTTGGTTAGTGCCCCCTCTAAGTCAGCTGTTGAATGAGAACACTTCTCCTTTTTTGTCTAAGCTTGTTTATTGTTGCCCTCGGTCAGCCGCAGATGAGTATCACGCTCTCTTTCTTAGCGAGCGCAGTGGGTTTTGCACTATTCTGGATCTCCCTGCTCAATGTGCGTAGGCGCTTTCTCTATGGCGCCTTCTGGTTCTTTCTTGTTCAGCTTGTCCAGCTCTCCTGGTTTGCCTCTCCCACCTATCAAGGGGTCTATATCCTTTTTGTCTATGTCGGACTCGCTCTCGGCTTGGGCCTTCAGTTTGGGCTGCTCTCACTCTTTGTAACGCGCAATTTAACCGTTCGGAGGTGCCTCGGGATTGCTGCGCTCTGGACCTTGATGGAGTGGAGTCGACTCTCGTTTCTATGTGGATTTGCATGGAATCCAGTCGGTCTCTCCCATACCGCCTTCTCCACCGGCTCGCAGATGGCATCTATCTGGGGGGTATTCGGCCTCTCTTTTTGGGTGATGTTTGTCAATCTGCTAGCGGTAAAACTCTTTCTCGAGCGTCGCAGAAAAGCGCTCCTTTCATGGGGGGGAGTTCTGCTTCTTCCCTATCTCTTTGGTCTGCTTCATATTCTCTACCACGACACAAAAAATCCCCATAGCTCAGCGCCCTTCAACGTCGCTCTGATTCAGACGGCTCTACTGCCCGACGAGAAGGTCTATTTTCACAGCAGCAGCGAGCGCCATATCTCTCCTTACCAGCAGTGGGCAGATATTCTGCTCTACTTGCAGCACCATCGGGAGAAAACGTTAGATCTTATCGTCCTTCCTGAAGCGGCCCTGCCTTTTAGCGCTTTTGCTCCAGTTTATGAGTATGAAGAGGTGAAGAGAATCGCTAAAGCCATCTGGGGAGAGGTCGACCTATCTCCTCTCTTAGTCGAGCCTCTCATCGAAGAGAGGGGTGGAGCCATCTATGTGAGTAACGCCTTCTGGTCGCAGGCTATTGCCGACCATTATGGCGCCGAACTTGTCATTGGACTCGACGATTTTGACGGCGCATCTAGCTATAACGCAGCCTTCCATTTTGTTCCGCGCAAGCTCTCTATCAGCCGCTATGAGAAGCGGGTTCTTCTGCCCTTAGCAGAGTACCTCCCTTTCTCTTTTCTTAAGCCTCTCGCTCTTCGTTATGGGATTCACAGCTTTTTCACCCATGGAACAGAGGCGAAAGTGATCGAGGGAAAGTGTCCATTAAGCGTCTCGATCTGCTATGAAGAGTGTTTCGGCAACCTTATGAGAGAGGGGCGAGGGAAGGGAGCCGAACTCTTTGTCAATTTGACTAATGATGCGTGGTATCCATTCTCTAGACTGGCGCAGCAGCACTTCGACCATGGACGGATCCGCGCTATTGAAAATGGAGTGCCGGTGGTGCGCTCAAGTAATAGGGGAGTGACGGCGGGGATCGATAGTCTGGGGCGCACAATTGGCACTCTTGGGAGCGCCAAGGGGAGTGTTGAGGAGGAGAGAGGGGCGCTCTTTCTGCCGCTCGATCTCTACTCATTCCATACACTCTACACACTTTGGGGGGATGGTCTTATCTTGCTCATCTCTCTTCTCTGCTTACTCTTTTTGATTCGTACCAGGGAATCCACTTGAAGAAAATGGACTGTCCAAGTAAGCTAAGGAGAAATATTTTTCATTTTGAATCACTTATTACACTAGGCTTTGTATGTCTTCACCCGATGAATTTTCCTCCTCAAGAAAACACCAAAGATCATTAAAAGGTTCAGCTTCACTAAGTGGAACGGGGCTCTTCACTGGAGAAAAAGCTGAAGTCAAGCTGCGTTCAGCTCCAGAGGGAACAGGAGTTGTTTTTAAGAGAATGGATCTACCCGATCAGCCGACCCTCCCTGCACTCGTGGAATTTGTTCGCGAGACTCCGAGATGCACCATCTTAGGTTCAGATCAATTTCAAGTACAGACTGTCGAGCATATTCTCTCAGCACTAAAGGCTTACGATATCGATAATGTGATCATTGAAATTGATGGTCCTGAAGTTCCTAGCTGCGATGGAAGTGCCCTGCCCTTTGTCTCTCTCATTGAGAAAGCCGGCGTGATTTCACAAAGCGCAACGAAGAGAGTTCACCACCTAGAGGCGCCCGTTTTTTGGTCTAAGGGAGATGTTCATCTTGTCGCCCTCCCTTCAGAAGAGTTTCGCATCAGCTACACCTTGAACTACCCCAATAGCGAACTTCTCAAATCCCAATTTTTTACCGTTCATGTCAATGAGCAGCTCTACAAGGAAGAGATCGCTTCTGCCCGCACCTTCTCTCTCTACGAAGAGGTTGTTCCACTTATTGAGAAGGGGAATATCAAAGGGGGAAGGCTAGATAATGCCGTGATTATTAAAGGGGATACCATCCTCAACCCCGAAGGTGTCCGCTATCAAGATGAGATGGTACGCCATAAGATTCTCGATCTTCTTGGAGACCTCTCTCTGGTTGGTGAATCCTTTATCGCCCATATTATCGCGATTCGCTCAGGCCATTTTTCTAACACATCGTTTGCCAAAGAGTTAGTGAACAACTTCATATTGGAGAAACATTGATGAGTACCAACCTTTCAAAGGAGCCTGCAATACTCAACCTTAAAGAGATTCAAGAGATTCTTCCTCACCGCTACCCCTTTCTCTTTGTCGATCGTGTCATCGAACTCGATCTTGAGAATGACCATATCACAGCGATCAAGTGCGTGACGATGAATGAACAGTTCTTTCAAGGGCACTTTCCCGAGGCTCCCATTATGCCGGGCGTTCTCATTTTAGAAGCGATGGCTCAGACCGGGGGGATTCTCATTCATAAGAAAGGCTTCAAAGAGAAGACAGCGGTTCTTCTCAGTATAAGTCGTGTGAAATTCCGTCGACCAGCCCTCCCTGGAGATCTCATCACTTTGCACGTCCAAGGGATCCACCTGAGTTCAAAAGGAGGAAAGGTCTCTGCTAGGGCGACGATTAACGACCAACTAGTTGCCGAAGCAGAGATTGGATTTGCTCTAAGGCGTTTTGATCAGATTTAGGAGTACCTGCCATGTCAAATATCCACCCCACAGCGATAGTCGAACCCGGCGCAAAAATTGGAAAGAATGTCACAATTGAGCCCTACGTCATTATTAATGGTAATGTGACACTTGGCGACAATGTCACGATCAAATCTCACGCCTATATCGACGGCCACACTACGATTGGAGAGGGCACCGTCATCTATCCCTCAGCCAGCATCGGCACCAAAACCCAAGCTAAAAAATTCCAGGGCGAGATAACCTACGTTACGATTGGAAAGCAGTGCGAAATCCGTGAGTTTGTAACCATTAATTCTTCATGGGGTGAAGGGTCAACCGTCTCCGTCGGTGACAACTGCCTAATCATGGCTTACTGCCATATTGCCCACCATTGCAAAATTGGCAACAATGTCATTATGGCCAATGGTGCGATGCTTGCCGGGCATGTTGAAATTGAAGATTATGCCAACATCGGTGGCATGACTCCGATCCATCAATTTGTGCGCATCGGCTGCTATGCGATGGTAGGTGGTTTGAGCCGCATCGCCAATGACGTTCCCCCCTACACACTCGGAGCAGGCATCCCCTATCGACTGGGGGGGTTAAATCTGATAGGACTCAAACGCAATAATTTTCAGCTTAAGCTCCGCCAAGATCTAACCAGAGCGTTCAAGCTCACCTACCGCTCTGGCTATCTTCTCGAAGAGGCGCTCCAGCGCACGCAAAATGAGATCGGTTCTAGCGAAGTTATCAGCCACTGGATCGATTTTTGCAGAAGCTCTAAGCGCGGTCTCATCGGCCTCCAACCCGCCACCAATAGTGTGCAGGGCGAATTTCCTGAATATCAAGATCTCCTCGAAGAATGATGAAGATCATCTATTTTGGAACCCCCCCTTTTGCTTCAGAAGTCTTAGCTTATCTCTTAGAAAACCAAGTCGAAGTTCTCGCTATTGTGACCAAACCCGATAGGCCTCGAGGGCGCAGTGGAAAGAGCCTCTTCTCTGCCGTCAAACAATTTGCTCGCGAAGAGGTTCCCGATATCCCAATCTTTCAGCCCGATAGAGCTTCAACCGCCGCCTTCATTAAAGAGCTCCGTCTCATTGGAGCCGATCTCTTTGTTGTCGTCGCCTACGGAGAGATTATCAGCCAAGAGCTCTTAGATCTGCCAAAATTCGGATGCATCAATTTGCACGCCTCACTATTGCCCAAATACCGGGGAGCGGCGCCTATTCAATTCGCACTGCTCGATGGAGAGATAGAGAGCGGGGTCACCATTATTGAGATGGCGCTTAAGATGGATGCCGGAGATATCTTAGCAAAGGAGAAGCTCTCTATACCGAAAGCTATGAACTTCCAAGATTTGGAGGGAGAGCTCTGCACCCTTGGCAGTAGACTCCTTCTTGAGGTGATCGATCAATATGAGAAGGGGGTCGTCACCAGAACGCCACAGGACCATAGAGAGGCTACCTACGTCCAGAAGATCGACTCTGCGATGGCCCAAATTAATTGGAAGCAGAGTGCAACAGCTGTTCACGACCAGATACGCGCCTTTAGTCCACGACCTGGTGCGTGGTGCTTTGCCCATGTGGGAGGCCATCAGAGAAGAGTGAAGATCTACCGTTCAGTGGCAGAAGAGGGGGTAGGCTCCCCTGGAGAGACGCTCTCTTTCGAGAGCGATGGGTGGCGCGTAGCCTGCCAAGAGGGGGCTCTCTCTATCCTAGAGCTCCAGCTTGAAGGAAAAAAGAGGCTGACCATAGAGGAGTTCTATAGAGGGTCTCACTCTCCCCCTAAAATTAAAATTTAACTTTGCAACATGTGAGAAAAGATTGGCTTTTCCTCCCCTTTTAATTCCGAATTTTTTATACTAACCCCTCTTTCCCCTAATTAAACACTAAAAATGATAGGTATACGCTTTGGCGAATGGAGTCTCACACTATTTAAAAGCTAGTGGTGATCACTATGCAGACCCACAAAACTTCATGATGTTACTCTCAGTAGCCTCGATGGTTGCAGGAAGGAGCGCGACACTCCTTGGAAAAGATCTCTCCAAAATCGCCAATATCGGCAAAATTACCGCGCTCACTGGTAGTCTATTTATTTTTTGGAACTTTGGGGATCGCGCGAAAAAGCCTTGGGCCGCTGTGACCGATGTGAAAACATATGTGTGGGATCATCGGCATGAAGAGATTTCTGCCGAGAATATCCGAGATGATGAGATCAATGAAGAGTTCCCCACTGAGAAGTACAGTCCTGCCTGGTGGGCAGGAAGGTGCGTCTGTGAAGCTGCTCTTAAAACCTTTGCAACTTTTACTATAGTCTATGCCGCTCTAAACGCGATCGAGGCTGTGAAGAGTGCTCCTAGTGCAAAGCTCAAACTCTGTGGAACCATCTCATCAATTGGTGCACGTCTAATAAGTGTTTATGAGCAGCATAGAAAGCGTGATGAAGGGCCCATCAAAGATGTTCCTGACGATGATGAAGATCGTTATGAACTCCTACAAGCGAGGAACTGCACCACTGAGCAGCTTAAAACGGCGGCCTCTATCTTTATAGATCTCGTGGGCGTTGTTGGTGCTCTTAGCACAATCTATGGAACGGAAAGCCTATTTGGCAGAGTGAGTAAATGGTCTAGCGATCTCTACATGGTTGGGTTTACAGCCTTTGAGAGCATAAATCTTCTGCAGGAGCTTAGCTCTGGAGCAGAAATGAAACACTTAGAGTCATTATTATGACAGCAATAGCAAAGGGGTTCCCTCTCCCCCTAAAATTAAAATTTGAATTTGCAACATTTGAGAAAAGATTCGCTTCACCTTCCCTTTTAATTCCGAATTTTTTATACTAACCCCTCTTTAAACACTAAAAATGATAGGTATACGCTATGGCGAATGGAGTCTCACACTATTTAAAAGCTACTGGTCATCACTATGCAGATCCACAAAACTTCATAATGTTACTCACAGTAGTCTCGATGCTTGCAGGAAGGAGCGCGACACTCCTTGGAAAAGATTTCTCCAAAATCGCGAATTTCGACAAAATCGCCACTCTCGCTGGCAGTCTATTTATTTTTTGGGATCTTGGGGATCTCGTAAAAAAGCCTTTGGGCGCTTTGACCGATGTGAAGACATATGTGTGGGACTATTGGAAGAATGATACAGATCAAAAAGTGATCCGAGAGGGTATGCTCGCAATAGCCGGGCCTCGCATTCCTCCCATCAACGAAGACTTCCCTAAAACATACAGCCCTACTCTATGGATAGGAGAGCGCGTCGTTGGAGCTACCCTTAAAACCTTTGCAACTGCAGCCCTTATCTATGGTGCATTAAACGCGATCGGGGCTGTGAAGAGTGCTCCTAGCGCTAGACTCAACCTCTGCGGTGCCAGTGCATCAATTGCTGTATGTGCAATAGGTATTTTTGAGCAGGGGAGAAAGTATTATGAAGGGCCTATCGGAAGCAAGCTTAAGGATATTGCTAAACTCGACCGTTACAAAGTGCTACATACGCGAAACTGCATTAGTGAGCAGCTTAAAACGATTGCCTTTATTGGTATACATCTCGTGAGCCTTATTGGTGCTCTTAGCGCTATCTATGGGAAGGAGAGTCTGTTTGGCAGAGTGAGTGCATGGTCTGGCGATCTCTACTTGGCTGGTTTTATAGCCTTTGAGGGGTTGAACTATGTGCAAGCGCTTAGCTCTGGAGCAGAAATGAAACAATTGGAGAAGGATTAATCATGACAGCAGTAGTAAATTATCGAGAGACCGGCCGACTGATTACTGGCGCATTCGACGTTGCTCGCTCTATGGGTTTTGAAACAGTCGCTGGAATCAACACAAAGCCACTTCAAGATCTGCTAAAAAGCGTAGACAGCGCTTGGTATGGCCCTAAAGCTGTGGGTGATGTCAATAAAGTCTTTAGTAGTAGTGGAAAGTTACTTGACGGTATGACATTTAACAAGTGCACCATAGTGGTGAAGAACGCCTTTAAGCTTGTCAGCGATTCGGCCGCCTTCCTTAAATTCATGGGAACATTAGGTGTCCCCGTCTTATATGCACGGGTCAAGTTTCTCGGATTGGTTAAAAACCTCTCCACCATCTACTGCGCTATTGATGGGATTGTTCGAGATCTTATCAAGTTTCATAATGCTGGAGATGACAAAACGAAAATATCTACAAGCCTACTCTCGGCCTACGGATTTAGCTGTTCATTTGTTGGAAATGGATTCTCGGCGCTCGAAACCATCTTCGGCGCTCAGCTATCGCGTGCTGGACTACAGCGCATCCCGAAATTTACATGGGTTTTTCTCAATCTGACAGGAAACGGCACCTCAATGGTCAGAAAGGGCATCGAGGAGTACGCAAAAAGGGGCTAATTCAACCGCTCATAAAGACTCCTTCAAGTTGAAGGAGTCTTTTTTTTGCATCGAAGGTCAAAAAAAGATATGACTTGCAGGCTAAAATCTCGGGAGTGGCTCATAGTTACTCTGTTTCTTGCTCTCCTCACTTCACTTATAATCATTTCAACTCTCTCAGATGTCAAATCAGATCGCGAGATCGAAGAGATCTTTTAGAGCCCTTGCAAAACTCCAGATGTTTGCTTCTTGGTCTCTTTCACCAATTTGGCTCTTTGACACAAACACCCTACCCTGAGGGGTATGTGAATTTGTGTCAAAGAGCCAAATTGTCAAAACATCTTCAAGAATCAACTGATCTGGAATTTTGCAAGTGGCTCTTTAAGTAACAATGTCATATGAACACTTGGGATACTCAGAAATTAACTACCACAGAGATCACAGAGACCACAGAGACAGAGTCGGATTCCTTGGATCTGTTAGTTGAAGACAAGGTGATCGTAGAAATCAAGTCTGTAAGGGATCAAGCGCCTGATTATTTAACCTCTCTCTCTGTGATCTCTGCGCTCTCTGTGGTTTTTTTCTCCCCTATCGGTGACTTTTTCAGAGACTTGTCCTGCGAAGGAGCATCTATCTCAAACTGAAAGTTGGGTGTGAACACCGAATCTGCGATTTGGAAGATGGATGCCCGCAGCAGCGGGGGATGCAATCCCCGACGGATTTATCAATCAAATTCTTATGCATTGATGAAATCTCCTAAACAAAAAAAGTTGAATCTTTGACATTAATATCCTGATGATTTTCAAAGAAAATAGAGGTAAAGAGTATTTCTAAATCTCCGCCGTAAATTTTGATTGTACGAAATGGGGTATTTTGATAATCTGCTCGCTTTAGCCATTAGTGACATGGTGTGAATTGTTGATTTGCATCATTCTCCATGGATTAATCTAAATAAGAAACTGACTATGAATTGCGAAGGAAAGTGTTATGTCGCTTAAGCTGATGGGAAAGAAGAGAGGAATGACCCGAATCTTTGATGAGAGTGGAAACCTCATTGTCTGTACGGTTATCGCAACAGAGCCCAATGTGATCGTCCAAGTGAAGAGCGATGAGAAGGATGGATACAACGCCATCCAACTTGGTGCGGTTAAAGTACGCGAATCAAAGAAGAAGAATGTCACAAAACCACTCGTCGGCCACTTTGCTCGCGCTAAGGTAGAACCTAGACGCCATCTTTTGGAGTCACGCATTGGGAAGGGCGAAGCGTATGAAGTAGGCCAAGAGATCGGTGCCGACTACTTTGATGAGGGTCAATATGTCGATGTGTGCGGCACTTCAAAAGGAAAAGGCTATCAAGGTGTTATGAAGCGCCATGGCTTTTCAGGGGGACCTGGGGGCCACGGTTCGAAGTTTCACCGCTCTGCAGGTTCTACAGGAATGTGCTCCTATCCAGGAAGGAACCCTCCAGGTGGGAAGAAGGCTGGGCAGATGGGCTCAGAGAGAGTGACAGTGGAAAATCTGAAGGTGGTTCAAATCGACGCTGAAAAAGAGATGATCATAGTTGAAGGGGCGATCCCAGGACCAAAGAACGGCCTCGTCTATATTAGAAAATCGATGAAAAAAACAGTTGTAAATAGATAGGAAAGAGAGCGTGGCGAACCTAAAGAAATATGATTTAAAAGGAAAAGAGCTCGAAGAAGTTAGCCTAGAGAAGGAACTTCTAGAGATCACTGTCAATTCCCAACTGGTAAAAGACTATCTTGTCGCAGTGCGAAAAAATGCTAGACAGTGGAGTGCAAACACCAAGGGGCGCAGTGAACTCGCCCAATCAAACGCAAAGCCTCATCCCCAGAAAGGAACAGGTAAAGCGAGACAGGGGTCTCTTAAATCACCGCAATATCGTGGTGGAGCGACTGTTTTTGGTCCCAAGCCAAAGTTTAATCAGCACGTCCGTATCAACCGAAAAGAGCGCCGCGCAGCGATCTCATACCTGCTCGCTCAGAAAGCCCTAAAGGGCAATATCCGCTTTTTAAAACTCGGTGCACTCAAAGCTCCAAAGACCAAATCGATCTGCAGCTTCCTGAAAGCTGCTGGAATCGAAAATAAGAGGATACTCTTCCTCTGTGATGGAGCGACTAAAACAGAGAAAGAGCGAAAAAACTTCTACTTAAGCATGCGCAATATCCCCAGAACCTACTTTTTACCGATTACGAACTTCAGCGGATATGATGTGATTGCTAATCAGGAACTGGTTGTGCTCGATTCTGCGAAGGATGAGTTTATGAAAGCATTAGGAAAGAGATAATGAACGATACAAAACCCTATCAGATCATCAAATCACGCTATATCACTGAAAAAACGACCGTTCTTGAAGGGTTACAGAACTCAACAAGCAACCGCTGCACGACCAAGTGCAACAGACCTAAGTATGTTTTTCTTGTCGACAGGAATGCAAATAAAAAAGAGATAGCTGAAGCGCTTGAGACGATCTATGCCGAGAAGAACATTAAGGTGAAGGATGTGAATACCATCAATATGAAGCCGAAAAAGCGTCGTGTGAGAGGGTTCAAAGGATTTCGTTCCGGATTTAAAAAAGCGATCGTCACTCTTGAGAGCGGCGATACAATTGACGAAGCAGTTTAGGAGTGAGTAGATGGTAAAGAAATTTCGACCGACAACGCCAGGGCAGAGAAAGCTAGTACTCCCAAGCTTCGAGCAGCTCACACGCGTTCCTGGAAAGCGACAGACGATCAAACCAACTAAGTCCCTGCTAACGAGTAAGAAACGTATCAATGGAAGAAATCACCATGGACGGATCACCTGCCGCCATCGCGGAGGGGGACACAAGCGTTTTTACCGTTTAGTAGACTTTAGAAGAGATAAAGATGGCATCGAGGCGAAAGTTGTTGCAGTTGAGTATGATCCCAACCGCTCAGCACATATCGCTCTCTTAAGCTACGTTGATGGCGAGAAGCGCTACATCCTAGCACCTGAAGGGATTAAAAAAGGTGATATTCTGATGTCAGGGGATAACGCCCCTTTCAACGCAGGATGTTCCATGTCCCTACAGAAAATGCCCCTTGGATCGTCCGTTCATAACATCGAATTTTATCCTGGTCGTGGGGGAAAGATGGTCCGCTCTGCTGGCCTCTCCGCACAGCTAATGGCACGCAGCGGTGGCTATGCCACCATCAAGATGCCTTCTGGAGAGGTACGTCTCGTTCGTGAAACCTGTCGGGCAACCTTCGGTGTGGTCTCTAATAAGGAGAACGCCCTTCGAGTCGAAGGAAAAGCGGGGAGGAATCGATGGAAAGGGTTTCGACCTACTGTTCGTGGAACCGCGATGAATCCCGTTGACCACCCTCATGGTGGTGGTGAGGGTCGTCACAATGGATATATTCCACAAACTCCTTGGGGAATGCAGACAAAAGGCAAGCGTACACGCTCTAAAAAGAAATCTAAGAAGATGATCGTGAAAGACCGAAGGAAGAAATAATGACTAATAGATCGCTAAGAAAAGGTCCCTTTGTGGATCATCATCTAATGAGCAAAGTTGTGAAGCAGAATGAGGATGGGTCGAAGCGTCCAATTAAAACATGGTCGAGACGCTCCATGATCGTACCCGATATGATTGGCCATACATTTGAAGTGCACAACGGAAGAAAATTTATCACTGTTTTTGTCACTGAAAATATGGTTGGACATCGGCTAGGAGAGTTTTCACCTACCCGGATCTTCAAGGGACATCCGGTTAAGAAATAAAGGAATAAGAGAATGCACGAAGCTATTGCAAAAACAAAATATGTACGGATCAGCCCTCGTAAAGCACGACTAGCAGCCAATCTGATTCGAGGAATGAATGTCGAGGAGGCGCTGGTTCAGCTTAACTTTAGTAATTTGAAAGGGGGCATCCTACTTAAAAAAACGCTCCTTAGCGCCATTGCAAATGCGGAGACCCTTCATAGCGTTCAACGAAGAGACCTGAAAGTGAAAGAGGTGAGAATCGACGAAGGGCCGACAATGAAGAGAGCGAAACCGAAGTGCCGCGGAGGTCGTGTGCCAATTTTGAAACGAATGAGCCATTTTCTGATTATCGTCGGAACGGAAGGTACACAGAGGTAACATGGGACAAAAAACATCACCTATTGGATTCAGACTCGTCATCAAAAAAGATTGGAGATCGATCTGGTTTGCACACAAACACGAATTTGGCAACTTTCTACTTGGGGATAAGGCCATTCGCGACTTTCTAATGAAAAAGGCGTGCTGTATCGGAACCTCTAAAATTATCATCAAAAGAATGAGCGAAAAGATTGAAGTCACACTGCACACCGCTCGTCCTGGTCTTGTGATAGGGAAGAAGGGTGCTGAGATCGACGCGATAAAGCAGGAGCTCAAAAAGCTTACTGGAAAAGATGTCTGGATCGAAGTGGCAGAGATTAAACGACCTGACCTTGATGCCAAGCTAGTGGGTGAAGCGATAGCTAAACAGCTAGAGCGGCGCGTTGCGTTCAGAAGGGTGCTCAAGAAGTCGATTCTAGCGACAATGGATGCTGGAGCAGCAGGAATTAAAGTTCAGGTCTCAGGCCGTATTGGTGGCGCAGAGATTGCACGCACCGAGTGGTACAAAGAGGGGCGTATCCCCTTGCATACTATGCGTGCCAATATCGACTATGCGACGGCCCGCGCCGAAACGACCTATGGTTCGATCGGTGTGAAGGTTTGGATCAATAAAGGCGAACACGAATAGGAGTAAATGATTCATGGCACTGATACCCTCTCGAACTAAATATCGGAAACAGCAGAAAGGCTCCCTTCGAGGAAATACTAAAGCAGGACAGTTTGTAGTCTTTGGTGACTATGGAATGCAGATCCTAGTGAGAGGAAAGATAACGAATCAACAGATAGAAGCGTGTCGTGTGGCTATCACCCGCACCTTCAGCCGAAAAGGTAAAGTTTGGATCCGTATCTTCCCAGATAAACCGATTACAAAGAAGCCTGCAGAGACACGTATGGGTAAGGGAAAAGGTGCAACGGACCATTGGGTTGCAGTTGTCCGCCCCGGGAAAGTGCTCTTTGAAGTGGCCAATGTTTCAAAAGATGAAGCGAGACAGGCCCTACTTAAAGCCGCAGCAAAGCTTCCCTACCGCACACGCTTTGTTGAACGTTTGGAAAGAGTGTAAGGAGAAACATTGATGCTAAAGGCAAAAGATTTATTAACCCAATCCACTGAAGAGTTAGAAGCTCAGCATAAGGAGTTATGTCGCGGCATTTTTGAACTGGTCAACGAACTCCGGGTTTCAAGAAAGCTAGAGAAGCCTCATGAGCTGATTCTTAAGAGGAGAGATCGAGCGCGAATCCTCACCGTTTTGCGCCAAAAAAAGAAGCAAGGACCAACAGAGAAGTAGTATGGAATCGCAAGGAAGAAGAAAAGTTAAAGAGGGAACGGTCATCTCAAACAAGATGGATAAGACCGTTATAGTGAATGTCGAGCGAACACTTCCTCATCCACGTTATAAAAAAGTGATCACCCGCGGGAAAAAATACTATGCGCATCATGAGAAAGGAGAGCTGAAAGTCGGGCAGAAAGTCCGTATTCAGGAGACGCGTCCACTCTCTAAATTGAAGCGTTGGATAGTAGTCGAGCTGATCTCGTAAGAATATAAGAATAAGAGAAAAACGATGATTCAACAAGAAACAGAATTAGAAGTAGCCGATAATAGCGGAGCAAAGCGCGTTAAGTGTTTTAAAGTTTTGCGTGGAACAAGAAGAAGATATGCTGGAGTAGGTGACACCATAGTCTGTTCCGTGAAAGAGGTAGATTCGAAGGGAGTCGTGAAGAAAGGCGAAGTGGTTAAAGCTGTCATCGTTCGCACTAAAAACTATATCCGACGTAAAGATGGATCTCTGCTAAAGTTTTATGACAATAGCTGCGTTTTGATCGATGATAAGCAGAATCCCAGAGGCACACGTATTTTCGGCCCAGTAGCTCGAGAAGTGAGGGAGAAAGGATTTCTTAAGATCACCTCACTCGCACCCGAAGTGATATAGAAAGGAAGCGCACAAATATGAAGAGTAAATGGATAAAAAAAGGCGATAAGGTACTGGTTATCTGTGGGAACGACCGCGGAAAAGTCGGTGAAGTTATCGCTAAGAAAGAGAGCCGCATCCTTATCCAAGGAGTCAATGTGAGAAAGCGGCACATGAAGAGTCGCGAACAAAATCGCAAGTCAGAGATTGTAAGCATTGAAAAACCTATTCACATCTCAAATGTCGCCCTATGCGACGGAGATGGTAAAAAACTTAAGCTGAAGGTCAAAATCGGCAAAGATGGAAGTAGAGAGCTCTTCCGTCTCGATGGTGACAAAGAGGTGAGTTATAGAATGTTAAAAAAACCAGTAAAGTCACAGAAGTAAGTATGTCGAGATTAAAGAAGAGATATCACGAAGAGATTAAAGACGTTTTACGCAAGAAGTTCGATTACAAGAACCAGATGCTCATTCCCGCCTTGGAAAAGGTCATTATTAGTATGGGTGTTGCAGAGGCTGTCAAAGATAAGAATGTGATGCAGGACTGCGTCAAGGAGCTAGCCTTAATCTCAGGGCAGAAACCGATCGTTACAAAGGCTAAGATTTCGATTGCTAATTTCAAGCTTCGAGAGGGCCAGGAAGTTGGCCTTAAAGTGACACTGCGGGGCGTTCGGATGTTTGATTTTTTTGATCGATTTTGCAATATCGTCTGCCCAAGGATCCGAGATTTTCGAGGATTCAAGAGGAAGGGAGACCGTAGGGGGAGCTTCTCTCTGGGATTACAAGATCAGCAGATGTTCCCAGAGCTCAACCTAGATGAAGTTAAGCGTGACCAAGGAATGAATATTACTTTTGTCACCTCAGCGAAAAATGACGAAGAGTGCATTGAACTATTAACCCAACTTGGACTACCCTTTACGCGTTAACATAGAAGGAGAACGCAGAGCATGACAATAAGTGATACGGTTGCAGATTTACTAACTCGAATCCGAAATGGAAAAGATGCTTCACATAAGTATGTCGATGTAAATTTCAGTAAACTCAATCAAGCAATCATCGATGTTTTGAAAGATAAAGGTTACATCATTAGCTACTTAGTTAACGAGAAGAAGCGTCAAATTCGTGTCTTTCTAAAATATATTAAAAGTTCTCGCGAGAGTGTCCTCCATGGACTTAAGAGAGTATCCAAGCCCGGAGTCCGCAGCTATGTGGGATATCAAGATATCCCACACGTCTTTAGTGGCCTTGGCATTGCCATCCTCTCCACCCCTTCGGGAGTCATTGATGGAGAGAGAGCACGAGAACTTAAAACTGGCGGAGAGCTCCTCTGCCTAGTCTGGTGAACAATAGGGAAATTGAAATATGTCACGATTAGGTAAAAAACCCATTCCACTTCCAAAAGGTATCGAAGTCAAACTCTCCAAAGGGATAGTTGAAATGAAGGGACCCAAAGGCACCATAAAGAGATCCATTCCAGAAGGAATCTCAGTCAAGGTTGAAGAGAGTAAGATCTTTGTTGAGTTCGATGAGAAATCTGGGCTAGATAGCCCGATGTATGGACTCTACCGCTCCCTCATTAATAATGTGGTCATTGGAGTGAGTGAAGGGTTTGAGAAGCAGCTTAGTCTCGTTGGAGTGGGCTATCGTGCTGCTGTTAAAGGCGAAGTATTAGACTTGCAACTTGGCTTTTCGCATCCTTCTCAGATAAAGATCCCCACAGAGCTTAAGGTTCTTGTGGAGAAGAGTACACTCATCAAAATAACAGGATTAGATAAGCAGGCTGTTGGCCAGTTTGCCGCTACCGTCCGCGCTGTGAGGCCTCCTGAGCCTTACAAAGGAAAAGGGGTTCGCTACGTCGATGAGCAAGTTCGCAGAAAAGCAGGGAAAGCAGCAAAAGGAAAATAATGAGTCACAAACTATTAAAACGCACAAAAATCCGAAAGAATCGTATGATGCGTATTCGAAAAAAGCTTAGAGGCTCATCCGAACGTCCGCGTCTATCTGTATCAAAGAGCATCTTTCATATTGGTGTTCAGCTTATTGATGACGATAGAGGCGTTACGATTACGAGTTTCAGCACGCTCTCTAAAGAGGCCAAGAATATGAAAAAGTCGAAAGAGAGCGCTCGCTTCGTTGGACAGAAGATAGCAGAACTCGCAAAGCAGAAAAATATAGAAAAAGTCATTTTCGATCGTGGAAGATTTAAGTTCCATGGACTTATCGCAGAGCTTGCTAATGCGGCAAGAGAAAATGGACTCAAATTTTAGGGATATTAATGGCAAAGAGAAAGAAAAAAGAAGAAGATTTCGACACCGAGTTTGAGGAAAAAGTCCTCTATATCAACCGATGTTCTAAAGTTGTTAAAGGCGGACGCAAGTTTAGTTTTTCTGCTCTCGTCATTATTGGTGATGGGAATGGCCGCATTGGGATCGGCTTCGCAAAAGCCAATGAAGTAGCCGATGCGATCCGTAAGGGTGGAGAGGCAGCGCGCAAAAACATTCTAACTTTCGAGCTTAATGGCACTACCATCCCCCACGATATTGTCACAGACTGGGATGGCGCAAGAGTACTTCTTAAGTCAGCACCCGAAGGAACAGGCATTATCGCAGGATCAAAAGTGCGCGCCGTACTCGAAATTAGCGGAATCAAAGATATCGTTGCTAAGAGTTTGGGGTCAAAAAATCCCCTTAACCAAGTGCGTGCCACTTTTAAGGCCCTCTCCGATCTATGCAACAGAGAAGCGACACTTGAAGCAAGAGGAGCACGCTCATGAATTTATCAGAACTAAAGAATACACACCGAAAGGTTCAGAATAGAAAGCGAGTTGGGCGCGGCCCAAGTTCCGGTATGGGAAAGACCTCCAGTCGTGGTCATAAGGGAGCTAAGTCTCGCTCAGGATATAAGCGTCGCGGAGCAAAAGAGGGGGGGCAGTTGCCGCTCTATCAGAAACTTCCAGTTCGTGGATTCTCCAACGCACGCTTTAAAGCCGGGGTCTATGAGATCAACTTAGGAAGACTGAATCAATACTTTGAAGATGGGGAGACGATTAACAAGCAGACGTTAATGGAAAAAGGATTTCCTCTTCGTCGTATGAAGGGAGGCTTTAAAGTGCTCTCAAATGGCGAGCTCACGAAAAAAGTCGTGATTGAAGCGAATCTCTTCTCGAAGAATGCCATTCGCAAGCTCGAAGAAAAAGGAATCGAATTTAAACGCATATAAGGTCATATGCTGAGTGCACTTAAGAAAATTTTTTCTATACAAGAGGTGAAGGGTAGAATTATCTTTACCCTCTTGATGTTAGTTGTTTGTCGCGTCGGCGCCTATATTCCTGTTCCAGGGGTCAATGGCGACGAAGTTGTGCAGATCTTCCGTCAATTCACGGGTGGCAGTCAGAACCTCTTCCAGCTCGTCGATATCTTCTCAGGTGGAGCTTTTGCTCACATGACCGTTATCGCTTTAGGCGTAATGCCCTACATCTCCGCTTCGATTATTATGCAGATCCTTGTCGCTGTCGTCCCCTCACTACAAAGAGAGATCCGAGAAAATGGTGAGGCTGGAAAGCGGAAGATGGGAAAAGGGATCCGCCTTGTGACCGTCGTCTTAGCCCTTTTTCAATCTGCACTCCTTGCGAGATACGCCCTAGGCCTCAACATCTCCCACCCCGGAATCATTCTGCCAGAGCTACTTAGCCAGCAGATTTTAGGATTTCCATGGCTCTTCTATCTCGTCATTATGTTGGCGATGAGTACGGGGACCCTCTTCTTGATGTGGATTGGAGAGCAGATCACAGAGCGAGGGATTGGAAATGGAATTAGTTTGATCATCTCAGTTGGGATCTTGGCCTCCCTTCCCTCTACACTTGGAACGATAATAAGACAGCTCAATTTAGACTCACAAGAGCCTGGCCAGATGACCTTCTCCTCTATTGTGATCCTCTCAATTGTCTTTGTATTTATAATTTTAGGGACGATTTTGGTCATTCAGGGGACCCGCAAGATTCCTCTCCAATATGCAAGACGGATGGTGGGACGCCGCGAAAGCCAAGGTGGCAGCTCTCATATCCCATTGAAAGTGAACTACGCTGGCGTTATTCCCGTGATTTTTGCCTCTGCCCTTCTGATGTTTCCAGCTACAATTGCTCAATTCTTAAGTAAAGGGACCTTTCTCGCTACAGTTGTCAATTGGCTCTCTCCAGGCAGCTGGGTCTATACCGCTCTCTTCGTACTTCTAATTTTATTTTTCACCTATTTTTGGACTGCAACTCAGTTCCATCCCGAGCAAATTGCCTCTGACATGAAGAGAAATGGAGCGTTTATCCCTGGGATTCGTCAAGGGAGACCTACCCAAGAATTTTTAGAATCAACGATGAATCGTATCACACTAGCTGGAGCCGTATTCTTAGCTCTAATTGCAATTTTACCGATGTTAGTAGGTAAAGTTTTAGGTGTAGACTCTTCCATCAGCCACTTTTTTGGAGGAACATCCCTACTGATCCTAGTCGGGGTGATCCTTGACACGACAAAACAGATAGAGTCCCACTTGATTATGAAACGCTATGATGGGTTTATGAAGAAGGGCCGAATAACGGGCCGAATATAGATAAATTTAATCGCAAAACTCTTGTTCAATTTCGATTGAACCCTATAGAGGTTTGTGCTATGCTTAATGAAATTAAAAGTTAGCCCCGTAGGGCTATTGACTATAACTGAGATTTAAAGAAGGATTTTTACCTATGCCCCGCGTGATTGGAGTCGACATTCCTGGTAACAAGCGCCTTGTGATAAGTTTGACCTATATCTATGGAATTGGAAACGCCATTTCAGAAGAGATTATCAAAAAATTAAGCCTTGATCCAGATATGCGTGCACACAACCTAACAGATAGTGACGTTGTTAAACTTAATGCCACATTGCAATCTGAGTATACCGTTGAAGGAGATCTGAGACGTCAGGTACAGAACAATATCAAGCGTCTCATTAGCATTGGCTCTTACCGTGGGATGAGACATCGCATAGGACTTCCAACTCGTGGACAGAGAACCCGTTGTAATGCACGTACCCGTAAAGGGAAAAAGAAGACCGTAGCAGGCAAGAAAAAAGCCATCTAAACTTAAGAAGCGTAATAGGAGATCGAATTGGCTAAGGCTAAGAAGACAAAAACGAAAAAAGAAATGGTCGTTAAAAAACCGGCCGCTAAGAGTAGGAAGAAGGTATCAAGAACCGTTCCTAGTGGAATTGCCTATGTCAAAGCGACATTCAATAATACCATCATCTCGATTACAGACCCCTCTGGAAATGTTATCGCTTGGGCTTCTGCTGGTAAAGTCAACTTTTCTGGCTCAAGAAAATCATCAGCATTTGCAGCAACTGTTGCTGCTCAAGATGCTGGAAAGATCGCCATGAATAGTGGCATGAAAGAGATTGAAGTCTATTTAAAAGGACCTGGAGCTGGCAGAGAATCTGCAGTTCGAGGCCTCCAAAGTGCCGGGCTGATCATTACCCTGATTCAAGACCGTACTCCCATCCCCCACAACGGATGCCGTCCTAGAAAAAGACGCCGCGTTTAAGAAGAGGTTTAACGTATGACTGTAAAGTATGGCAAATTTGAACTGCCGACGAATATAAAAATTGAAGAAACAAGTAAGACCGAGACCTTTGTCCGTTTTATTGCCGAACCCTTTGAAAGAGGTTTTGGCCATACCGTAGGGACAACCTTAAGACGGATCATGTTGACCGCGTTAGAGGCTCCATCCCTGATCTCTGTGAAGCTCGAGGGCGTGCCCCATGAATATACAGCTGTTGAAGGGATCGTCGAAGATGTCACTCATATCATCCTTAACTTTAAGGGTGTACTCCTTAGGAAGCTTCCCCTAGAAGAGAACCGTGACACACGAGGCCCTAAGATCTTCTCTAAGACTCTAGATGTGACGAGTGAGATGCTAGAAGCTGGCGGCGGCCAGTACGAAGTGAAACTTAAGGATGTGATGGAAGAGGGTAACTTTGAAATTGTCAACCCTGACCATCATCTCTTCATCGTCACCAAGCCGATGAAAAAACGTGTCGATCTAAAAGTGGCCTTTGGCCGCGGTTACGTCCCATCAGAACGTCATGAGATCCCAGACAAAGTCGTCGATGAGATTGTTATCGATTCAGCCTTCTCACCCGTACGACTCGTGAACTACTTCGTTGAGAATACCCGTGTTGGACAGGATACAGACTACGACCGTCTCATTCTTGAAGTGACGACAGATGGACGCGTCTCTCCACAAGAAGCGCTCACCTTTGCTACCCAGATCGGCGTCCTTCACTTAAATGTATTCAACACCCTGAAGTTCCAAGATCTATCATTCGATCATGAAGAGGTAGAATTCGATACCGATCGCGATCAGCTTCTAGCGAAGCTTGGATTGCGTATCAATGAGATCGAGCTCTCTGTGCGTTCGACCAACTGTCTTGCACAAGCGAATATCGATACCATTGCAGAACTCGTGATCATGCCCGAGCCTGAAATGTTAAAGTTCCGCAACTTCGGCAAAAAGTCCCTCAATGAGATCAAAGCAAAGCTCGAAGATATGGGGCTCTACCTTGGAATGGATCTATCGAGATATGGCATCACTCGTGATAACGTCAGAGAGGTGATCGAGGAGTTTTTAGAAGAAAAATCAGGACAGGAATCACCATGAGACACCTAAAACGGACCGCAAAATTCAATAGGAACTCCTCACATCGTCGCTGTATGATTGCTAACATGCTCAAATCACTCGTTGAGCACGGCCGCATTGAAACCACAGTTCCAAAGGCAAAAGAGCTCAGGCGTCATGCTGATCGGCTGATCACACTTGCTAAGAAGAATACTCTATCCAGCAGGCGCACAGCCATCGCTCGACTGATGATCAACTTCAACTCCCTCACCTCAAAAGAGGCACGCGACGTAAAAAAAGGAGATCTCTCCTCTTACAACACCGATCGCAGGGTGATAGGCAAGCTCTTTGATGAACTCTCACAGCGCTACCTCACGCGTGAGGGCGGTTACACCCGCATCGTACGCAAAGAGAATCGCAGAGGTGACGGAACCACCCTCTGCATCATCGAATACATCCAATAATCAGTTAAACTCTGGAGAAGGACATGACTGAGATAGATTCCGATATCACTGATATTTCAGATTTTCAGGTAAATCCTGAAGAGTCTACAGCTACTACTACCGAAGTCTCGGAAGTTCACATTGACCCATTTCTAGATAAAAAGTTAAGGGAAATTCAAGCCCTGATTCGTTATGATAGCCCAATCACTGCAAACAATATACTGGAAGACGAGTTAAGAGATCAGTACAAAACAAATCTTATCTTCCACCTCTTCAATGCTCTATTATGTTATAAGTTAAGAATTGAAGACGAGGGATTAGATTCCTGTGGATTTATCCTCGCAAAGACAGATGGTAGGGGTATTGGGGGTGAACTAATCCAATATCAAATTCCTAAGGGTTATATTTTTGTAATTCAAGCCCTGTTACAAATAGGTGATCATCAACCAAATAGAGCGTTGCGTATAATTAATAATGCTATTCAGCTAAATGATTCTCCTGAATTTATTGCGCTAAGGGCTCTAGTTCATATGGAGTGTGGACTTCATGATAGAGCTTTCCAAGATGCGACCAACGCGTTGGAGAAGCAGATAAAAGAGCCGTTATTGGGAGTAGATCTAGAAAGGCTTCGCGGTGAAATGCATGCTATCAAAGCACTTATCTATTATAAAAGAGAGATCGATTACCAAGAGGAGCTAGATCAAGCTATCAATTTAGGTTGTGAATTGATCGAACTGTCTTCTTATGGGAGCCTCGACTTTGATGGATTCTACTCTCATCCTTTTTGATTTGTTCTCAAGATTGCAATAATATTGCTCATTTGTAATCATGAGATTTTTTAAAATCAGAGGGTAGGTTTATGTCAATACGGATTGGAATTAATGGATTTGGACGCATTGGAAGATCGGTCTTTCGCCTGGCACATGAAAAATATTCCAATATAGAAATCGTTGCTGTTAATGACCTCGTCGATGCGTCAAACCTAGCATATCTCATCAAGCACGACTCCGTCCATGGCCGTTTTTCGAAGAAAGTAGAGTCGACAGATAGCTCCTTCATCGTCGACAATCAGACGACGCACGTTCTTGCAGAGAGAGATCCTGCAAAGCTGCCCTGGAAAGATCTAAATGTCGACTATGTCATCGAATCAACAGGGCTCTTTACCCAGCTAGAAAAAGCGCAGCTACACCTTCAAGCGGGCGCGAAGCGGGTGATCATCTCTGCTCCTGCTAAAGGGAGTGTTCCCACCTATGTTATGGGGGTCAACCACGAAAAATATAACCCCAAAACCGATACCGTTATCTCCAATGCCTCCTGCACAACCAACTGTCTAGCTCCAATCACCAAAGTACTGCTCGACAACTTTGGGATTGAGGAGGGGCTGATGACAACGATCCATGCTATGACAGCTACCCAGCCCGTTCATGATGGTCCCTCAAAAAAAGATTACAGAAGTGGGCGCAGCGCCCTATTAAATATAATTCCCGCCTCAACAGGGGCTGCCAAAGCCGTGGGGCTCTGCCTACCTGAAGTTCAAGGAAAGATTACCGGAATGGCTTTCAGAGTGCCCGTTGCCGATGTTTCTGTCGTTGATTTAAATGTAAGGCTGACTAAATCGACAGACTATGCTACACTCTGTGAAAAGATGAAATCGGCATCAAACTCAGAATTGAAAGGAATATTGGGTTACACCGAAGAAGACGTTGTTTCGTCCGATTTCATAGGAGATACCCATTCTTCCTATTTCGATGCCCATGCTGGGATTGCCCTTAGTGACAATTTCTTCAAACTTATCTCCTGGTATGACAACGAAATTGGATATTCCTGCCGCTTGCTCGATTTTATCGAATATATAGCGACAAAAGAATAATCGAACCGAGTTCGATACAATTTAAACCTTTAAAAATGGAAATAAATCAGTGGATTTTACACGTGAACCATTAGTTGAAACGGTTATTACCCCTAAAGAAGGCTACAAACTGATTCTTCGCGCCAGTAGCGGAAATAGCCAAGAAGAGTACTCTGTAAACGCCGTAGAAGTCGTCTCATTTGGGAAGAGCTTCTTTTTCAGATCTTTAGAAAAACCCAAAGCGTTCCTACTCCCTATGACAGAATACGAAGTAGTGGAAGCTCGGGAGACACGCACCGTCTTGAAGAAGCCGCAAATAGAAAAGCCTATTAAGATTAGCGGTGGTAGAAAGGTAGCATCAAAGAGCGCCAAAAGCAGAGAGCCGAAGCAAGAAACTCCCAAAGAGGAGCCTAAAAAGAGAGAGAGGAAGCGACCCAATAGGCGCCGCACCAAAGCAGTAGAAAAAGAAACTGCAGAAGAAAAGACAACTGAAAAGGCCGACGAGGCTCCTCAGGTCAGACGCACCCTTCTTCCTCCTCCAACCAGCTTGATCTCCGAACAGATCGACCGCTATAAGAACTATCTTGCTGATCACCGTGCCGTTGCGCCCGAAAAGAGCGAAAGCAAAGTCGAAGAGCTCAAAACAGAAAAAGAGGAGAGCCCCACTCTACCCTTTGTTCCCGAGCCCCCTCCAGCAGAAGAAGAGAAAGTCGTCGACATCAAAGAGAAGGCTCACGTTCCACCAGAAGAGAACGACTCTTGATTACAACCCATCAAAAGAGTAGACTCTACTCTTTTGTGCTCGGGTGGTGGAATTGGTAGACACAAGGGACTTAAAATCCCTTGGACCTTGGTCCGTGCGGGTTCGAGTCCCGCCTCGAGCAGTTTTAAATATCTGGTCTTTTCTCTTATTGCACATGATCTAGAAGCTGTCATCGCTTGGCAGGGTTGCTTCAACCCAGCCTGCAATTCTCACCACTGCCAGAAAAAAACCACTTCTATTTTCTCATTTCTTCCTTTTTTTTCTTTGTGACATCTGTGACTCATAGACAATAGCCTGTCGCAGCTTATTTTTTTACATTGAGACTTTCTGACCTGCTCCCCAAAAACTGATCCATGCTAAAATAGACTTTTTCCAAGACAACACAAGGAGAAAGTAAGATGAGAAGAAGTAGAATTTCAGAAGAGCAAATTATTAGGATTCTCAAGAACGGTTTTTTAAGCGGAATCCCTATAAGAAAAAAAAATCACTCCACAATTATCCTCATCAGTAGTCCCTGAATGGCAGCAAGCCTCAAAAGTTTTTATCGAGGCCTCACATCAAAGGCTAATGAATGATCCAAAGGCCCTAGAGCTTCTATTTGATAGAGGGCTATCTATAGAGACTATACAACGGTTTTTTCTTGGCTGGAATCCCCATGAGTTTTTGAGGATAGAATGAAATGGGGCCTCTCTGAATGTGTAAAAGACAATGGGGGCCCCAAGAAGCAATGGCTACCAAAGGGGATAGTCATCCCTACCTATGAGGAAAGTGAACCAATTAAGGTCAAAATTCGAAGAAATAATTGGCACCCAGAGGATCTTTTTCCTAAGTATGTTGAAGTGAGTGGAAGTAAGGGTTGTCCTTCTACCTTTGGAGATCCACTAAAGCCCGTAATTATAGTTGAGTCTGAGCTTGATGCGATACTGATCCAACAATATGCTCCTCATCTTGTATGTTGTATTGCTCTAGGAGGGGTAAGTAAAAAACCAGATTGGAATCTTCATGCACGGCTGAAGCGAGCCCCTCTTTTCCTCCTATCTTTAGACCATGATGAAGTCGGAAAGAAGGGATACGCATTTTGGATGAAGCTCTATCCTAACCTTCGTCCCTGGCCCATCCCCCAAGGGAAAAGCCCGGTGATGCTTTAAGTTTGTTTATGGTTGTCATATTGGAATGGGTAAAAATGGTTTAACGTCTGCGTAATAAAATATACGTGAAATTATAGTTATTTTTTCACTATTTTAATTAATTATTTATATTTA
The DNA here is from genome assembly GCA_011065165.1 of Chlamydiota bacterium. Lineage (GTDB taxonomy): Bacteria > Chlamydiota > Chlamydiia > Chlamydiales > Simkaniaceae > JAAKFF01. The sequence goes on from JAAKFF010000006.1 coordinate 31,983, forward strand.
ACATAAAACCTGATTTTGTTATTATTAGTCTTCGGAATTATTGGAGATGCTAAATGAGAATGCTGATTGTATCTTTCTTCATGTTCCTTTTGGGGAGTTCTTTGCTATCTGGATGGGATGGATATAACTATGAAGAAGGTGAATATATTGAGATTAATAAGGGGAATCTTGTTCGTAAATACAACGATATTGAAGTTTATCACTCGGGAGATGGTTCGTATCATGAAGAAGAAGTGCAAGGGTTCAGTGGAAATGAATTAGAAACGTACGATTATAACACCGGTGAATTTCAATACTATGAAATGGATTAACACTAAGGAAGAGATATGTTGAGTTACTTAAAGGCTGGGTTATTTGGAGCAATTTTTTTTGGGATGACTTTTTTTATCTCTGGGGAATTAAATGCTGCTCCTCAAAAAACTTATCGACCAAAAGCGTATTCATCAAAACGTTACAGTAAAAGGTCTAATACCAGATGCTATGTCAAACCACCTCAGTATTCAAAAAAGGCTCCATATTCTGGCTATGGAAAGCGGAGTACGGTAAATGGACTCCCAAAAACTAAAATTATCTCTGGCCATGTAAAAAGAACAAGTAAGGGATATACATATGTCTATCCGTATGCGAGGAGTAAGTAAAAAAGATAATGAAGGTAATTAAAAAGTCTAACCTTTGTGGATTGCTGATATTGTTCTTTCTATCGTTTCTCCCTAGCAATGCTAATGGGGTAATTATTACCCAGAAAAAACAAAGCATGATCCTGAAATGGAATCGATCCTTAAAAAATTCAAGGATTCACTTGAAGAGTATCAGTTAGCCCCCGCTGTGTCTGACGCTTACGATAAATGGGGTATTTGATGAGTTGATATAAAAAAATTTGCATGATTTCCATATCTTTAGCTTCTCTTACTATCGCTGTCATATTTGGAGTACAGTTTGTATGGCAATATAGAGATCAGTGTGATTTAAACCGTTCTTATTCTCAAGAGCTGGAATGGTTATATATGAAAGGCTATGCAGTCGATGATGCTGGCAAGAAACGCTACGCCTTTTGGATGAGATTATATCCTCATCTACGTGCTTGGCCGGCACCATATTTTAAAAGCCCCGGCGACACCTTTCAGGCGCGTAAAGAGAATATTTTAAATTGGGTCAAAAGCGCTCTCTTTTGTAAATAATGTAATTAAAAAAAATCAATTCAGATAAATAAATTTATGCAGGTATCGATTTACTGTTGTTTCTGTTATTATGATCTCATTTAATCGTGTTTATTTCATTTTTTTGGAGAGTTTTTGTGGGTAGTATGTATTTGCCAGTGATATGTTTTATTTTTCTTATAACTTCAATATTATTGTCTGCTCGACTTTATTTATTGCGATCTCAGAATAAAGCTCTTCATATAGACAAGAAGAATTTGGAGGACACCCTTAACGAAAACAATCAAGAATTTTCAAAGACTAAAGGTGTGCTAGAGTCCTCAGAAAAGCAAATGGGTGGACTACAAGAAGAATTAAAAAACGTTCGTGAACAGTTAACGCGTGCTCAGACAGCAGCTACGAAGGAAAGTACCGAAAAAAACTCCTTGGAGGACCTGCTCAAAAAATATAATGAAACAATAAATCAAGCTAAGCAAGATTTAAACAATCATTTCAAAATTACAGCAACTTCCATTTTAGAAGAAAAAACAAAATCTTTCTCTGAAAAATCAAAAAAGGAAGTCCAAGATCTATTAGCTCCTCTAAAATCTAATATAGATTCATTTCAAAAGACAGTAAATGAAACCTTGAAAGAAAATGCATCTGACCAGAGGGCTTTAAAAGAGTTAATAGATCCTCTTGATAGCCGGATATCTCAGTTTACCCGAGCTCTTAAGGGCGATTTCAAAGTACAGGGAGATTTTGGTGAAACCGTTTTGGAACGATTGTTCGAATTTATTGGTTTTAAAAAAGGGGTTCACTACACGGAACAAGGCCGTGATATGAAATTGATAACAGATGAAGGCAAACGAGCGAAGCCAGATTTCATTGTTCATCTCCCTGAAGATAGAAAAATAATATTCGATTCGAAGGTGTCGATAAAACACGCAATTGAGTATTTCAATTCTGACGATCCTGACGAAAAAAAATATTTAATATCTCAGCACACAAGTTCCATAAAAGAACATATAAAAGAACTAAGCGATAAAAATTATCAAAGTGTTTTCAAAGAAGAGTCTCTTGATTTTGTGGTTATGTTTGTCCCTCATGACTCAGCTTTAATTACAGCCTTAAATCAAGACCCTTCTCTCCAGTCATTTGCGATTCAGAAAAAAGTGTGGCTTACATCACCGACTTTAGTTATGCCGTTTCTTCATATTATCAAAGATTTTTGGCGTAAAAACACAATGAATAAGAATGTGATGGAAATATCAAGATTTGCTGGGTTAATGTATGATCAATTAGATAGTGCTCTTAAAAAATTTCAAAACATAAAAAACAAATTAGATCAAGCGGCTAAATCATATGATGATGCTAATAGAACTCTTTTTGATGGCCAGCGAAGTGTAATTACATATGCTCAAAAAGTGAAGGAATTAGGTGCTAAAACATCAAAAAATATTTCTTTTGAACCAGAAGAGATGGCTATTTCCACTGAAGCTATAGATGACTCTACCGAAGAAGAGAAAGGCTTCTTAAAAGAAACACCTGAATTAGACGAAGTACAATTTTAATTTTTTTATGACGATCTTCTTGGAAAAGATTACGCAATTCTTACGCACTAGACTGCCAAAAACTGGCTTAAGCAAACTCAGACTACCTTAAATGATCTATCGTTAACATGTTGATTGTTTTATGTTTGTGTGTTGCAGTTTATTCCCTTTTACTGATAGGATAGCGACTTAAAATCCCTTGGACCTTGGTCCGTGCGGGTTCGAGTCCCGACCTAGTGCAGATTGCTCTCGCTAGATCTTTTCCCTTTGTAACTTCATCTGTCGGCTGTCATCGCTTGGCAAGAAATGCAGGCTAGCCCGCACTCTTCCAGACAACATCTAAAGCTCCCAAGGAAAAATCTCTAAGCGAGCCCAATCTGCTTGAGGCGGCGCTCTCGCATCTGTCGAGCTGAAGTTTTCAACATTGAAGCTTCATCTATTGGCTGTCAT
>JAAKFF010000060.1 GCA_011065165.1 Chlamydiota bacterium
CGTCCTTAGATACACTGAAGAGTGGAAAACGACGGTCAACCGGATGGGTCGCTGGGTCGATTTCGACCACACCTATAAGACGATGGATCTATCGTTCATGGAATCGGTCTGGTGGGTCTTTGGTGAGCTCTGGAAGAAAGATCTCGTCTATGAGGGTTTTAAGGTGATGCCCTTTTCAGCTAAACTGGGAACGCCTCTCTCCAACTTCGAAGCCAATCTCAACTACCGCGACGTCGATGACCCTTCGATTAAAGTGACCTTCCCACTTGAAGAGGATCCTTCGACCTCTCTTCTAGCCTGGACAACTACGCCCTGGACCCTTCCCTCGAACTTGGCTCTGATGGTGGGGAGGAAGCTCGACTATGTCAAAGTGAAAGATCCTGAGGGGAATCAATATATCGTCTGTAAAGCGCGCCTCGCCTCTTGCTTCAAGGAAGAGGTGGAGATCCTTGAGACGTTCAAAGGAGAGAAGCTCAAAGGCAAGCGTTATAAGCCCCTATTTGATACCTTCGTAAAAGACGCCAGCCCCAATGCATTTACTATTCTGATCGATGACTCTGTGGGTGAAGATGAGGGGACAGGTATCGTCCACGCCGCTCCCGCCTTTGGTGAAGCTGACTTTTTTGCCTGCAGAAAAGCTGAGATTGAACTGGTCTGTCCTGTCGATCAAAATGGGAAATTCACGAGTGAGCTCCCCGATTTTGAAGGGATCTATGTGAAAGATGCCGATAAGGAGTTGATCAAGCGCATTAAGGGGATGGGCAGGCTCTTTCATCAGGGGACGATCCGCCACCGCTACCCCTTCTGTTGGCGCTCTGACACGCCGCTCATCTATAAGGCAGTGCGCACCTGGTTTGTCTCTGTTGAGAAGATCAAGGAGAAGCTGATTGAGGCAAATAAGCAGATCCACTGGGTCCCTTCGCACCTTAAAGAGGGGCGCTTCGGCAAGTGGCTGGAGAATGCTCGTGATTGGGCGATCAGCCGCAACCGTTATTGGGGCACCCCCATTCCTATCTGGCGCAGCAATGATGGTGACATCATTGTGATCGATAAGATCGAGGATCTGGAGAAGCGAACTGGTAAAAAAATCAAAGACCTCCACCGCCACCATATCGATAAACTGACCTTTGAGGAGAAAGGAAAGGTCTATATGCGTATCCCAGAAGTCTTCGACTGCTGGTTTGAGTCGGGATCGATGCCCTACGCCCAGAACCACTACCCTTTTGAGAATAGAGAGGCGACCCTAAACGCTTTTCCTGCCGACTTCATTGCTGAAGGGTTGGACCAGACCCGTGGATGGTTTTACACCCTGAATATCCTGTCGACGGCGCTCTTCGGGAAGCCCGCCTTTAAGAATGTGATCGTCAATGGGATCATCTTAGCGAAGGATGGGGCGAAGATGTCGAAACGTCTCAAAAACTATCCTGAGCCGGGAGCTGTCATCGACAAATATGGGGCTGACGCCATTCGCCTCTACCTCCTTCATAGCGGTGCGATGCAGGGCGAAGATCTGAGGTTCACAGATCGCGGGGTGGAGCTCGTTCTTAGACAGTTCTTAATTCCTCTATGGAACGCATACGTATTTTTAGCGACCTATGCCAAGATCTATAGGTGGAAACCATGTAAAGTCGAACCAAAAACCGATATCGACCGTTGGATTCTCTCACTCCTGCAAAAGCTCATCCAAGATGTGGAAAAGGGGATGGATGGCTATCTCCTGAGCCAAGCTGTCGAGCCTTTTTTAACCTTCATCCAGCAGCTCACTAACTGGTACATCCGCCGCTGCCGCAGCCGCTTCTGGACGGATGAAGCGAGTGATGATCGGAATGAAGCGTTCCAGACCCTCTATACCGTGCTCCTCACCCTCTCGAAGGTCGCTGCACCCTTTGTGCCATTCATCAGTGATGCGATCTATCAAGAGTTGAGAGAGAGCAGCGATCCCCTCTCCGTTCACCTCTGCGATTTCCCTACCTATAACGAGAGAGTTCGGGATGAAAAGCTGGAGATGGAGATGGCATTCGTGCAGAGCGCTGTCAGCATGGGACACGCCCTTCGGAAAGAGAAGAAGCTGAAAGTGCGCCAACCTCTACCGAGAGCCCATCTCATCTCATCCGATAAAAATGTTATCGAACTCCTTAAGATGCAAGAGCCTCTAATTTTAGAAGAGCTCAATGTCAAAGCGATCGAATACCACGATGATGAGAGTCGGTTTGTCGAAGTGTCGATCAAGCCAAACTTCCGCACCCTCGGGAAGCGCGCAGGCCCCCTGATGAAAAAAGTGCAGGCGGCGATTTTAAAGTTAGAACCCCACGCATTAAGTAACGGCACCCTAGAGCTCGACATCGAGGGCGAAAAGTTCTCCATCACAGAGGAGGATCTGCTCATCGAACGCACAGTAAAGGAGGGACTTGTTGCAAAAGCAGAAGGAGCTATCACCATCGCTCTCGATATCACACTCGATGATCAGCTTAAGATGGAAGGGTTAGCGCGGGAGATTGTCAACAAAGTGAATACCCAGCGCAGAAATGAAGCGTTAGAAGTGACCGACCGTATCATCTTACGCATTGAGACAACCCCCCGCGTCAAAGAGTGTTTTAAAGAACATGAAAAATATATCACTGGAGAGGTGCTTGCCGTAGAGGTTCACTTCGAGAAGACGGAAGGAACAGAGTGGGATCTCAATGGAGAGCACGCAATCATCTCCCTAAGAAAAACCTAAGCTGACCTAATCAGTGAAACCGCTATCACTCGCGATAGCTGCCTTTAAGCATTTGATATAATCTGCTTCTGTATAGTCGTTATATTCATCACCCTATTCGGTTGGCACAGGAGAAATGGATATCTGATCGGAGCAGGTACTAACCTGTGGGAAAGGAGTATACTTTCTTCTAAACATATTGGTTTGAGTCGTCACTGTGATAGAGAATCCCCCAGAAGGAGCTGATGAAGCGCCGGAAAAGAAATATTTGAATTTGACCAAATTCTCCGATGGCGCTTAGACTGGCCCTTAACAAGTAACTTTAATACCTCTCAATGCTCTATAAAATCACTGCAATCATAGGCCTGTTCTTCATGTCTGCAACCTTTGGATCGATCAAACCGCTGCCGCTCTCTCGCGGTGACACCATCGCTCTGGTTGCACCAGCCTCCTGGTGTGAAGGGGTAGAAGAGACTATAGCTGCCTTGGAGGAGAGGGGATTTCACGTTAAGCTGGCCTCCAATGTCGGAAAGAGGGTGAGTAATTTCGCTGGGTCGGATGAAGAGCGCGCTTTAGCCTTCATGGAGTGCTGGGAAGATCCTGAAGTGAGTGCGGTCTGGTGTTTGCGGGGAGGCTATGGAAGCGGGCGCATTCTCGATCTACTCGACTATGAACGATTCGCAGAGAATCCTAAGATCTTCATTGGAATGAGTGATATCACTGCGCTGCATGTGGCCCTCGGGAAATACTCCGATTTAATCACCTTTTTAGGACCCGTTGCCACCTCTCTTGTAAATGAGAAGGAGCTCACCAGCTTTGCTGAGGCAGAACTCTGGGAGACGCTGAGCAGCTATGAGAAAGAGTGGGCTTACGGCAAGACGCTTGTTCCAGGTAGAGCTATAGGGAGACTCACCGGGGGAAATCTATCCCTCCTAGTCTCCCATGTCGGCACGCCGTGGGAAGTGGAGACAAAAGGCAAGATCTTGGTGCTAGAAGATGTTGGGGAATACGCCTACCGCATCGACCGCTCACTACTTCAACTGAAGCAAGCGGGCCTATTTGACGAGGTCGCTGGTGTCATCCTAGGAAGCTGGAAGAGGTGCGAGCCGAGCAAGGAGGGCGTTTGGGATGTCGATCAAGTGGTCAGAGAGTTCTTTAAGGATGCTCCCTATCCAGTGCTGATGGACTTTCCAACGGGCCATATTAAAGGCCAAGTGACCCTTCCTCTAAACTGCTTGGTGGAGCTCGATGCCTCTGAAAAGAAGCTAACGCTTCTGGAGAGCGTCGTAGCAAGCGGTGTCTCGCCCTAAGACAAGCCTATTTAACCCCGAATTTACTATCACCACTGATACTGGCCTTTAACCGTACGATGAATGCTTTTTCTGCCTCATAATCACTCCCAATAGGCAGATAAGAGAGAAAGAGAGTAAAAGCACAAGTAGAACCTAGAAATCCAATTCCTTTGTTATCTACCTGATCGGAGTTGAGTTGGCTTAGATAGATCGCTTTACCTTCGGGGGGATTTGAAGTAGATCCGGTAATAAACTTCAGAAATTGTCGCAATTCGCTTTCTGTGGCACCATTGGGGGGGGATTCTCTTATCCATTTTTTAATCCAGTTAGCTCTTATTCTGACATATGCACTAACTTGTGAAGAAATCCTAATGCATTTACAAAGTGCTTTTCTATCTAGAACTCCTTGGACCCTCTCATTAAATATCCAGGATTGATTAGGTTGTTTGGAGAAGTTATCCCAATATCTATTGACACTTTTTTTATCTGCAGAAAAGAGGGAGAACTCTTTCATTCCTTGCGCGATGGCGTGAATGGGAGCTAGCCTTTGATCACCATTATACTCTGTAAAAAACAACTCTCTCAATGTCTCGGATTTAGAGTAAGTTAGCAATGCTTTTGCTGTTTTGCTTTCTTCTTCTGATAGGTGACTATCTTTACCAATCAGAACGAGGAGTTCTTTCATAAATTTGGCATCTTCATCGACTGCATAAAGAGCATAAGCCATTTTCAACTTGGAGTTGAGAGAGAGCTCCTTGTATGGGGTATCAATCTCTTGTGCGGTTAGGGTGAATATTACATTGAAGAGGGCATTATCAAAATGTTGCCCAATGTAACACTTATTTTTGGGGGGAACATGGTTGATGGACATGAGGACTCTGCCAATCTCAACAAAAGAGCTTTGGTCATCGGTTTGGTTATAGGGAAGAGCTAATCGATTTTTGTTCACTTGAAACATATCTTGTCGTTCTTTCAAGGCATTGAAGAGAGAGTTTAAAAAGTTCCGTGTTAGTCCACCACCATCTACTCCCTCTTCCCCAACATATACTACCGCGAGTTTAAGATAGATTTGGCATGGTTTGCCGATCTTCTTAAATTTTTTTTGCACATCTCGGGAGATGGTCTTCAAATGCTCTACTGGGTGCTCCTTTAGATCTTTTCTAATGATCGAAAGTCTGATATGCACTGGATGGGGAGGGGGAGCGCTGAGTACTCTTTTGATACCGTGACAGAAAATATAGGTGAAGACAACGATCCCTAAATTCAAAGCTCCAATGCTAAAAGAAGATCTGATTTTGAGCAAAAAACGCTCTCCAAAGAGTAGCTTTGTAATCATTGGCGTGATAAGAGCTAACTCAAAGATTAGAAAACATTTTAGGAGAGTGCGCCTAAAATCATTTGATACAAAGTACTCTCCAGTCAGAACAGCTCCAGCAGTTAGAGTTCCAGAAAAGAGTATCGCTCTGGTATTGATCACTCTAAATCTCGAAGTAGCAAGAGTTGTAGTCAATGCTATCAAAACTAAACTCGACACGCACTCTATCTGTCTACTTGATACACTCATTGATACACTCATCATCTCTCCATTTTCTTTGAAAATGGTAGCAGAATGGTTCAATTAAATAAATTAAAAGAAGTTTTTAATCGATCTAGTTTTGAAAAGAAAAGCCTCTCCCTATAAGAATCCTATCTACTATTGAATCTGCCATCACTATGGATCATTGCTTTTAAGTAGTTAATAAAATTTTCTTTTGCATCGCCAGTGCTGTTTTCAGAAGGCTCATAAGAGAGAAAGAGAGAGGGACCACAAGTTGCAACTCTAACCTCAATCCCCTTTCTTACTTCTTCCTTACTGAGCTTGTGAATTATTATTTTTTTTCCTCTTAGCGGAGATGATGAAGAACCGGTAATAAACTTCAGGAATAGACCCACTTCCCGATTCGTGGCATCTTTTTTTATCCACTCTTTAATCCACTGACCTTTCTGACTGACATTGTTTCCGGCGTCCTTATAAATTGCAATACGCTTACTGACAACTTTTTTATCTAGAGTCCCTTGGACTTTTGTATTAAACGTATCAGAAAATTCACGATTTTGCTGGATAAAGATATTCCAATATTGATTGTTCCCCATATTCTCATTAGATGGGCAAGAGAGCCCTTTCATGCCTCTTGCGATGGCGTGAATAGGCGCGAGTCTTCGATCTCCTTCATACTCCTTAAAAAAGAGCTCTCTCAACTCCTCGGGAGTAAAAGGGCGCTCTTCCCCTAGCACTTTCACTGCTTCAGCTTTCGACAGTGGACGACCTTTATCAATCAGATCGAGGAGTTTGGACTCTTCATCAAACAGAGCTCTAGCCATCTTCAACTTTGAATCAGGAGAGAGCTTCTCATATGGGGTATCAATCTCCTCAGCGGTTAAGCAGAATAGCACCTTGAAGAGGGCATCATCAAAATGCTTTCCGATGACGTCCGGATCAAAAGAATGCTTATTGACTTTGAAAGTTGGAGTTCGAAAGATGTACATTAGGACCTTTCCCATCTCGACAAAGAAAGTTTGATCATCGGCTTTTAGTCGATTAGATCTACTATCGAGTGGTACGTTTGGCATCGCTAAGCCTTCATCTCTACTAATAGTAAACCTATCTTCTTGCTTAACTGCGCCTTGGAAGAGAGAGTTCAAATAGTCCCGTGTTACTCCTCCTGCATCAACTCCCTCCTCTCGAAGAAAGCTAACATCGAATTTAAAAAAAGTTCTAGTTCTCAAGGCGCGCTCCATAAGATAGGAGAGGGCTTTCATGTGCTTTAAGGGTTTTTTTTCAAGCTCATCGCGATGGACTCTGATTGTGAATTCTTTAAAAAATTGTGAAGCTGTATAGTTAGTGGTGAAGAATCCAAGGGGCACACTCATGATGGTTGTTAGTAATAGGATCTCTAGAATCAGAGCCCCATGTAGCACAGAAGATCCTAATCCAATCGAAAAATGCTTTCCCAGGAAACGCTCTCCCTGGAGTCGATTAGTAATCATCGGGGTGGTAATTGCTATAGCAGCAATTAGAGCACATTTTAGTAAAGTGGCTGTGACGCGCTCATAAGGACCTTCAGGCTTAAGAGAGTCTACTCCCAGAATCGCTCCGGCAGTTAGCGCTCCTGATAGAATCAAATCATTAGTGCTTAGTACTTTGAATCTTGATCTAACGAGATAGGTAAGTGCAATCAATGTGAAACTTGAAATGCACTCGAGTCTCCTAGTAGATATAGCCATTTTTTCACCCCTTCCCTTCCTTTTCTTCGAAAAGGTTAGCAGAACGATTCAATTAAATAAATTTAAACAATATTTCAATTTGTCGAGATTTGGGCAGGGAGCGGCTCAGGAGAGGGCCGGACCATCAGGGCCGCTCCTGAGAGGCAGATCACCATCCCTGCGATCAAGATGGGGAGGGGGCTGAAGAGGCCGCAGCAGAGCCCTCCTAAGAGGGGGGCGATCACCCCACGTACCCCTACCATTAAGATATTCACCCCTGAAAATTTTGAGCTATCTTCATCTTTTGCAAAGAGCGTTCCCGAGAGGTTCCAGAGCAGATGGCTTCCCGCCTGAGCGATCCCATAGAAGAGGAAAGCGACATTGACCCAAAGTAGGTTCGATGTGGAGAAGAGGAGGGTAAAGGGGAAGAGGCTGAATCCCAAGATAATGAGGGCTGTCATCCGATTTATGGGGAGCTTATCTAACGCGCGCCGCCATAAAAATGAGGAGCAGACGACTCCGATTCCCATCCAGATATAGCGTGCCATCGCGAAGTTGTGATGGCTGAGAGCGAGCGTATCGGCGTAGTAGATATGGACGGCGGGGGTGATGAACATGAGCCCAAAGCCGCCAACCATAAAGCCCCACTGAAACTGAGCGAAATCGGGGCGGGTACGCATCAGATGGATTGAGTCCTTGATCGGCTGCAAAACTCGATTGGTGGTAACTGGAAGGATATTCTTGTCTGGAGATAGAGGGGGAAGGGGGATGCGCATCTGGATGAAGAGTGTGCTAAGTGAGAGGATGGCAGCGATAAAGAAAAGCACCATCCACGCTCCTTCATGCATATCGAGGAGCTTCCCGACAAAGAGTCCAAGGATAATACTCTCGATGAAGCCGATCACATAGAGACGAGAGAAGAGATTTTCTCGCGGCTCCTTCTCCATGTTGAGCTTTAAGATCTCCATCATCGCGGGAACACTTGCACGAGAGAAGAGCTGATAGAACCCGGCAGCAAAGATGAGGAACCAGACGTTGTGGATGAAGGGGAGGCATAGAAAGGGGATCCGCGCAAGCACCCACGCTCCCATTAAGTTGGAGAGAAGCTTCTCCCTCTGCCGGAGAAGATTTGAGCTCCAATAGAATGAGAAGAGTGAAATGACGGGGCGGAGTGTCGCAAAGACCGTGATCTGAAGGGTCGTGGCATCTAAATCTTTTCTGAGAATGAAGAGGAGTAGCGTATAGAGCGCAATAAAGGGCTCATTTGCCAGATGCATCCATACAAAGGCGCTGCGCGTGAGATGAGCGTGGCTCTTCATTCTATTTTAATGGGAAGTTTATGGTGTTTCCGATGGTAGATGGCCCAACCAACAGAGGCGATGAGAGCGAGGAACCAGATAACGCTGCGGGGGAAATTGACGAAAGGATAGTGCACTTGAGGCGGCACACCAAATCGTTTTCCAGGCGGGTAGAAGATAAAGGTGGGAGTCCCTCGAATATTATCTTCGGGAACAAATCCAAAATCTCGGCTATCCGCACTCATGGCGTAGTTATCTCCGAGTGCTAAGTAGTGGGTGGGTGGGATGGTCACCCCATACTGTCTGATGAAAGCACTATCGATCTTTCCATCTAGATCTATCGGGGCACCATAATCGTCAAAGGCGAAATGTGGGCGGTAAGAGGGGGCGTTTTTCTCTCTGAGATGTTCCTGCTCGATGAATGCATGAAGGGTGGGGTCCTCTCTCTCCATAAGTGGAGCTCCTAAAGCATAGAGCGCGCCATCACGGAAGTAGAGATAGCGCGACGGAAGAAGATATTGATCCTTCACCATCGGGGCGTAGAATGTAGCAAATTCAATCCCTAAATTATAAAGAAGCTGAACACGCTCCGGTGTGAATGCAAGGAGGGGATGCTCCTTGGGAAGCTCTCTAGTAATTCCAGAGAAATAGACTTGGTAGGCTTTGCCATAGTAGAACTCGTAGGTGCCATCAGGGACGTCCGAGAGGATGGGGCAGTAGTGGCACTCTCTCCCCACTTTAAGCGACGATCCATAGCGCGAAGCTCTGCCATCCTTCACAATGAAACGGGCAGTATAGAGATTTGAAAAGAGCGTTTTGAGATGCTCCTCCTTCAAAGGAAGAAGTGATGATGAAGTGCCGACGCTGAGCTGCAATTTGCCTAGGGGATCTCGCATAACCTTTGGATAGCGAATCGTCGGGTGGTGGATGATCTCCATATAGAGGGGAGCGTCGGAGAGCTGACTTAGGGGAGTATCGGTAAATTTTGTCACTCCCTCTCTTGTTAGGATCCGCCCCATGCCGTAATTTTTGAATCCCCACAGGTCAAAATAGTCATCGACCTTTGCATTGAAAGGGGGGAGGAGCTCACCACGGATTTTATTCATCGAACTAAGGCTCAGTTTTGCCACACTCATATTCATCTGCTTCAAGGTAATTGGTGCGTAGACGCCCCCAGAAGGTTTCGTTGGTAGAATCATCTTCCCATTTAGATGGATATAGGGAACGTGGTCGATCTTGCTCACTTGCGGCAGCTGCAACGTTTCAGAGATATCATTGCCGTGCTCATCAATTCCGTAGATCAGACCTCCATAGAAGTAGAGGATATCCCCAGGTTTGCCCATCAACCTTTTTACATACTGCTTTTTTCCTGGAAAGAGGTAGAAATAGAGAGTGTTCACATCATTGATATCCAT
>JAAKFF010000061.1 GCA_011065165.1 Chlamydiota bacterium
ACTACCGAATGGATTCATAAGATCATGGCTAAGGGGCTCTTCAGTAGAAACTCTCCTTACAGAAACCTTTGAAAGATTAGTTTCTGATCCAACTATAATTACCCCACTATTAGATGTTCTCAATAAAGAACTCAAAGTAGATATAAACAAAGCTGGAGTTCGATTTGTTCTAGATGATGTGTTAACGAGGGCTTCTCAATCAACCCGATTTGCCTTCTCTTCAGAGGATCAGCAAAGACCTAACCGGTTGTTTATGATGACAAAGGTCATTTCCATCTTTGTTGGTGGTAGATGGAAGGAAGAGGAGCTCCCTGATTTTTTCCCTGAAGAAACCAGAGTTCTTATTCAAAGGCTTCGCCAAAACAATGAGCTGGTGGAAGAATTTGAAATGATTAATCGACATCTACAAAAAGCGATTGAAGTAGAGATAACCGGACACGAAGACTTCAATATGGAGTTCTTTGCATTTAAGAGTCAACTCCTTGAGGATTCTGATCAGATGCAAGCGCTCACGCTCTTACAAGAAGCTGGAACCTCACTATCGCAATCCACTTTCTCTCGAATCCTTTTCAGAATCCTAGCCGATGAATTTGGTGGTGCTTTCCCCTATTTCCATCTTGATCGATTTGAGAAACAAGACAAAAAAATACAGTTCTTGAAAGACTTTAACATTCTTTAATTTTGGTTAAAAGTGCGCAATGCAGGCTCAATTATATTTTTCTCCTGCTCTTTCGATAAGGAGCTCATAGTTTAAGAGTAGCTGGAGCTGGCTAGAGAGTTGTAGATTAACCGTTATCAGATGAGGAGAAGAGATGAAATTACTGCTTTCAAAGCCTAGGGGATTCTGCGCTGGTGTGGTGCGGGCGATCGAGACAGTGGAGAGGGCTCTCAAAATGTGGGGAGCTCCCATCTATGTGAAGCATCAGATCGTCCATAACCGTCACGTTGTCGAAGATCTAGAGAAGAAGGGTGCCATTTTTATTGAGGATCTCGATGAAGTCCCTGAAGGCAGTCGCATCATCTATTCAGCCCACGGTATTCCTCCTTCAGTCAGAGAGCATGCAAAAAGACGGAATCTGATTGAAATCGACGCTTCCTGCGGGTTGGTGATTCGTGTCCACTCTGCTGCCAAACGCTTTGCTAGAAAGGGGTATCATATTCTTCTCATCGGCCACCGCAACCATGTTGAAGTAGTTGGGACAGCAGGGGAAGTTCCAGAGGCTACAACGGTCATTGAATCGGTCGAAGATGTGGCAAAGTTGGATTTTCTTCCAGGACAAAAACTCTTCTATACAACGCAGACTACCCTCAGCCTAGACGATGTCAAAGAGATAACCGACGCCCTGATCGCTAAATATCCAGAGATTGAGACAATGCCGAGCGCTTCGATCTGCTATGCAACGACCAACCGACAGCTGGCGCTCAGAGAAATTACTCAATCTGTCGATCTGGTATTGGTGGTGGGCGATCCCACGAGCTCCAATTCAAACCGCTTATGCGAGACGGCTATAAAGCGGGGGATTCCCGCCTATCTAATCAACGATCCTCTTGAGATCGAGCCGCGCTGGCTTGATGGAGCACGCTCCATCGGTCTCACTGCCGGTGCTTCCACCCCCGAATCTGTCGTTCAAAAGTGCATTGAGCATCTGCGAAGCTTAGGAGTGACAGAGACCGAAGAGGTCGAGTACGTTGAAGAGAACGTCTTCTTCCAACTCCCCAAAGAGGTATTAGTCTCTAGATAAATTTGCAATTTATCTATGATCCCGAGGGAGGATCGATTTAACGCAGCTTCAAGCGCAAGTGCAAAATTGATCCGAAGGAGCCCGAAGGGCTTGGGGCGGACAGTGCTGCGCACGGACCCCCGAGGGAGGATCGATTTACCGCAGCTTCAATCGCAAGTACAAAATTGATCCGAAGGAGCCCAAAGGGCTTGGGGCGGACAGTGCTGCGCACGGACCCCCGAGGGAGGATCGATTTAACGCAGCGATTTGCAATTTATCTTCGATCTCATCATATGTATTTTCTATGTCAGAGATGAAGGAAAAACGCTCTACAATCGCGCACATCGATAAGGGGTCGATGAAACGCGTGCTAGGAGTTGGAGACCTCTTTGCTGTGGGCTACGGCGACTTGGGCTCCTCGATCTACTATGCTTTAGGAATTACGACGCTCTTTGCACTGGGAGCGACTCCGATCTCTCTAACGATCGCTGGACTGGTCTTCGCCTTTACAGCCCTCTCCTATGCTGAACTCACCTCGATGCTTCGAGGTTCGGGAGGATCGGCCTCCTTCACTCGCCACGCTTTTAACGATTTGATCTCGTTTATCGCGGGGTGGGGGCTCCTTCTTGATTTTATCGTCACCATTGCGATCTCTGCATTTGCGATCGGTCCCTATCTGGGCTTCTATCTTGGCGTACTCGCCTATCCCTGGGCAAAAATTGCCCTCTCAGTAGCGATCATTGCCATTCTCTTCTCGATCAATTTTTTTGGGGCGAAGAATTCGACACGGATGAGTTGGTTTTTAACGACGTTGACGCTCTCTACGCAGGTACTCATTATCATTGTTGGTACCATCTGGTTTGTTAACTTGCCTGAACTATGGGAGCACATACGTATCGGTATCCCAGACTCGCCCTGGTCGCCCTCTTGGATCGACTTCTTAAAGGGAACGACCATGGCGATGGTCGCCTTTACGGGAATCGAATCGATGGCCCAGCTCAGCGGCGAAGCCAAATATCCCGCGCGCACGGTTCCGCGTGCGATGATGCTTGCGATGGGGATACTACTCTTTGTCTACATCGGCCTTTCGGTGGTCGCTCTCTCAGCGATGACACCGCAAGAACTTAGCACTACCTATCTCGATAATCCTATTGCTGGGATTGTCACAAAATTTCCATTTGGTGGAAGAGTTTTAGGGGGTTGGGTAGGGATACTCGCCGCCATTATTCTATTTGTTGCTGCCAATGCAGGATTGATGGGAGCGTCGCGCCTCTCCTTCAATATGGGGGAAAATTATCAACTTCCCCGTATGATCTATCGCCTTCATAAGCGCTATAAGACCCCTTTCGTCTCCCTCGCTATCTTCGCCACCTTAGCGGCTTTGATCCTTATTGCATCGAGAGGAAGGCTGACCTTTTTGGCCGATCTCTATACCTTCGGAGCGATGTTGGCCTTCACCCTGACCCACCTCTCACTTATTATTCTGCGGATCAAGAGTCCCGATATGAAGCGCCCATTTAGAGTTCCATTTAATTTTAAATGGAGAGGCGCCTCTATTCCGATCACGGCCGTTCTGGGAGGATTGGCTACGTTTACGACGTGGATATTGGTAGTGATCACGAAGCCAGATGGACGCAACCTAGGACTCGCTTGGCTCATTATCGGTCTTGTGATGTACATCTTCTATCGCAAAAAGCACGCAATCCCTCCTGCAGGGAGGGTGGAGATTCAAAAAATCGATATTCCCGATTATAAGGCCTCTTCCTACAAACGTATCTTAGTCCCTACAAGAGGCGGCAGAGAGACCGAGACGGTTCAAATGGCCTGTGAAATTGCTAAAATTCATGGAGGCGAGGTCACAGCCATACACGTTATCGAGGTCCCCTTCTCACTATCACTTGAAACGCCGCTTTACCATCGCACTGTCGTAGCAGAATCGATCCTCAAGCGCGCCGAAGCGATCGGAAGGGAGTTTCATGTCGGAATGAAACTCCGCGTTGTCAATGCCCGTTCAGTCGACGCCGCGATCTTAGAGCTGATAGAAAAGGAGGAGTTCGACCTCCTTGTTTTAGGGACAAAGATTAGTGGAGGAGCTGGCACAAAAGGGTATGGTTCCGTCGTAGAGAGGATCCTCAAGTCAACCACTTGCCCCGTCTGGATCTGCTGCACTTCTCCCCACTAGTGAGAATGCTAATTTGTGTAGAGATGGCAGGCGACCTTATGCCCAGGCGTGACATCTTGCCAGGTGGGGCGCTTCTCATGGCAGATGGCCATCGCTTTGGGACACCTCGTGCAGAATACGCATCCTTTAGGAGGGTTGATCGGGCTGGGAACCTCTCCTTTCAAAATGATACGCGTCCGTTTTTTCTCAATTTTTGGATCGGGAATTGGAATCGCTGAGAGAAGCCCTTGCGTATAGGGGTGCAAGGGGTTTTCATAGAGTTCAGCGCTGGTGGATAGCTCCATAAAATGGCCCAGATACATGACGGCCACTCGTGAGGAGAGATATTTGACCAGTGCAAGATCGTGCGAGATGAAAAGATAGGTCAATCCCATCTCATCTTGCAGCTTTTTAAGGAGGTTGACGATCTGCGCTTGAATGGAGACGTCGAGAGCTGCAATCGGCTCATCGCAGACGATGAAACGAGGGCTGAGTGCTAAGGCGCGCGCAATCCCGATCCGTTGGCGCTGACCGCCGCTGAATTCATGGGGGAAACGTCTGGAATATCCAGAGTGGAGCCCAACCATCTCTAGCAATTCATTGACTCGATTCTCCCTCTCCCGAGGCCCCTGAACATTATGTATAACCAGAGGTTCGGCGATAATTTTACCAGCGGTCATACGGGGGTTGAGGGAGGCGAAAGGATCCTGGAAGATATACTGCATATCATGGCGCAGGGTCTTTATCTTTTTTCGATTGAGATCGAGGATACTCTTTCCATCGAAGAGGATATCTCCTTGAGTGGGTTCATAGAGGCGCATGAGCGCACGGCCGAGCGCGGTCTTTCCGCATCCGCTCTCACCAACTAGACCTAACGTCTCCCTTGGGAAAATATCAAAGCTGACGTCATCGACAGCTCGTAACACTTTTCCATTGGAGGGAAAGTACTTTTTTAGATTGCGGACTTGAACAAGGGGTTTCATCGATGCGACTCCTCATTTCGCGCTGTGCGGGGATCAAAAAGGTGGCATGAGACGCTATGCTCTGGTCCAATATTAAAGCTCTTCGGCTTCTCGCTCCGACAGATAGGCATCGCATGGGGACAGCGTGGATGAAAAGTACACCCCTTCATCTTGCGGCCCATATCAGGAGGGGATCCATGGATCGAATAGAGGTGGCGCTGCGGCGGAAGATCTAACCGTGGAATCGAGTTGAGAAGCCGCCGGGTATAGGGATGTTTAGGAGCGTGGAAGAGCTCGTCGACACGGGCACTCTCAACAATCTCTCCTGCATACATGACAATAACTCGGTCGCAAAAGCTGGCGATAATACTGAGATCATGGGTGATAAGCATGATACTCATCTGCTCTTTTTCCTGGATCTCCCTGAGCAGCTCTAGAATCTGAGCTTGGATGGTGACATCTAAAGCGGTAGTAGGTTCATCAGCGATCAAAATATGCGGGGCCGAAATCATAGCAATAGCAATCATGACACGCTGCCGCATCCCCCCACTCAGTTCGTGAGGATATTGATTCATACGCGTCGCGCTATCGGGGAATCCGACACGCTCTAGTAGTTCAAGAGCGCGCAACACCACTTCTTGACGAGGGACATGACGATGGTGAAGGGAGTATCCTTCGATAATCTGACTACCAATTTTCATAATGGGATTGAGGGAGGTCATGGGATCTTGAAAGATCATCCCGATCTCTCTTCCTCGGATTTTTCGAAGTTGACGTTCGTTTTTTAGCAGGATATCCTTTCCTCCGTAGAAGATCTTTCCTCTATCGATGCGGGATGAGATAGGAGGAAGGAGGCGGGTAATACTCTTTGCCATCACAGATTTTCCACATCCTGACTCTCCTACAATACCTAAAGTTTCACCCGAATAGAGGTCGAAACTAACCCCGCGCAGTGCCCAGACAGTTTTTGATAGAGTGGAGAAGGAGACGTGAAGATCTTCAACTTGCAAAAGCTTTTTCATGTCCGGAGCCTCGGGTCGAATGCATCACGGACTCCATCTCCAATGAGATTGAAAGCAAGCATCGTGACACTGATGAATGCTGCAGGGATGAAGAGGCGCCACGGGTAGTAGCGTAGAGCAGAGAGACCGTCGCTCGCCATCGATCCCCAGCTGGCAATTGGAGCCTGCACCCCAAGCCCCAAGAAGCTGAGAAAGGCTTCAGTAAAAATAGCGGCGGGGATGGTGAGGGTCATAGTGGTGATAATCGAGCCGATGCAGTTAGGAATCAGATGGCGAAAGAGGATCCGTGAGCGGCTTGCACCTAGCATGTAAGCTGCCAGCACATAATCGTTCTGTTTGATCTGCAAGATCTGTCCTCGTACGATCCGTGCCATATTGATCCACCCCGTGATCGTGAGGGCGATAAGAATGGTGAAAACCCCAGGCTTCATGATCACCATGAGCAGTATGACGATCAAGAGGTGAGGAAGAGAGTAGAGAATATCAGTTATCCGCATCATAAACTCCTCCTTTTTTCCACCAACCATTCCAGCAAAGGCTCCATATAAGACCCCGATAGCCATATCAATTATCGCTGCTGCGATGCCGACAAAAAGGGAGATGCGAGCTCCCCACCAGATCCGAGTGAAAAGATCTCGACCCAGTTCGTCGGTGCCAAACCAGTAGTCGGAGCAGGGAGGGGTGTTTTTTAACTGGAGATGGGTCTCATAGTAGGTGTGGGGAGTGATGAAAGGGACCACAATCGCTGCCGCAATGAAGGTAGCGAGTACCATCAACCCAAAGAACGCGAGACGATTCTGACAGAGCCTTGACCAAGCCTCTCGCCAGAAGGAGATTCCTCTATCTGGAATCGAGTCTAGAGGAAGGGAAGGGGTTGTGATTAAGATTTCAGCTTCCTTCATGTTCTAACCTCTCAGCTTTTCCTATTTGGATCCTGGGATCGACTAGAGTATAGATAATATCTACAAGAAGTACACAGAGCATTAGAAGTGCGCTATAAAAAACGGTGACACCCATGATTACCGTATAGTCACGATTCGTAATACTCGTCACAAACCACCCACCCAGTCCGGGGATGCCAAAAATCTTTTCGACGATGAAACTTCCCGTCAAGATTGCGCTGACAAGAGGACCCAGATAGGTGATGACGGGCATGAGGCTATTCTTCAAAACATGTCTAAATACCACCTGCATCGTTGAGAGCCCTTTCGCTCGAGCGGTCTGCACATAATCCTGTTCTAACACTTCTACCATGTTTGCCCGGGTCAGCCGAGCTATAAAAGCTGTAGGCAGTGCGGCTAGTGCTAGCGCAGGCAAGATAGAGTGGGCCAGAGAGCCCCAGCGCGCTACAGGAAAGAGATCGAGCTTCATGGCAAAGAGAAACTGAATAAAAGTGGCCATGATGAAGTTAGGGACCGAAATCCCGATCACAGCGAAGAGCATACAGAAGTGATCTTGCCATTTAGAGCGTTTAACGGCGGCGACCGCACCCAATGTAATCCCCGTAAAGAGAGAGATAAAAATAGCTTCCAATCCTAAGGCGAGCGAGACAGGAAAGCCCTCCCGAATGATATCATTGACCGAGCGCCCTTCATATTTAAACGAGGGACCGAGATTCCAGGTGATTAGCCCCTTGAGATAGCGTCCATATTGCACATACCAAGGCTTATCGAGGCCGTAGTGGGCATACATGCTCTTCCTAATCTCTTCAGGAATCGCTTGTTCCTGCATAAATGGATCACCAGGAGCTGCTTTCATTAGGAAAAAGGTGATCGTAGCGACAATGTATAGGGAGATAAAGAGAAACAATAATTTGCGCATCAGATATCTAAAACTCATCATATAAATTTAAGCTGATCATGAAATTTTGTCATGCAAAATTATTCTGAAATAATGATAATGATTTTTACCACATAGACAGGAGAAATTCATGAACTACTCAGATATTCAATCTCTCTTAGGGGAGAAAGCGCAATCGTTACTCGACCACACCTGCACAACGATTTCGAAAGAGCAGCTGCATCTCCCCGGACCCGACTGGATAGACCGCATTTTTTCTGGTACAAATAGACAGATACGCGTGCTACAAAATCTTCAGGAAATTATCGGTCACGGGCGGCTTGCCCATACCGGCTACCTCTCCATCCTTCCTGTCGATCAGGGAATCGAACATACCGCCGGCGCCTCTTTTGCTCCCAATCCACTCTACTTCGATCCCGAAAACATCATCAAGCTGGCCATTGAAGGGGGGTGCAACGCCGTTGCAACAACTCTGGGTGTCCTTGGGTCAGTTGCTCGCAAATATGCCCATAAAATCCCGCTTATCCTTAAATTTAACCACAACGAACTCCTCTCCTATCCCAACACCTACGATCAGATCCTCTTCGGATCGATCAAACAGGCCTATGAGATGGGCTGCCGCGCCGTTGGAGCCACCATCTACTTCGGCTCCGCTGAGAGTAATCGGCAGATTATTGAGGTCTCCAAAGCCTTTGAAATCGCTCATGATATGGGAATGGCCACCATCCTCTGGTGCTACTTGCGCAATTCAGCATTCAAAACAACCGATGTCGACTACCATACCGCTGCCGATCTAACCGGCCAAGCCAACCATCTCGGCGTCACCATACAAGCCGACATCATCAAACAGAAAGCACCCAACTGCAATGGCGGCTTTAAATTCCTAAAGTTCGGCAAAGAGAGTGAGAAAATGTATACCGAGCTCTGCAGCGACCATCCGATCGACCTGACCCGCTACCAAATCGCCAATAACTATATGGGAAGAATAGGACTCATCAACTCAGGAGGGGCTTCAGGGAAGAATGATCTTGCCGATGCCGTCGAAACCGCCGTTGTCAATAAACGGGCCGGAGGCATGGGGCTCATCTCGGGACGTAAAGCCTTCCAAAGACCGATGAAAGAGGGCAAGGAGCTCCTGAATGCCATCCAAGACGTCTACCTCTGCAACGAAGTCTCCATCGCTTAACCCCCAGGAGATTGTGTTTAAAATACTTACCATCGTCTTATGTCTAGGATGCTTCACACTATCGGCAGAAAAGATAAAGATTCTCTCCTTCGACGGTGAAGGAGTGCGAGAGGTTGCTTCACTTGAAATTCTACAGTGTGGCATAATGCGTATGACTGGATCGAAGCTAACATTCTAGGAGGTAGAGCAAATCTCTAATATGATTCGTTTCACCACTCTCTTTCTCATTATTTTTACTTCTCTTCTTGGAACCCCCATCGAGACTCTCTTTGAGACACTCGGCGTAGCAAACTCTCAAGAGGCGCAGGAGCAGTGGTCCCAACAAGGTGAACGGTGGACCTTTCAAGACCACAGCGAAGAAGAGCGCTCCGATATTCTTTCTATTTTGGAAGAGATGGTCTCTTTTGAAATCAAGCGCGCCTCCAAAAACCATTACGATTATGCTCTTGTTCTGGGAGCGCTCTACCTTTCTGTCGAAAAGCGCATCGCTCACCTGGTCGACGAATATAGCCGCGGTGTCCGCTTCGATGTTGTGGTTTTTCTCACAGGCCAGCGCCCGCTTCATCCTGAAAAGGAAGCCAACTTTTCCGGAACAGAGACCGACATGATGGTTGAAGTATGGAGCACCTTTCCTATGCCAGAAGAGCTGCGCGCACTGCCTCTCATGGTTGTAGATGCTCCTCCTCTTCCAGAGCGGGGGCGCCCTACGACAGAGAGCACCCTCTATGCATGGCTCGAAGCAGCTCCTAATCCAGGTAGTTGCCTCTTTATCTCATCCCAACCTTTCGTCAATTATCAAGATGCCATCATCAAATTTGTCCTTCCAGAGAGCTT
>JAAKFF010000062.1 GCA_011065165.1 Chlamydiota bacterium
TCGAATTTTAACCTGAATAAATTTTTTCTTCCCAATTAATTAAGGCAGCTTTAACCAAGCTGCCTTTTACTTTTGGGAGTAAAGCAAATAATGATTTACATTGACTCTAGATCGCGTTCCATATATTATGCATCGTAAATTTGGAGGTCAAATGTACGCAATAATTCAAACCGGCGGTAAGCAATACCGGGTTGAAAAGGGAGAGACGATCGAAATCGAGCTAGTTGGTATCGAGAGTGGAGCCGTCGAATTTAATGAAGTTCTACTACTTAATGATGGAAAGACGACCCATATCGGCACCCCACATGTGGCAAAATGCCTCGTAAAGGGAGAGGTTTTAGGTAGCAAGAAGTGCCCTAAAGTTATCTCTTTCAAATATAAGCGACGCAAGAACTACCACCGCAAGGTCGGCCATAGACAGAAGCATTCGGTCGTTAAAATTACTGATATAGTAAGGAGTTAAGTTATGGCTCATAAGAAAGGCCAAGGATCGAGTAGAAATGGACGCGATTCCAATTCGCAGCGATTGGGCATCAAGGCTACCCACGGAGAATTTGTCACGGCAGGAAGCATCCTCGTCCGCCAGCGCGGAACGAAGTGGCACCCCGCTAAGAATGTGATGCGTGGAAGAGATGACACTCTCTTCTCTCTAATTGATGGAATTGTCAACTTCCGCAAGGGCAAGAAGACCCGCGTCTCTGTGGCTCCCGCTCAATAGATCGTGTTTACGGATCAAGTCAAAATCAAATTCAGTGCTGGCAAGGGAGGTGACGGTGTCATCTCCTGGCGCCGGGAAAAGTATATCCCAAAAGGTGGCCCTTACGGTGGCAATGGCGGCTTAGGTGGCTCGATCATCATCAAAAGTGACCCCCAGATCTACTCTCTCGACGACTTCCGCAACAGACGGCACATCCCAGCTGACAAGGGCGGGAGCGGCGGCACTCAGAATAAACAGGGCCGTAGAGGCAAAGATCTAATCTTAAAAGTGCCCTGCGGCACACTCATCCGAGATGGTGTGAGCGGCACGCTTCTCTATGATCTGACAGAGCCCAATGAAGAGTTTATGCTCTGCAGAGGAGGAGAAGGGGGAAAGGGTAACACCTTTTTTAAGAGTCCAACGCACCGTGCTCCTGCAAAATGCACACCAGGAAAACCTGGTGAAGTGTGTGATGTGGAGCTAGAGCTGAAGCTGATCGCTGACGTAGGCTTTATGGGATTCCCCAATGCGGGAAAGTCGACGCTACTCTCAACACTCTCAGCAGTAGATGTGAAGATCGCCGCCTACCCTTTCACCACCCTCAAACCGAACCTTAGTTTCATTGAATTTGATGACTTCTCACGGATCTACCTGGCCGATATCCCCGGTATTATCCCCGATGCCCATGCAGACCGCGGATTGGGACTCTCTTTTCTAAGACATGTGGAGCGCTCCTCCACTCTCATCTACATCATCGATCTCTCAGGTGAAGAGGAACGCGACCCCTTCGAAGACTTCCTCACCCTTAGGGCAGAAGCGGAAGCTTACTCCCCTGCGATCCTAAATAAGCCCTTCCTTGTCGCTCTGAATAAGATGGATAAGGGAGATAAGAACCTTGCCGACTTTAAGAAGAGATACCCCTTTCCCATGGAGACTCTCTTCGAAATCTCCGCCCTAAAGGCAACGGGACTCTCCCCCTTCACAGCAAAGATGCGCGAGCTCGCCCAAAAAAATGGCAAGAAGTACCGTTAACTTTTTTATCGATCTTCTCCTCTATTTTTATCAAATCCCAACAAATTTGAAAAATCTATTATTTTAGAGAAGAAGCGATCCAGATAGATGTGATCAGAAATACCATTCACATGAATGAGTACAGGCTTAATCGAGAATCCCTTGGGTAGATTAAGTCGATCAATTTTTCTCTCTATCTCTTCTTTGACTTCATTCCCAATCTCATTTTGAGAAAATTTGATCTCTATGAGATATAATGTCCTGTGATAGGTCTGAATCAAAAGATCTATCTGACAACCTTGCTGTTTGGTCGATTTTCTTTGAAAAAAAGGTCCAGCTTTCAATACATCCCCAGGTGCTATGTTTAACTGTTTATAAAGTTCAGTGGTATTATTTAGGACAAGGGTTTCAAATTGCAACCCGAGCAGAGTTTTCCAACTCTCTCTATGAAAAATGGAGTTGCTCTCATAGTTTCCAGCAAGAATTCTGTTTCTATTTGGTAAGATCGCTTTGAGATAAAAACGAACGTAATTGTCACTAACTCGGAAGCGGCTTAATTTGGACTCCTTCCCTGATTTCAAGTCCCAAGTGTAATCCCGCGAAATAAATCCCGCCTGCACTAAATCATCCACATACTCTGCATAAGAACCGCTGGGTTGAACCTTCAATAGTTCATATACATCTCTTAAGAATAGACTTTTGTCACTCATTTTGAGAAGAATCTCTTTATATGTATTGCTACGAGTTGAAAAGAGGTCGTTAAAAATCCGTTCAAACTCACTAAACAAAAGTCCCGTCTCTTTAAAGCAGAGACGACCTATATTTTCCTCTGCTGTTTCATTCGGAACGATCTCTTCCAAGTATCTAGGAATTCCTCCTGTTACAGATAATACTTTGAAAATTTCGTAAGGAGAAATCCGTCTCCCTTGACTAGCCCAGAATTTACAACTGTCATGTAGAGGCAGTTCTTTCAAGCGCATACTCATTGTAATTCTTCCTACAAAACCTGTACTGCTGATAATATTGCGCTCAATCCAACTAGAGACAGATCCACATAGGATAAGAATCAACTGTTTATTCTTAGAAAAACCTAAATCCCAACCATTCTTTAACTTTCCAAGAAAATCGGGATCCTTGGACCCAAGCCAAGAGATCTCATCCATCACGATAACAATCGGTCGATCTTGGGTCAATTCTATCAACTCCCGAAATAGACCTCCCCAGTCGTCTGCTACGGGTTTTTTTATCTTCAGCTCATATTGCATCTGACGGGCGAACTCCTCACGCTGACTATTAGCTGTTGTATTTTTAGTTGGAGGAATCCCAGCAAATGAAATCGTAGGCAGTGATGAACAAAACTCTGCAATTAGACGACTCTTGCCAATACGCCGACGTCCCCTCATTACAACTAAGCTAGCACTTCTTTTTTTCAGCAATGACCCTAAATCATCTAATTCGCTCTCTCTTCCAATGAATTCAGTCATAGGGTTCTCCTTTTTCAATCAGGTTGGATATCTATTTCTCACATAATAGCGAAATTGCTGTTTTATGAGAAATATATCCCCGAATTTCGTTTGCATAAAACAGCGAAATTGCTGTTATGTGAGAAATGTTTGTGTATATCATTAACCTTAGGTTAGTTGTATTTCTTGATTTTTTTCGTATCGGAGTCAATTTGCTTGGCAACTGAATGAGACGTTGTAAAATATTTTCTTCATTGGTTTAATTGGATCCCTTTTGAAAATAAACATAGGAGATATTATGTCATCTATCCAAGCTAGAGAAGTGAGAATTCCTCCTTCATTTACCATTGATCGTACTCATTCGAGATATTGTTTCGCCATTATTCAAACACAAGTCCCGGGAATATATCGAATCGCAGCGGCCATCTTTAGGTTTGTAGAAGTTAAAGAAGGTAGTAAGGAATTAAGATGTAGGCTCCTCGGAAAGCCTCCTGCTAAGGGATTTTGGGAGAAGGGTCATCTCTTTGAGGAGATTAAAGTTATTAAAGCAGATGATGAAAACAAGACTGCAACATTGGTTGCTGGCTTTTATGAGACGATAACAAATGATTTTTTATTCTTAAAAGAGAATATGCTGGGATTAAAAGGCTTAGGAAAAATCCTCTTGGTTAAGGTTCCAAACTTCTAGGGCTGGCAAGTCAAACTTTTGACACTTATTTCTCATTAAACTATTACTAAGGTTGTGAAGACATTAGTAATAGTTTTTATATCACTTACAATAAGTGTTTTATCCAATCCTATCGAGCCGACAGTCGAGACGGGTAGGACGCACTTCCTCCATCCCTCCTCTAAAACTCTCCTGATCCAGGCTAGTAGTGGGGCGATTATCAATTGGAAGGAGTTCTCTGTGAATGCGGACGAACTCACCCGCTTCATCCAGCCTTCAAATGATTCGTGGGTGCTCAACCGTGTGACGGGGAGTAACATCAGTGAGATTTTTGGTCAGCTTGAATCAAATGGTCAGGTGATCTTGCTCAACCCAAACGGCATTCTTTTTGGTGAGGGGTCGATTGTTGAGGTGGGAGGATTGATCGCTTCGTGTGCGGAGGGAGCGGTGTGGAGCCAAGAGGGTGTCAAAAGACCCCATGGGAGTGTGGTCAACCACGGGGTGATCCGAGCAACCTGCGGCGATGTTGTGCTGGTGGGAAGGGAGGTGAGAAATGAGGGAAGGATTGAGATCTTGCTTCAGACTGACCGGGATATATTGATTCGAACTGGACAGAAGTGGGACCGTGTGAAAGCGGAGGATAACCCCTACGGCTTTGCAATCAATTGTAGTATGGAAGATGCCCACTGTATCATCAGTGAGGGTGGAAGGATTCTGCTCAAGAGTGATGAGAGGACGCTTGTGCGAGGCTCGCTCTTTGGGTCGAAGGTGACCCTTCTATCGGAGGGATTGACTCTCTTTGAGGGATATGCCGATGTGGGCTCTGGCTCGATTGAGATATCGGGGAGAGAGGGTTTCATACATAATGGAACGATCTATCGCGAAGGGGGAACGCTCCTTCTAGATCCTGAAGGGGATGTCACGATCAGTAAAACGGTGAACTATAACCACTTGTTGGAAGATGGAGTCTTCTCTCCAACAGCCGACGTAGTAAATATCTCTATCGATAAGTTGATCGAGGAGATTGGGAAGGGCCCTGTCACTATCACGACCTCTTATCAGGGTGAGGGTGGAGGATTTGGGAGCATTATCATTAAGGATGATGTCGATCAGACTTATGAGAGCCCCTACCCTCTGCTTCTATTCTCAAGTGGCTGGGGGGGTGTAAACATTGAGGGATCGCTCACCAATACGGGAGAGGGATCGATCGAACTTCGGGCGCCACGTGGAGAGCTCTCTATTCCTGGCGCCCTCAAAGCGCAGCATGTGGTGATGAATGCGGAGAGGATACACGTTCAGGGAGAGATCTTTGGAAGGGCGATTACTCTTGCTGGAGAGAAGGGAATCGATATTGAGGGAGTTGTTCAAGTTGATGGAGGAGATCTTCTCTTGCTGAGTAAGGGCTCTATCATGATCCGGGATGGTACGCTCTCCAACCTGGGAGCTGGAAGGTTAAGGATCGATGGACTCAATGGCGCCCCTGTTCAAAATGTGACAATAGTGGGGAGCGGCGGCCTCTTTACATCGAGCCACTCTAAGGAGCTCGTCTTAGAAAATGTGGAGGGGAAGATTCTCATCGATGGGGGCGCGGTTGCTGGAAACAACGCACCGATTCGGATCAGTGGAGCTGGCTCGCTTCAGATAAAGAACGGAACGCTCATGACGCATGCACCGATCTCGATAAATCTTGGACGCTATCTTCATATCGATGATGGTCGGCTCTCCACTGCGGCGGCTTTAGAGATCGATCTTGGGGAAGATCTGCTGATGACGGGATCTGCTCTTCTCTCCTCCCCCGGCGGTATGACGCTTAACGCTAAGGGTGATGTGATGCTGACTGAGAGCTCGACAATCAGGGGGCGCGGCATCTCTATTTCAGGGGGAGAGTCGCTCTCTCTCTTTATGAACGCTTCGATCGAAGGGGGAAGCGGACCGCTCTTCATCTCGGCAGGAAGGGATATCATCCTTGAGAAGGGCTCTCCAAAAATTTCTGCGGGGCAGCTACAACTTCATGCGGGGAACCACCTCTTGATGGAGAATCTTGCAGAGATCAACTCTCGATTGGGAACGGCTTCGATCACTGCGGGGCTGGCTATTCACCTCTCCGATAGCGCACTCATCCGAGCTCGTGGAGGTGACCTGAGTGTGATCGCTTCGCAAGGTAACATCAATCTATTCGGAATGAGCTCTCTCTCTTCTCTCACCCACGCTGCGACGATCATCGCAGGAAAATCCCTCGTTATGGAGAACTCGGCACGGATCAACTCGATAGGAAATACAGGGACAACGATCGTGGTGGACCATCAGAACTCTGGAGGAGGTCTGGTGATGGCACCGCGCACTTCGATTACAACTGGCGAGGCTCCTCTCCGTATTTTTACGGCGAGACGCGCGTTCAATTCTATCCAGGGAAGGTTGAATGGGTATCCGTTGATCGAATCGCCGCTCTATTTAACTACGAATTCGGAGAGATGGGGGACGAACTACCCCAATCTATCCTACTCTTCTCACTTCTTACTCTTTCATAAGGAGAGCGGTCTGATTCAACTGGTCGCTGGAGGGATTTCACAGAAAGAGTTTGATCGGGTGGTCATTAACTTCATAGGACCCTTTACCGCTGAGCTCTTCCGCGACTTGCATCCATACGATGAGTATACCAAAAATGTGGTGGAGTTCAAAAGTAATGAGGAGCCCTTCAGGATCCACAAAAGACCTTTAGGAGAAAAAGGTAAATTCCTTTAAGAGGAAGAGTATGAAAAAGATATTTTTCGTGCTCGCTCTTCTCCTCTCTTCTGTCCTCTGTGCAGAGCTTCCTTTTCAAGGGCTGATCCTCGTCGAAGATGTGAGCGACCTAAACCCTGCCGGTTATCAAGATTTCCATGGATTGATGGCCTACCATATGGAAACCCCGGGCGACATCTATAAGCTGAGAAAAACAGTTCGCACCTACACCCACTCCCCCCTGAATAATGAGACGATCAGTGAACTGAAAAGATGCGTCCTTGAATTCTATCAAAATAACAACCGACCCATCGTCTCTGTCACCATCCCCGAGCAAGATATCTCCGATGGCGTGGTGCAGATGGTTGTCACAGAGGCAAAACTTGGGAAGGTCTATTGCAGTGGGAACCGCTACTTCAAGAGTGCTATGCTCATTGAGCAGATCAAGCTCGAGCCCGGAGAGAATATCGCTTCAGATATCCTCAATCAGAATCTCTACTGGCTCAACCGCAACCCATTTAGACATATCGATGCGGTCTACACTCAGGGAGAAGAGCCAGGGACGACCGATATTGAACTTGTCACTGTCGACCGCTTCCCCTTCCGCATCTATGGGGGAATCGACAATAGTGGAAATGATGTCACAGGAAATAACCGCCTCTTTGCTGGATTTAACTGGGGCAATGTCTTCTGGACAGATCAGCGCCTCTCCTATCAATTTATCTCTTCGCCAGACTCTGATCGCTACCGCGCCCACACCCTCTTCTACGAAGCTCCCCTGCCGTGGCAGCACCTGCTCAGCCTCTACGGCGGCTACTCCCACGTCGATGCCACTTTTCCTGTCCCCACCCTGCGCGGCGTAATGTTCCGCACCCACGGTTTTTCCCTCCAAGTAAGCGCGCGCTACGACATCCCCTTAAAGCCCCATAGAAACTTTCTCCATGAATTGACCTGCGGTTTTGATTTTAAACGCACCAACAACAATCTCGATATCGGTGGTCAGCCTATCATCTCTAAAAATAACGTCAACCTCACTCAATTTCAGCTCGGCTACAACTTAGGGTATGAGACGAAGATTCTGTCGATCTCCTTCGAAATCGAAGGGTTCTGGTCACCAGGTGAGTGGGTCGCTGACCAGTCAAACTCAGACTACCGATCGCTCCGCCCCTTCGCCAGAAATCACTATATCTATGCTCGCTCCGCTGCAACCCTCATCTGGCGCTACTACAAAGAGTGGTCGATGCACCAGATCCTCCGCGGCCAAGTTGCCAATATCAACCTCCTTCCCAGTGAAGAGTATGGCGTCGGCGGTTACAACACTGTGCGAGGGTATAAAGAGCGGGTTGTTAATGGTGATAATGTAGTCATCTGGAACTTTGAAATGCGCACCCCCCCACTCCAACTGATTAAGTATCTCATCAAGCGCTGCACTCTCGCTGACGAGCTGCAATTTCTTCTCTTCTATGATTATGGTCTAGCTGTAGTCAAGAGCACCGCACCAGGGCAGAAGAAGATAGAATATCTTATGAGTATCGGCCCCGGCGTGCGTTACAATATCGGCCCCTATCTAACCTTCCGCACCGATTGGGGCTTCCAGCTCCACGATCTCAACCTTGGCGGCCCCAACCAGCGCCTCCACTTCTCCCTCATCGTCGGCTACTAACCAATCTCCCGTGGTAACTCTGGGGTTATCTTATAAGCAAAAACATTGTGCGACCAGTTAATTTCTGCCAGCAATGCTGTCAGTTTTGCAAGTGGCTCGATCTCCTTTTCAATGGTAAGAGTAGAGTGATTTGGATGGACCTTAAGTAAGAAAAAAGGATGGCCAGAGCCAGAATCGAACTGGCGACACAAGGATTTTCAGTCCTTATCAATCAGCTTCCTTGAGCCACCCTTAACGGCCTTTAAACATCCAATGCAACAAACAACTCCGTCAATATTTCGGGATGCCAAAAGCCGCCCCCTAATCCGCATATTCGAGTAATTTTTCAATCTGCTCCGGGGAGGGAAGCTCATTTCTTAACTCCCGTGGTAACTTTGGGGTTGTCTTATAAGCAGCAACATTAATTGGTCTATTGGTTTCTTTGAGTGAATACTCGACAATAGTGCGACTTTTCTCCTTACATAGGATGATCCCAATTGCTGGATTCTCTCCTTTTAACCGAACGGTATCGTTAAGAACAGCTAGATAAAATTGCATCTTTCCTACGTATTCCGGAATGAATGTCCCCATCTTCAACTCGATAGCAACCAATGATTTTAATTTTCGGTGATATAGCAAAAGATCAACAAAAAATTCTTGCCCATCTACCTCTAACCGATATTGAGACCCCAAAAACGCATAGGCATTCCCAACCTCCCTAAGAAAAGGTTCAATATTCCTAACAATCGCCTTTTCCAATTCATACTCACTATGCTCATCTCCTAGCTCAAGAAATCCAAAAGCATATTCATCCTTCACTGCAAGTTTGGCTTCTGGCCGGAGCTTTTTGGGCAAATTCTTGTCAAAATTCGTTTGGCTCGTCATCGTTTTCTCATAGGTCATATTATCTATTTGATGAAGCAATACCCGATAGGTCCATCCATTCTTCCTAGACATCCGCATGTAAAACTCCCTTTGAAGGGAGTCCTGGCATTTGGATAAAAGAGCCACATTATGCGACCAGCTAATTTCTGCCGACAGTGTCGTCAGTTTTTTATTTTCACGATATGATAGA
>JAAKFF010000063.1 GCA_011065165.1 Chlamydiota bacterium
TCCTGAAGAAGGCTTGGATAAGAGACATCCCAGAATCTATTTTTTTTAAATGGGGCTCTTTAGACTCTTCTGATGATGAGAGTGAAAGGGGGTAATCTATCCTTCTCGCCGAACGTCTGATAACAAAAGTTATGTTACACAACTGTTTAAACCTAAATTACTTGTATTATATCAATTAACAAGATTTGCCGTAAAAACCATGAAAATGAAATATTTTACTATATCGAGTGCTACTATAAAAATACGAGAATACATTCGGCACTGGTGTAGGGGAACAAGATCCCTTACCTCACACCTAAGGATGATAGCCAGTACAGCCATATTTTCAAGAGATAGATTTGTCTCTTCCCTTTCGATGCTGCCAATATAGGTGCGATGAAGCCCAGATTCAAATCCTAAATCCTCCTGGGACAATCCAATCACCTTTCGCCTTTTACGAACAAGATCCCCAAAAATCTTTTTGAGAATTTTGCATTCCTCTCGGGAGAAAATTCTCTCGTTTCTCATACCTCCGAGCATAGAGTTCTGATGCAGATAGCTCTACAGAGTATATATAGAAATTTCCTTGTATAAATCACGCCGAAAGAGTATTATATATAGCACAATTATTATTATATAATTACAAAATCAAAAAAAGAGTTAATTAAATTTTGTCTTTATAAATGGTTAACTTCAGAAGTTTAATTATTCGCAATCAAACATTAAAAGAAGGGTGAAAATTATGACAGATGCTATAGGTGCTATAGACGACGTGGAATTTGTAGTCGACTTTGGTGTCGCCTCAATTCAAGACGAAAATCTCTCTTCAGAAGAAGAGCTAAAATCTCCTGAGCCTCAAACTAAGACTTCATCTGAGGATAGGCAGGAGAGGTTAAGAACAGAAACTCTTTGCAGAACTAAGCTTCAAGCTGTGCCTCACCAACTAATGAATATTCTGATAAAATATGGAAGCAATAAGGATGGAATCCCTCCTCTTTTATATGCTACCAAAATGGGCGATCTAGAATCTGTGAAGATGTTGATCAACCATGGTGCAGATCCCTTTACAAGAGATGCTAATCGTGGACAGCAAGCTCTTTATTATGCGCTGCATTCTAAAAATTTGGATATGGTAGAGTTTTTTTTAGAAAAAGGATTAGATCCCAATAGTTCTGATGGAACGCAACCCTGTTGGTATGAAGCGGTTAAATTTAATGACATCAAGTTGTTCGATCTTCTTATAGATAACGGTCTTATATTCAATCCTGATTATAAATTCTTTTGTCCATCAAATTCTACCCAATTCAGCTCCCAGCTCCCTTTGAGGTGTGTCGATTGTGGAAGTTTAGATTTACTAAAACACGTCCTTTCCAAAGGAGCAAAGTTACCCCCTCCTGGTATAGGGAGTCATGGTGACGATTTGGTTGTGCGAGCTATTTCACATCGTGGTGGTCAATGGGAAGATAAAATTGAGTGTCTGAAATGGCTCGTTGAAATAGGAAGATTGGACCTTAAAAACGTTAGTCATCCTCTTTATGGTGATCATCCAGCTAAATTTAATATTTCTAATGCCTATCCAGAATTTGTCTCATATTTGTTGGATAAGGGGCATATAGCTTTAGATCATGATTTATTATCCAGCGTTTGCAACTGGTCAGACCTTCTTCTCCTTGTGATAGAGAGAGGTATTGATATAAACAGTAAAGGCCATATTGGACGTACTGTGCTGCATAATATGGTATCAAGGTCTCTGCTAACCAACGAGCACTTCGAACGAATAAAACTTCTTCTTGAAAATGGGGCTGATGTAAATGCTCAAGATGACAAAGGTATAACTCCTTTGGAACTGGCTCAAAAACCGCAGATTCGAAAATTACTGATAGACTACGGAGCAAAGCAATAATTAAGATCTGAGCTCTCTGATCAATTCACGAAACGCTATCCTCTCTAAGATCATTTCTTTTGAGTAATAACCGTGAATGATATTAGCTTTTCTTATTCGCTGAATTCCCTCTAGAGTCTTTGGCCCTGTGCTTAATCCTCCATGAAGGCGACATCTTCCATTTTTCTTTGGATGGCCAAAGTCCGAGTGACATTCGTTTACTGATATATGCAAAAAACAGACGTTGGATAATGCTCGTTAGGTTGTTTAAACAGCTGTTACTCAATGATATAAACCTAATGAGCTCTTTTGACTTTAGAAAGCATTTTAAGGCCTAATTGTGCCACCACTGGTGGCACAATTAGAGATGACACAATAGCCGACTAGGCAAAATTAAGTAATTTAGCAATTTGATCAACAGAAGGAATCTCATTTTTTAGATTCTTCGGCAACTGGCCCTTTCGATGCTGCCATTATAGATGCGATGAAGCCCAGATTCAAATCCTAAACCCTCCTGGGATAACCCAATCACCTTTAGCCTTTTGCGAACAAAATCCAAAAAAATCTTTTGGAGAGTTTAGCATTCCTCTCGGGAGAAAATCCTCTCTTTTCTCATACCTCAGAGCATAGAATTCTGATGCAGATAGCTCTACAGATTATACACAGCAGTTTCCTTGTATAAATCGCACTGAAAGGGTATTATGTATAGTTCAATTATTATATAATAACAAAATAAGTTAATAAAATTTTGTCTTGATAAATAGTTAACTTCAGAAGTTTAATTATTGGTAATCAAACATTAAAAGAAGGGTGAAAATTATGACAGATTCTATAGGTGCTATAAACGACGAGGAATTTGTAGTCGACTTTGATGTCGCCTCAATTCAAGACGAAAATCTCTCTTCAGAAGAAGAGCATAAATCTTCTGAGGCTCAAACTAAGACTTCAGTTAAAGATAGACAGGAACGGCTGAGAATAGAAACTCTTTGCAATACTAAACTTAAAGCGGTCCCTCAACAGCTAATTGATATTCTGATAAAATATGGGAATAATGAAAAAGGACTGCCTGCTATACATTATGCCATCTTGAAACAAGACTGCCAATCTGTAAAAGCTCTACTTGATAATGGTGCTAGCCCCAATGCAAGAACCGCAAAGGCTGCTATGGTATTTACTAAATACCCGCCATATACAGCATTAGATTATGCGGCTTATTCAGGAAATACAGAAATGATTAATCTTCTTTGCAACTACGGAGCATTAGTTAACCCTCCCAAAGAAAAAAACGGGGGGGGAATTGCACTCCCAGCTTTATTTTATGCAGCGATGTATGGGCAACTAGGTGCAATAGAAACCCTGATTAGAAGAGGAGCAGATACTCATTATACAGTGAACTGCGGATGGGCGCATGGAGAAACTGCATTAAGCAGTGCTATATTCTTCAATAGGTTTGAGAGCATTAAATATCTTGTTGAGAAGGTTGGCGTAGACATTAACTCTGATTCTGAAAAATCATTGATTTGGTCAATAATGAGCAGAAGAGTTGGTCCCAATCAACAAGATCAATTAGACCTCATCAACTATCTCTTGGATCATGGAGCAGATGTAAACAAAAAGTATAGAGGCGATTATGGGGGTTTTGTACTTGCATATGCTATCTTCGGAGGGCCTTGGGGTGGAGGGCCTTCTATAGAAATAGCTGAGCTTTTGCTGAAAAAAGGTGCGGATCCACGTATAAAGCTGAGGAATGGCAGTTCAATGATTGAAGAAATAAAAAAAAGGTCAATTTATGAAACTTTCTATCAAAAAATATTAGAGTTAGTTACAAAATACGGAGCGAGCGAGCTATTATAACATATTATCAATCAACGACTTTTATATACCCTTGGCTCTGTTGAAAAAATAATTTTTCAAACAAACATCTCAGAATTTTTTATATATGCTTTAGAAATACCTTTCTGGTTACTGTATCTGAACTTTGTTTTGAGAGCGGGCCAGTTCCCTGGAAGTTTGATAAATGCTTCTAAATCAGACAGATTTAAGATCTGTGTTGGAGAAACTGTCGCCTTTGTACGTTCAGTACTTGAGAGGTTTACTCCATCTCTCATTTCGTGTGCTCCATAAGAAAGCCCCTCTTTTGTCTCTCGAAATTCATGCTGACCAAAAAATGAGGACATCCGTTTCGCAATATCTGCATCGCTTTGTCTAAAACTCACTTTTGTTCCACATTGGTCTAAGATCACTCTTGCTCCGTGCTGGCCATATAGTTTATCGAGTTGCGAGACATTCTGCGTGGCAAGGACAATACAACCACCATATTTTCTGAGCTCTGAGAGAGACTCTTCTAGATATTCCAGTTTTTGTAATGAATGGAGCTCATCGATAATAAACCAAGTCCTCTGATGTGCATCTTCTGGACTTCTCGTCTTCATTGCATTCATCGCTATAGAAAACCAAACGGACATCAATGGATTAAGAGATCTTCTTTGATCAGGATTACAAGTGATGAAAAACCATTGGTTTGACTCTTCCTTTGATAGGATCCAATCGCGAGTTGAGAAGGGCTGATCTGTGTTTCTTAATATGTTGAAATGACGGATACATTTGGCGATTGTTGCCCGAATTGAAACAGCGGTCCTTTCTCCCTTAGGATCTACATAGATTTTTGCCTGCGTATCTCCTAGAAAGTGGTAGAGCTCTTCAACGTTTTTC
This sequence comes from Chlamydiota bacterium, assembly GCA_011065165.1. GTDB lineage: Bacteria > Chlamydiota > Chlamydiia > Chlamydiales > Simkaniaceae > JAAKFF01. The sequence goes on from JAAKFF010000063.1 coordinate 4,574, forward strand.
ATTAGCAGATCATCGACAAGTTTTTCTATATCAGTTGAATTCTCAGATTGATACTTCAGTAGGGAAGCAAGAATAACAGCACGTCCAGCTTCAGGGAAAAAGTCATCATAATGATGATCACTTTTTGGGATCAAACTGCTGACTAGCTGTTCAAATTGATAATCACAGTCACAGTCACACCATGAGTGCCACTTGTTTGAGGGAAGATCACCTATCCCGGTAATAAGTTTCCGGGATAGGTTCATGAATGCAATTGCAAGAAAAATAGCAAAAAAGCACAATTCTTTCCAAGGATGATTCTGAGGAAAATTGAATGAATGAGAGACGTGTCGAGGGTATTGTGCTCAAAACGATCCCTTTTAAGGAGTCCGATCGTATCTTGAGTCTCTTCACGCCGGATCGCGGGGTGATGAGCCTCTTTGTGAGGGGCCTCTCGAAGAGCCGTCCCTCGATCGTCAACCTGACGACTCCCCTCTGTCGTGGGGAGTTTATCTTTCGAAAGGGGCGCTCTGATCTGCACCGCTTCATTGATGGGACGATCATGGATATGCACTTGAAGTTGCGCCGTTCGTATAGCCATCTGGAGTGCGCGGGGAAGATGCTGAATGCGATCTCTACATCGCAGATGGCTGGGAAAGCCGCACCGGGACTCTACGCTCTTCTCGCCTCCTATCTGAGCCATCTCTCCGATTTCTCCGAGTGCGCAGCGCCCTGGGCCTCGTTTCAACTGAAACTCCTTTTGCATGAGGGGCTGCTTGCGCTCGATGGCGCCGACAGCGAGATCTCTTCTTTTTCAGGAGAGGATTGGAAAACGCTCCTACTTCTCTCCCACGCAAGGCGGTTCGATATCCTTAAAAATGTCGAGGTGACTCCTCCATTTGCTGAGGCCGTTGAGAGGCTCTATCAGTCAAAGCTTGATTCATGAGGAGTGAACTGCTATATAATAAAACTATGTTAAAGGATAAAAAGCTCCTTCGGACGGAGAGTTACATCGATGGAAAGTGGGTGAAGGGAAGTGGAAGCTTTCCTGTGGTGAACCCTTTTGATGGGAAGAAGATCGCGGATGTGACAGAGGTGGGGAGCAGAGAGAGCAAGGCTGCCATCGAAGCGGCGCACGTCGCATTTGGGTTGTGGAAAAAAGTGAGTGCTAAAGAGCGGGGAGAGCTCCTCCGCAGGTGGAACGATCTCATCAATGAGAATTGGGACGACCTGGCTACACTTCTCACCCATGAGGTGGGCAAGCCTTATGAGCAATCGACGCACGAGCTGATGGGGAACAATGGCTATCTTAACTGGTACGCCGATGAGGCTAAACGGCTGCACGGCCATACGATCCTCTCGCCCGATCCCAACCGCCGCTTTATGACGATCAGACAGCCTGTCGGTGTGGTAGCTGTCATCACGCCGTGGAACTTCCCCTCTGTGCTTATCATTCAGAAGTGCGCTCCCGCTCTCGCCGCTGGGTGTACGGTTGTTCTGAAACCTGCGGAAGATACTCCCCTCTCGGCACTGGCTCTGGCGGAACTCGCCGACCGAGCTGGCATCCCACATGGCGTCTTCAACGTTCTCACCTGTCAGAACCCTGCGGAAGTGGGAGAGGAGCTGACGCGTAATCCTCTCGTTCGCAAATTGACCTTTACTGGATCGACCGATGTGGGGAAGAAGCTACTTGGTAGCGCGGCTAAAACCGTTAAAAATGTGACGATGGAACTGGGCGGTAACTGCCCGGCTGTGATCTTCGACGATGCTGACATCGACAGAGCGGTCGAAGGGACATTTCACTTCAAGTTCTACAATGGTGGGCAGTGCTGTAACAATATCAACCGCTTTCTTGTGCATCAGAGTGTGCATGACGCGTTTGTCGAGAAATTTCTGAAGATGATGAAGCAGCATCTGCGACTCGGAGATGGGATGGATAAAAAGAGCTCTCTCGGCCCACTGATCAATATGCAAGGGCTCTCCAAATGCGAGGAGCTGGTCGATGACGCCCTGAGCAAAGGGGCGACAGCTCTTACCGGCGGCGCCCGTTCAACCATAGGCGAGCTCTTCTACGAGCCCACCCTACTTGTCGACATGGATCCTAAGATGCGCATCTATCGCGAAGAGGTCTTTGGTCCTGTCGCACCGATCTACCGCTTCTCCTCAGAAGAAGAGGCGATCAAAATGGCTAATGATACTAACTACGGCTTGGCCTCCTACCTCTTCAGTGAGAATATCGGCCGCACCTATCGCGTGGCAGAGAGCTTGGAAGCGGGAACGGTTGGGATCAACACCACCGACGTCGTCTCAGAACTCCTCCCCTTTGGGGGGTGGAAGGAGTCGGGAATCGGCCGCGAAAACTCCCTCATCGGCAGTCTAGACGCCTACTGCGAAACCAAATCTATCGTTACCGCTGGCATCCTATCAGGATAAGAGTTCTCTTTACTAAAATCAATGGGCAAAGAGATAATTAACCTCACTAAATTTAGAAGGTTAATATGTCATCAACTGTCTCTTTTTCCATAGGCAATGAATTGAATCCAGATTATATAGTCCGTCTTATATATGTGTCGAATCTGTTGAATAGCAGAATGGGTCGTCTAAGGGGATGGTATCGAGAGAAGGGCCTTGGAAGAGAACAACCGATAAAAGGAATCAAAGTAGATAAAAGAGACTTAACGAAAGATATCGATCAAAAAACGTTATCCGGAATATTCAAACGTATTATCGATGCTGGGAAAGCCAAGAGTCTTAATGTAACACTAGCGGAGAAAAGATTAACCATTGAGTTTGCAAGCTAGAGGAGTGCGAAAGGGGGGACTTGAACCCCCAAGAGGTATTACCCTCACTACCACCTCAAGGTAGCGTGTCTGCCAATTCCACCACTTCCGCAAAAGGAGCAAAAGAGATATAATAGGGGCGATTTGGAATCCGATCAAGGAAAAATCCCTGTGAAGCACATCTTTATCTTTTTAATCCGTCTCTATCAGTGGACGCTCGGTCCCTTTACTGGTGGTCAGTGCCGCTTCTATCCTTCATGTTCAAACTACGGCATTGAGGCGTTTAAAAAGTATGGCGCCTTCAAGGGCTCCTATCTAACTGTCAGACGGATCTGTAAGTGTCACCCGTGGCACTCTGGCGGTCCCGATCCCCTAATCTGATGGAAGGGTGAGCTCTGTTCCGGGCTTAAGCTGGTCTGATTCTAAGCTGTTGAGGGCGCGGAGTTGGTCGATTTTTACTCCAAACTTGCGCGAGATCTTCCACAAGCTATCTCCATGCTGAACGGTGTAGCCGCGGTCGGGGCTGGTGGGGGGAGCTACGGCTTGATCTCTCACTGCTTTAGGGCGGATACCGGTGGAGACCTCTGCTAAAAAGGCTTCGACCTCTGGGCTCTTCTCTGTGAGGAGGCTGATGAGCTTCTCCATCTGCGCGTTATTGAGCTCTTTGAGAGCGTACTCTCTCTCTTGAAGGATGAGAAGGTAGGCGGCCAGCTTTGAACCTCTTTCGATGCACGGCAGTAAAAACTTAGGAAGTGATGTGAAATTTTCAATCGTGCTCCACTCGGATAGCTTCATCAACTCGAGAATATCTCGATCGGAGAGGGTATAGGGCAGTTGATGGAGGGTGCGTTTGAGGGCGTAGACTTCGGAAGTGAGCATGAGCGCCTTTTCGAGTGAGTCGGGGGTCTGCTCTCGCCTTTGGAGCTCTTGGTGGAGTCCGACGGGAGTTAGGGGCCACACTTCGGTGCGGGCGAAGGTTCGAATCGCATCAAATTGCCCCTCTGTCACTCCGGGATAGAGTGTGAGTGCGGAGCTCTCAAATGTGATGGAGCGCTTCTCCAATTGAGAGCCAGATAGGGCCCTCTCTAAATCAAAATAGTGAAGAGCTGTCAAGGAGGAGAGTGCGAGATCGCAGCGTCGGTAGCCCTGCTCGACATGGGTCTCGTCATAGAGCTCTCTGACAAGCTCTTGAAAGGTCATCTGGAAGCACTCTTGGGCCACCTCTTGATTGGTGAGGAGGATCTGCCGGGTCTGCTCTCGCTCTGTGAATGCAGGCAGATAGAGCTCTTTTCGCTCTTTTAAAACGAAGGTGATGAAGGTCGCCATCAGGGCAAAATTCAGGGTGCCGCTGAGGATTAGAGCGTGAATAAGGAGGCGTACTCGCTTGGTCAGAACTTTGTCTAAAGATCGCATGGAAAACAAAATATCAAATCTGCTCTTCGATGCCAAACAAAAAAATGGCTGCAATAGAGAGAATTTGATATATTAGTGGCAATGTCGCAAAAAAAGGGTTTGAAATGCGTGCTCCTCTATCTTGGCTCAAAGAGTTTGTGAATCTTGACCTAACAAACGAGGAGCTCTCCGATGTGTTGACGTTGGCGGGGCTTGAAGTGGATAAGATGGAGCGTACCCCCTTCTCATTTACCAAGGTTATTGTGGGGGAGATCAGAGAGGTGAATGCTCACCCCAATGCTGATAATTTGAAGGTGGCGCAGGTCTTTGACGGAACGGAGACGCTTCAAGTTGTCTGCGGGGATCCGACCTGCAGGGCGGGAACGAAGACGGCATTTGCACAGATTGGAGCGACCCTCGAAGGTGAAGAGGGAAAGAGAATCAAGATTAAGCGTTCAAAGTTGCGCGACATCGAGTCGTTCGGCATGCTCTGCTCGAAGAGAGAGCTGGGCCTCTC
>JAAKFF010000064.1 GCA_011065165.1 Chlamydiota bacterium
TTTTTCTTCCCTTTAGTGAGCTCTTCATCTTTGAAGGTGATCTTCTCATCTTTGACATCGATGACGATCTGCCTGGGCTCATCGCCTTCGAGAAGCAGCTTCTCTGCTAGAGGATCTTCAAGCTCCTGCTCGATGGCGCGGCGCAGGGTGCGCGCTCCCATCTCAGGCTGATAGCTCTTGTCAACGAGATGTACTTTTGCTCTCTGCTCGAGCTTGATGAAGATATTTTTGCGTTCTAAACGCTTTTTAAGTTTGTCCACCTCGAGATCGATGATGGTAATCAAGCTCTCTTTATCGAGCGCTCTGAAGATGACCGTATCATCAAGACGGTTGATGAACTCTGGCTTGAAGTGTTTCTTCGCCGATTTATCGATTTGTGCTTTCATCGAATCGTAATCGGGCATTCCATCTTGAACACCAAAGCCTACCTCGGTTGAGCGACGGATGAGGTCGGAACCTAGATTGGAGGTCATCAAGATGATCGTGTTACGGAAGTCTATTTTTCGTCCGAGGGAGTCGGTTAGGCGTCCATCTTCTAGGACTTGAAGCAGGAGGTTCATCACGTCAGGATGCGCTTTCTCCACTTCATCGAAGAGGACGACAGAGTAGGGCCGGCGTCTCACCTGCTCAGTTAACTGTCCACCCTCTTCATGTCCCACATATCCAGGAGGCGATCCAGTCATCCGGCTGACCGCAAATTTCTCCATGTACTCGGACATATCCACTTGGATAAGGGCATCTTCTCCACCGAACATGTGGATCGCCAGCTGTTTGGCAAGATGCGTTTTACCCACACCTGTTGGCCCGAGGAAGAGGAAGGCTCCGATGGGACGGTTGGGATCTTTGATGTCAGCTTTACTGCGGCGCAGCGAGCGGCATACGATATCGATGGCATTTTCTTGGCCGATGATATTCTTTTTAAGGAGCTCTTGCATCTTGAGTACTTTTGACGCTTCCCCTTCCGTAAGACGTGAGATGGGAATGCGTGTCTGCTTGGCTACGATCTCAGCTATATCATCTTCATCAACGATGACTTGATGCTCATCTTTGTTCTTCTCCCACTCTGCGGTGATCTTATGCAATTTTTCACGCAAGTTTTTCTCTTTATCGCGCAAGCTTGCCGCTTTTTCATACTCCTGTTTTCCTATCGATTCTTCTTTTGCTTTGCGGAGCTCTTCAATCTCAATTTCGAGTTGATGGACCTCTTGCGGTTGATGGAGCATCGAGATGCGCGCCTTCGCTCCCGCTTCATCGATCAGGTCGATCGCCTTATCGGGAAGAAAGCGTCCTGTGATATAGCGGTCGGATAGATAGACAGCGCTACGAATCGCATCTTCGGTATAGATACATTTATGATGCTCTTCATACTTTGACTTTAGCCCTGTAAGGATCTCATTGGCCTCTTCTATAGTAGGTGGAGCGACGTTGATTTTTTGGAAACGGCGCTCTAAGGCCGCATCTTTCTCAATATGCTTTCGGTACTCATCGAGAGTGGTCGCGCCGATACATTGAATTTCGCCACGCGATAGTGCAGGCTTTAAAATATTCGAAGCATCGATAGCTCCCTCTGCTGCACCCGCACCGACGATCGTATGGAGCTCGTCGATAAAGAGGAGAATGTTACCATGTTTTTTGATCTCATCCATCACCGCCTTAATGCGCTCTTCGAACTGCCCACGGTATTTCGTTCCAGCGATCATCAGAGTCAGATCGAGAGAGATGAGTTTCTTCTTTGCGAGATGTTCAGGCACTTCACCTTTAACTATAGCTTGAGCGAGCCCCTCAACTATTGCGGTTTTACCGACGCCCGCTTCCCCGATCAAAACAGGGTTATTTTTTCGGCGGCGGCAGAGGATTAATATGAGCCGTTCGACCTCCTGCTTACGTCCAATCACCGGATCGAGCTTCGATTCACGACACATCTCTGTCAGGTCATGTCCATATGCACGCAGCGCAGGCATCTTCTCCGTTCCGGGAGGGGATGATGCTTTTCCACCTTGGTGAGCGCGTTCTGAAGAGGAGGAGGAGATTCCCATTGGGGGGAGCTGAAGATTAAAGGTTTCGAGTTCTTTAAGAACCTCTTTGCGGACCTCTTTCAGATTGATATTGAGATTTTCCAGGATCTGTGTGGCGACGCCATCTGTCTGGCGGAGGAGCGCCAGAAGGAGGTGTTCGGTTCCTACATAGTTGTGGCTTAAGGCAGCTGCCTCTTCATTCGCATACTCAAAGACCTTCTTCACCTTGCCGGTCAGTGCGGGATCACCGTAGACTTGAATCTCAGGACCGAAGCCTACAAGTCTCTCAACTTCACTTAAAACAGTATCGTAATCGACGTTGAGATTGCGGAGAACGTTAACAGCAATACCCTGACCGAGCTTAAGTAGCCCAAGGAGAATATGTTCCGTCCCCAAATAGTTGTGATTTAGCCGCTGCGCCTCTTTCTTGGCGAGTTTAATGACCTGTTTTGCACGGTTGGTGAATTTATCAAACATCTCAAAATCCTTTTATTATTACGTCCTCTTGAGCCTCATTCTGTCGGCTTAAGGTTTTTTTGTAAATTTTATCCGTATTCTGCTAAAGTTTACCACGATGTGGAAAATTTTAGATACCGGAACGGCTAGCGCCGAGCAAAATATGGCGATCGATGCCGAACTTTTGGAGAATCTCTCTCCAGATGATCCTCCCCTCCTCCATTTCTATGATTGGGAGGGAGACTCGGCAACCTATGGCTATTTTTTAAGCCCCTCCAAGCTGCTAAATCTAGAGGGGGCTCGAGCGAGAGGACTCAGCTTAGCGAGGCGTCCCACAGGGGGGGGCGTCGTCTTCCACCTCTCTGATCTAGCCTTTTCAATCTTGCTCCCGGCACACTCTCCCCACTTCTCTTTAAACACCCTGGACAACTATAATTTTATCAATTCTGGGGTTAAAAGGGCAGTAAAAACATTTCTTGAAAAACCCTCCCTCCTGCTCGAGGAGCCCCTCCCTTTCGATGAGAGCTGCCGCCACTTCTGTATGGCCAAGCCGACGAAATATGATGTGATGGGAGAGGATGGACGGAAGATCGCAGGCGCTGCCCAAAGAAGGCGAAAAGAGGGCTACCTCCATCAAGGAAGTATCTCCATCGCGCTCCCTAAAGAAGATTTCTTAGATGCCGTGCTCCTTCCTGGAACTCAGGTGAGAGAGGCGATGTTTCAAAACACCTTCTCTATCTTGGGCAGTGGCTGGACCCCCGCCGACCTTCAAGAGGTGCGCGAGACGCTTAAACACCAACTCCAAAAGGAATTTACCCAATGAGAAGAGCAGTCACCCCCACTCGCGAAGAGGACTATCCTGAATGGTACCAGCAGGTTATCAAAGTCGCAGAGCTAGCCGAACACTCACCAGTGCGCGGCTGTATGGTGATCAGACCGTGGGGCTATGCGCTGTGGGAGAATATTCAACGCATTCTCGATAAAAGACTTAAAGAGACCGGACATCAAAACGCCTACTTCCCCCTTTTTATCCCGCTCAGCTATCTTGAGAGAGAGGCTGCTCATATTGAAGGGTTTGCCAAAGAGTGCGCCGTTGTCACCCACCACCGCCTCATTAAAGGAGAAGATGGCAAGCTCATCCCCGATCCCGATGGCAAGTTAGAAGAGCCGCTCGTCGTCCGTCCCACCTCCGAGATGATCATTGGCGAGATGTTCTCCAAATGGATTGAATCCCACCGCGACTTACCCCTCCTTATCAACCAGTGGGCCAATGTCGTTCGCTGGGAGATGCGCACCCGCCTCTTTCTGCGCACTGCCGAGTTCCTCTGGCAAGAGGGACATACCGCTCATGCCACTGAAGAAGAGGCCCTTGAAGAGACGCTAAAAATCCTCGATATCTATGTCGATTTTGCTGAAAAAGTCCTGGCAATCCCTGCGATCAAGGGGGAGAAGACCGAGAGCGAGCGCTTTCCAGGAGCTGCGGCGAGCTACACTCTTGAAGCGATGATGCAAGATGGAAAGGCGCTGCAGGCGGGAACCTCCCACTTTCTTGGTCAGAACTTCTCCAAGGTGGCTAATATCACCTTCCAGAGCTCTACGGGAGAGCAAGAGCTGGCTTGGACCACCTCATGGGGTGTCTCCACCCGCCTTATCGGTGGTCTGATCATGGTCCACAGCGACGATGATGGGCTGGTTCTTCCCCCACGTATCGCCTCCGCGCAGATTGTGATCATTCCACACCTGAACAAGCCCGAGTCCAAGGAGGAGATCCTGAACTATTGCCGCACCCTTAAAGAGAAGCTCCAGGCGATTCCCTATGGCGCTGGTCAGCTCACCGTTCAACTCGACGAGAGAGATATTCGCAGCGGCGAAAAAGTCTGGTCGTGGATAAAGAAGGGAGTGCCTATGCGTATCGAAATTGGGCCAAAGGAGCTTGCTGAGAAGCGGTTAAGTATCGCCAAGCGCACTAAGGCGCACAAAGATCGTCAATCGCTCTCAGAAGAGGAGCTTCTCGAAACAGTTGTCGACCAGCTTGATGCGATCCAGAGCGACCTGCTGCAGAAGGCCAAAGCCTTCCAGAAGGCCCATCTCAAAGAGATCGACACCAAAGAGGAGTTCTACCGCTTCTTTAAAGAGGAGAGGGGCTTTGCCTCAGCCCACTGGTCTGGAGATCCAGCCGTCGAGGAGATGGTTCAGAGAGATCTAAACGTATCCATTAGATGTATCCCGATGGATGGGAAGAAAGAAAAAGGCGTCTGCCCCTTTACCGGAAAGGAGAGCAGACGCCGAGTGATTTTTGCAAAATCCTACTAATCAGAGGTTAGTATTTTAACTCTTTGAGTTAGTGAGGTTAACTGCACCCATCATCTTAAGGCGCTCAATATTGATGGGATTGGATTTTTTAACCGCTAGATAATAAATTTCTCGAAGAGTTTTGAGAGCAGAACTACTCTGTGCTGGGGATGCGAAGCTTTTAATAATTTTCAATCCATTACGGAAAGCATCTAGCTGATCCTGATCCTTCATCCCGAAAAACTCTCTACTTGATAATCTTTCTGTACCTAGAAAGGCTTCTTTTACTCTTTCGATCACATCAGGGAAGATCGTTTTGTCCTTATTCATACCTTTCTTTTCAATAGATAGATCTTTCTCTGTCCCTATTCTGCTGACTAAGTCAAAATAGGCAGTTCGTTCTTCTGATATAGTACTCATAATAATTAAACTCCTGTATTATTTTATTAACTAACTATTAAAGTTGTTTGCTATTTATCTCTAATCATTTTAGAGAGTTATGCAAGATAGATGTTTTACTTTTTTGATAACTAGTTTGCTACTATCAATCATCCTAGTCTGATCTAATTTAATGTCTTTGCCACAAAACTTCGTGGGGGTGTTATTAACTTTTTTATTAATGATTCTTTGACTGATTTCAAGGGCCTTGAGATCACTTTCTGTGACCCTTAATACGTGGTCTGATAGACTAGTATGGAATTCACGATCGATGAATTCTTGAAAACTCATAAATGATTTTTCTGTATCTGGTGTTATTGTTTGTGCCATTTTTATGAGCTCTCCTGTTAACTGTTACTATATTTTAATATGTTGTATATAAGTAATTTACGAACCTAAGACAGTCCTAAGACCGTCTTAATCCTTTGAGACCGTCTTGAGCCTCTGAGTCTTAGTACTAGTGCTCCCTTGTAAAACCGGAGAGGACTTACTCTTTTGGCCTCTTCCTTAAACCTCTTAAGAGCAGCCTTTTCAGCCTTTTTCTCTTGGATCCGCTCCTGCTTCATCTCATGGATCCCCTTTCGATCAGAATAAACGCAACCCTTAGGGCCACTTAAACTATCTATCATTTGTTTCTCCGATATTAATTATTAGTAACTTTTATAAATATTATTATAACATAATTAATGATTAATTTGTTATTAATTATTAATACGCTGAGTATTAGGTACTTAAGACGTTAGGTCGGGCAGCGGCCTCCGGATCATTTTCCGACAAGGTGCAATAGCGTCAATTTTTTTTAGGGCGCTACGCCTTGCAGGAAACGAGAGGAGTTTGCTACGATGGCCCCTTTTCACACTTAGGAACGTGACATGCTACAATTTTTTCGCACCTACCAGCGCTACTTCTTCATCGTGATCGCAGTGGTGATCGTGATCTCCTTCTCATTTTTCGGGACACAATACACTCTGAATGGTCCAAAGAGAGCTGAGGATCATCCCATCGGGATGGCTCTAGATGGCTCCAAGATGATGCGGAATGAGATGGATAGAATGGTTCGCTTTTTATGGAGTGATCGGAGCGATCTGACACTCTCTGAGAAGAGGATCATGCCAAACTTTTTTAACGATGGAGTGGTGCGAAATGATCTGCTCGGTAGTGGGATTGGAGTACTCTTAGTTGAGGCCTATTTTGATGAGCTCAAAGTTGAGCTGACGGAGCGGATGAAGCGGCACAAAGAGTTTCGTCCCTACCACCACCCCAACGCACCCTTTATCAGTGTTGAAAATCTTTGGGCGCAGGTGATCCCCTCTCAGAAAGTCAATATGGAGAGTTTTTTAAACGATACGGATGAGATGACTCCTAAGACATTTGCTCTACTGGTCGATCTCTATCTGGGGGAGAGTGCATTCCCTCCCAATATTCTCCGTGAATATCTACTCTTTCAACAGAAGCATTACAACTGGATCGAAGTAGATCCGGCGCTAGAGAGAGCAAATCTCAACCTCTTTCAATGTCGCACTGTTGAAGATTGGTTTGGTCCTAAATTTATGGAACTCTGCGCGCAGTTTATCTCAAATGCTGCTCTACTCGCCAAGCAGAAGGGATACAAGGTCTCCTATCAAGAGGCGCGTGTCGATCTCGTGCGTAATGGCTACGACTCTCTTCGCAAGGAGAGAAGGAGTGGGGAGATCTCTGAAGAGGAGCTTGGCGCTCTCTGGAAGGAGCAGCTTACGCGTCTTCAGATGGATGAGAAGGGCGCAGTGCAGGTGTGGCAGAAGGTGATGCTCTTCCGACGGCTCTTTAAGGATGTAGGGGGCGCACTCTTTGTCGATCCCCACCTCTATCAGACGTTTCATGGGTTCGCTTCCAAAGCTGCAGAGGCGGATCTCTACCACCTTCCACAGAGCCTCGAAATCAATAATTTTCAATCGATGATGAAGCTTGAGCTCTATCTCGATCTGCTCAGCAGTGGCAAGAGAGAGCTTCTCATACTTCCGATGAGCTTCTCTTCAGTAGAGGAGGTCGAGAAGAGGAGTCCCGAACTTATCGAGCAGCGCTTCTTAGTTGAATTTTCTGAAGTTCAAAGAGAGAAGGTGGCCTTGCAAGTGACGATGAGGGAGATGTGGGAGTGGCAGCTAGAGCGAGAGAACTACGCCCTATTAGAGGAGCACTTTCCTCTGCTCGCTCTGAAGAGAGCAAAAGATGCTGAGGGGTATTTTGCCGCCCTTGAAGGGATCGATGCGCAGAAGCGACATGTGATCGATCACTTCTCCAGAGGTCAGATCGCCCTTCTGCATCCTGAGTGGATAGAGAGCGCTCTCGATGGTGCCCATTTGAATAGGCGCGAAGTGAGCTTTTCAGCAAGTGGAAGATATCTTCCATTCGATGGGCTCATGAGTGGAGAGCCCCTATTGACGCTCCTCTCGAAGTGCGCGCTAAAGGGAGAGCTAGAGAGCGATCCGATCGCTCTAGAGGCGTGTAAAAGTCTGGAGCTCTTCACATCGGATGGTGAGAGATTCTACCGCTTCCAGGTTATCGACCGAGAGTTAACCAAAACCATCCTGACCTTCGCTGAGGCCGATGAGAGAGGCATTCTCGATGCCCTACTAGAAAGAGAGCTGGAAGGAGCCTATGTCAAACTGCGAAAGAGTCATCGCTCCCTCTTTAAAGATGACGCCCCTCTTAAAGAGGTCAAAAATGAAGTGGGACGTCTCGTCTACTCTGAGCTGTTAGATGCGATTGAGAGCGATGGCCGCGAGATGAAGCTAGAACTGCCAGCCGATTACCATGAAAACTTAGATGGCTTCTACCCTAGTTGCCGTCTCTATGGCTATATGCGCCGCGCCCACGGCGATATCAAACGCCGCGGAGATGAGAGCCCCTTCTTGAGTCAGTCCTCACAGGTTAGTCGAGAGGATAGGCTCGACATGAAGCCGCCACTCGAGGCCCAATGGGGGCTGGTTAAGGCGTTTCAACTCTTTAAGAATCACGAAAAGAGCCCCTGGTTTAACTCCGATATCTTCTCGATGGTGGAGCAGAGCTGGTCGGATGTCTCACTGCCCGAGTCGGGCCGTCTCTCCTTCTTCCAGCTTAAAGAGAAGTCTCTTCCAAGCAGCAACTTCTCCACTGAGATGAAGCAGGGACAGGCTATTCTATCGCGAGAGGCTAAGAGGCTACTGATGCATGAGGTTCTAACAGATCTAAAGGAAAAGGGAGCGATCCACCTTCATGACCGCTCTTAAAGATCTGCGTCCCTTTAGTCCCTCTACCTTCTTTGAAGTGCGTACCAAGATCCGCCGGGCGGGACGTAGAGAGTTTCTTCCCGATACCTCAGGGCTTCTTAATGAGAAGAAGTTCGCTGACCTCTCTCTCTCGTGGGGCTTTCAAGGGTTAAGTATCTATGCCAAAGTGAAAAAAAAGCCAGAAGAGGGGGATTTTTTGGAGCTCTTTATCGATACACGCGATCTAAAGAGTACCAGCAGTATCACACGCTTCTGTCACCACTTTATCATCTATCCTGAAGAGGTCGATGGCGTTCAGGCGCTCGAGGTGACGCGCTTTCGTGGCGAAGATTCCCATGAACTCGCCGACTCCTCACTCTTTATCATCGACACCGCAGTGAGACGTAACTCCTATGAGATGGAGATTGGAATTCCAAAAGAGGCGCTGCACGGCTACGACCCAAAAGAGTTTAAGAGGCTCGGTTTCTGCTACCGCTTTATTAGAAATAACGGCCCGCCACAGCACTTTGCACTCTCCTCGGAGTTTTTTAACCTTGAAAAACATCCCGAACTATGGGCATCC
>JAAKFF010000065.1 GCA_011065165.1 Chlamydiota bacterium
GTAGACTTAAACCTCTGATTTGCTGTAAGATGAATCGATCAAGAAGAGACAAATTTAGGAACTAGATCAGATGATACGTAACAAACTGATACTTAGCATTTTATTCCTATTTCTTACCCTTCTTATTGAGGCTAAGCCACCTGAACTGACCCCCCATCTGACCCATCAAAAGTCAAAAGAAATTTTTAAAAGCCACGTCACCTACAAACAGTTCAGTCCAGAGATCGTCAGGAGGTCTCTCAAGAACTTCCTAGACGAGCTAGACCCCACGAAGACCTATCTCCTTGCTGATGAGGTGGAAGAGTGGGAAAACCCCTCAGATGAGCTTATTGATGCCCTGATAGGGTGCTACAAAAAGGAAGATTTCTCCCATTTTAATCAGATCTATAAGCTCATGATCGGCTCGATCGCCCGGCGAGAGCGTTTAGAGAAGAAAATTGCCGATCTACCCCTGCCAGAGAACGCAAAACTCCCTAATTTTAAAGATCTTAAGTGGACTGTCGACGAAAGTAAACTAGAAGAGCGCCTCCTCAAGATCCGAGCCCTACAACTCGAAACAGCCAGAGAACTTGAGCTGGAGTCTCAGGAGCAGTTCCTTAAGCGCCTCAAAAAAAGGCGTTCAACGAGAGAGCAGGAGATCCTCCAGAAGGGGAAGAAAAAGGCTCAGAAAAAACAGATGTTGGCCTACTTCTTAAAGAGCTTCAGTTCGGCGCTCGATAACCATACCGTCTACTTCACTCCCACCGAAGCTAACCAGTTCATGATCCAAGTACAGCAGCGCCTCTTTGGAATCGGTGCGCAACTGCGTGATGATCTAAATGGTTTCACTCTTGTACGTCTCCTTGAAGGGGGTCCCGCCCTCCGTGATGGGGAGCTCAAAGCCGGAGACAGAATCATAGCAGTTGATCATGAACCTGTTGTAGGAATGGATATCATCGAAGCGGTCAACCTCATCCGCGGTCCCAAGGGAACCACTGTCTCGCTTACCATTTTGAGAGAGGCGAGTGATGGAGAGAATAAGAAAAACGAGAAGTTTGTTATCGAAGTGGAGAGAGATGAAATCGTCCTTAAAGAGACCCGTTTTGAACGGGAAGAGGTACCCTATGGCGATGGTGTCATCGCACACATCCGCCTCTTCTCCTTCTACCAAGATCCCAAAGCCTCCTCCGCCTCCGATATTAAAAATGCCATCGAAGAGATCAAAAGAGAGCATAAGCTCTACGGCATCGTATTTGATCTACGAGGTAATGCAGGAGGACTTCTTCCACAAGCTGTAGAAGTTACCGGTCTCTTCATCAAAAAAGGGGTAGTAGTCTCTATCAAAGATAGCGGCGGGAACATCCAACACCTGCGCAACTTTGATGGCACGCTTACATGGGACGGCCCCCTACTGGTTCTAACCAACAAGGGAAGTGCTTCCGCTGCAGAGATTGTAGCTCAGACCCTCCAAGATTATGGCCGCGCCATTGTCGTAGGAGATGCCACCACCTGGGGCAAGGGCTCCTACCAAACTTTTACATTGGAAGCGGGGAACATAGATAGAGTGAATCCTCAGGGAGAGTATAAAGTCACCCGTGGACTCTACTACACTGTTTCAGGAAAGAGCCCACAGCTCAGCGGAACCAGAGCGGACATCGAAATTCCAGGCGGTCTTACAGAACTTGAAATCGGCGAGAGCTTCTCAAAGTTCCCTCTAGAAACCGATGAGATCACACCAAATTTCACAGACAATCTAACCGACATTCACCCCTTCCACCGGGGAAAGATGAGACGCCTCTATAAGAAAGATAGGCAGAAAAAAATTGATCTCTACGGCCCCTATCTCGAAACCTTAAAGAGCAACTCTGAGATGCGCATCACCGAAAATCGCAACTATCAAAATTTTCTTAAGGAGATCCGCAAAGAAGAGTTTGATTCCAAAGATATCGAGCGCTATGGCCAGAACGACCTGCAGCTTGAAGAGGCCTACTCTATTATGAAAGATCTCGTTCTCCTCGAGAGAGAGCAGCTCTCCCTCAAAGCTGCCGCTGGCGGATAATTTCCGAACTCTATACAATATTCCAGTTATGGAAGTACGTACACGCATCGCACCATCACCTACAGGCGACCCCCATGTTGGGACGCCCTATATGGCGCTATTCAATTTAATCTTTGCGCGTCATCATGGAGGAAAATTTCTCCTGCGCATTGAAGATACCGATCAGTCACGCAGTCGCCGCCAATATGAAGAGAGCATTTTTAAATCGCTCCACTGGCTTGGTATTCAGTGGGATGAGGGACCCGATATAGGCGGCCCATACGGCCCCTATCGTCAGTCGGAGCGCACCGATATCTACCGCAAACATTGCCAGCAACTTTTAGACCAAGGAAAGGCGTACAAATGCTTTGCCACGCCTGAGGAGCTCAAAGAGATGCGTGAACTTGCCGGAAAGATGGGAAAGCGCATGGGATACGATCGCCGCTACCGCAACTTAAGTCCAGATGAGATTAATACGCGCGAAAAAGAGGGGCAGAGCTATGTCATCCGCCTGAAAGTCCCCCTAACTGGCGAGTGCGAATATGAAGATATGATCAAAGGAAGGATCACCTGCCCATGGAGTGAAGTTGATGATCAAATCCTCCTGAAATCAGATGGATTCCCCACCTACCACCTCGCTAATGTCGTCGACGATTACCTTATGAAAATAACCCATATCATTCGTGGAGATGAGTGGATGACCTCCACACCAAAACATGTCCTCCTCTATGACCTTTTCGGATGGGAGAGACCGAGCTTCATGCACATGCCACTCCTACTAGGCCAAAATGGAAAGAAGCTGTCGAAACGTAAGAATCCCACTTCGGTCTTCTACTATAAAGAGAGCGGATACCTTCCAGAAGCATTCGTCAACTTCTTAAGTCTCATGGGATATAGCATGCCAGAAGATAAAGAGATCTACACCTTAGATGAGATCATTAAAGACTTCTCTCTGGAGCGCGTAGGAGTCTCTGGCGCCTTCTTCGATGTGAAGAAGCTCGACTGGTTAAACCAGCACTATCTGATCAACTCGATCCCTGAAAAAGATCTCTGGGCCAAGATCAGAGAGTGGGGCTTCTCAGACGAGAGAATGGAGAAAATTATCCCCCTCATCCACACACGCATCAAGACCTTTGGTGAGTTCATGGAACTCTGCAGCTTCCTCTTCATCACCCATATCGAACTAAACGAAGAGCTCCTCACACCGAAGGGAACCGATAAAACTCAAGCTGTCCAAATTTTGCAAGGGATGATTTTGAGCATGGAGAAGCAGGAGAATTGGAAACGCGATGGTTTTGACAGAGCCTCAAGAGATGTCGCCGAATTCTTCGAAGTCAACCATAAAAAGATCGTGATGCGCATACTCTTTGCCACCATCACTGGAAAACATCAAGGACCTCCCCTCTTCGATTCGATAGAGATCTTGGGAAAAGATCTCACCCGAGCGCGACTTCTTAATGCCATTGAATTCCTCGGCGGCATTTCGAACAAAAAATTGGCGGAGCTCACCAAAAGATGGGCTTGACTGAGACAACTAGAAAAAATCCCTTCCCCGCAAAAATCACCGAGCGCACTCTCCTCAACAAAGAGGGTTCCACAAAAAGAACCTACCACCTCACCCTTGACTTGACCGGTTCCGATATTAGCTACAAAGTGGGAGATTCCCTCGGTATCTTCCCTGAAAACCCCTCCAATCAAGTTAAAAAGCTCCTCAACGCCCTTAAAAAAACCGGCCAAGAAGAGATCACCGACCCCCGTTCAGGAAGCCAGATGACCCTCGAGCACTTCTTTACCACTAAAGCCAACCTTCTCCGCATACCCCTCAACCTCCATGAAACGCCACTCCAAGAGATCCTCTCCTCCTTTGCACCCCTTCTCCCCCGCTTCTACTCCATCGCCTCCGCCCCCTCTCGCGCAACGCACACCGTCGATCTTCTCATCGCCACCTTCTCCTACATGCACGAAGAGAGCGAGCAAGAGGGCATCACCTCAAAATTCCTCACAGAAACAGCAGAGCTCCATACCACACCCATCTACATCTTTCACCATCCTACGCCATCCTTCACACTCCCCACTCCTGAAACACCGATCCTTATGATCGGCCCAGGAACCGGCGTTGCCCCCTACCGCGCCTTCCTCCAAGAGCGTGAAAGAGAGAACGCCCCAGGAGAGAACTGGCTCATCTTCGGCGAGCGTAACCGGACCATCGACTTCTACTACGAATCCTTCTTCCGATCCCTCCAAAAAAAAGAGTTCCTCCGCCTCGATCTCGCCTTCTCCCGCGATCAGAAAGAGAAAGTCTACGTCCAACATAAATTACTCGAGAAAGCTCCCGACATCTGGCAGCTGATCCAATCCGGTGGCACCGTCTACATCTGCGGCGACGCCAGCCGCATGGCCAAAGATGTCACCGCCGCCCTCCACACCATCGCCGAAAACCAAGGCAACCTCTCCCCCCTAGAAGCAAAACATTTCATTAAAAAAATGCGCCGCGACAAGCGCCTCCTCATGGACGTCTACTAAAGCCGATTGAGTAGACCTATATTTCAAACTTAATAGTTTGGAATAGGACCCCGCAGCAACCGACGGCTTCAAGACGCTAGAGAAAAATCGATTCGAAGGAGCCCGCAGGGCTTGGGACGGACAGTGCTCTGCACGGCCTCCCGATGGAGAATCGATTTTCCAGAGGGTCTCTTTAAATTGCTTTCCACAGCAGAAGCTAGAGTTTTTTCCTAAGAAGATTTTCTGGAGGCCGAAGTAAACTTCTAGAGTTGCGCAGGCCGAAGAAATCTTATTAGGGGAAAAGATAGATTCTATAGGTGTGGGAATGAATTTGAAGAGACCCTAAGAGTGGGTTGAAGTTGTGAGTAAGCAGAAGCATTGGAGTCCCTCTCCTCGGCCGAACGCAGTGAGGCCGTCTCCTGATGTGAAGGTGATGCCAACCTGGTCGATGGAGAGAGATAGGGCGGAAGCGACGCTCTGGCGGATCTCATCTGCCCGATGTTGAAACTTGGGACGACTGCCCTCGATGGTAAATGCCACATGTTCCACCATCTGGTCGCCAAGCGACTGGAG
The DNA here is from genome assembly GCA_011065165.1 of Chlamydiota bacterium. Taxonomy (GTDB): domain Bacteria; phylum Chlamydiota; class Chlamydiia; order Chlamydiales; family Simkaniaceae; genus JAAKFF01. The sequence continues at coordinate 5,093 of JAAKFF010000065.1, forward strand.
GGCTCTATCGAGATAGAGGCGGCTGTCGGTGACTCCATCTCTTTTGCAGAGCTCAATTGCAACGCCACCTAAGATTGGTAGGTGGGTCAGGGAGGTGATCGCATTGCAGAGGGAGTGAAAAACCACATCACCGTCGGAATCGGCATCTAGCCCGGGAACGCCCTCAAACTCGAGCCCGGCAATGGTGCACTTTTTCTCCTCCCCTTCGGGTAGAAAACGGTGGCTATCCTGGCCTATTCCTGTTTTAAATTTCATCTTTTCAATTATAGTAGCCAAAAAGATAGGAAGCAAGATGAAGAGACTCCATATCGCCAACGTCAACTTCGAGTGGGAGCTTGAGACGCGCTCCAACTTGAGTCTCAAGGAGGCCTTTAGCGTCCATCCCAACTTTCTGCAGCTGCAGTTCTTGCCCTTCTTGTATGCGCCGGAGGGAGATGGCGTCGTGGTCACGCACCCCCCTCCTGCAGGCTATCTGGATGATAAGCCGGCGCGTCTCCACCTCTTTGATGAGACGATTACGGGATATGACAAGATTGAGACGTGGGGATGGTCCGATGCGATCAAACGGTGGACCACACTGCCTTACGTGATACCGAGCAGACTTAGGGAGCTCGCCTCAAAAGCCTTCGCCTTCACCCACAGCCCCCAACTGCCGGGCGCTAAACTCCTCCACCAGATGAGTGAGGTGGAAGCGTGGCTGAAAGTGGGACCCTATCCTAAGGTGATAAAGAGCTGTTACGCTCTAGCTGGGCGTGGGCGGTCCATTTTAGAGAGTGAGGCCTCACTTGAAAAGGTGAAGAGTCGCGTTGCAGAGCGCTTTAAAAGGGGGGAGCTCCTAATAGGAGAGCCGTGGGTGAAGCGCGAGATGGATTTTAGCACGCAATGGATGATCGATGGGGAGTCCACATTTTTGGGGGCTACGGTGATGGAAAATAGCGAACGCGGCGTCTATAAGAAGACGATAGTAGATAGAGAGATCCCTTTTTTAGAAGAGCACTTAGAACGCGTCAAGGGAACACTTAAGCAGATCAGCGCAGCGGGCTATGTCGGCAACTTAGGGATCGACGCACTGGTCTATGAAAACAAATTACATCCGATTGTTGAGATCAATCTACGCAAAACATTTGGGTGGCTCGCACTGAAATTACAGCGGAGTATTAGCTATGAAAAAGCCGATGTAGGCTTACTCCCTTCCTTTCTTGAAAAAATCACGTTTCCAAAACAACTCAACTTGCTATAGTGAATGAATGGAAGTTCTTAAAGTGAAAGGCGGACGCCCGCTCAATGGCCATGTTAGAGCGACGGGCGCAAAAAATGCGATCTCAAAGATGCTCGTTGCATCGCTTCTCTCCGATAAGAGATGCATCTTCTCTAACGTTCCAAATATCTCCGAAGTGGAGACAACCGTTAACCTCTGTCAAGAGATCGGTATGGAGGTGGTATGGGATCGTGAGGGAGGAACGATGGAGGTGATCACCAGAGAGATAAAGTCTTCTTATATTCCTTTAAACTTCTCTGGTGCCAACCGCATTCCGATTTTGATGATGGGAGCACTACTCGGCCGCACAAAAGAGAATATCGTCGTTCCTACAGTGGGAGGATGCAACATTGGGAAGCGTCCTGTCGACTTTCATATTATGGCACTAGAAAAATTGGGCGCTATCGTAGAGTTCCGCACGATAAAACAGGAAAACGCCTATTTTGCCCATGCACCAGAGGGACTCAAGGGAACGATTATCGATCTACCCTACCCCTCTGTTATGGCCACAGAAAATGCGATGCTCGCCGCCTGTCGCGCTAAAGGACGCACCTCCATCCGCGGAGCCGCTATCGAACCTGAAGTGATCGACCTTATCTTATTTCTGCAAAAGTTGGGTGTTGTAATCAATGTCGACGTCGACCGTACGATCTATGTGGAAGAGACGGAGACCTTCTATGAAGTAGAACATACCGTTATCAGTGACCGCATTGAGGCGGCCTGCTTAGGCATGCTGGCGATTGCAACCAAGGGACGCGTCTTTGTCGAAGGGGCGGAGCAGCATCACATGATCACCTTTCTCAATAAACTCCGTCAGATTAATGGCGGATTCTCAGTGAAAGAGGGGGGCATCGAATTCTTCTACCAAGGAGCTCTGAAAGGAGGCCTCCACTTAGAGACCGACGTGCATCCCGGTTTTTTAACTGACTGGCAGCAGCCCTTTGTCGTCCTACTAACCCAAGCGGAGGGTAGCTCAGTCGTACACGAAACAGTCTACGAAAATCGATTTGGCTACGCAAAGACCTTAAAAGATATGGGCGCAGATCTGGAGCTCTTCACCCAGTGTTTAGGTGATCGTCCCTGCCGCTTCGCTTCGCAAAATTACCAGCACAGTCTGATCGTGAAAGGCCCCACCACCTTCGTAGGGAGAGAGATCGAAATTCCCGATCTACGTGCAGGATTTGCCTATGTCATGGCTGCGCTGCTCTCAGATGAGGAGAGCATAATTTCGGGACTCCCCTATATCGACCGTGGCTATGAAAACTTAGAAAAAAAGCTCCAATCGATAGGAGCAGAGATTCAACGCGTGAGACCCCCTCAACTAGATGAAGTGGAGAGCTATACAAAAAGATAACTTTAGAAGTTGGGAAGCCCTCGCGGATTTTCTTCAGATCGAGAAGAGCCGCATCTTAAAGCGCCCCACCTTCCCTCTCAACATGCCCAGGCGGCTTGCTGAAAAGGTAGAGAAGGGCGTAATGAGCGACCCCATCCTGCGCCAATTCCTACCGACCGTCGATGAAGAGAGCCCTGCCGCGGGCTTCTGTGATGACCCCCTCTCCGACCGCTCCTTTCAGAAGACACCTCGCCTCCTAAAAAAGTATGAGGGAAGAGCCCTACTGATGCCGACGAGCGCTTGCGCCATGAACTGCCGCTTCTGCTTCCGGCAGAACTACCCCTACGAAGTGACCGATACTCTCCAAAATGAACTCGCAGCAATCCGAGACGACCCCACCCTCTTCGAGATCATTCTGAGTGGCGGCGATCCCCTATCACTTAGCGATGAAAAATTAGGCGCTCTGATAGAAGCGTTAGATCAGATCCCCCATCTGAAACTCCTGCGGATTCATACCCGCTTTCCCATAGGGATTCCAGAGAGAATTACCGAAGGATTTGTAAAAATTCTTAAGAGAAGTCGACTGCAGACGATCTTTGTTCTCCATACCAAC